>DATDOO010000127.1:0-2552 GCA_035293245.1 Methylococcaceae bacterium
AAGTGATTGCGCACGGGCTGGCGTTCATCGTGCTGACATTCGGCTTTCTGGGTGGTTGGGTGGCTTTTGCGCCCTTGAGTGGGGCCGTGATCGCCGAAGGCGTGGTCAAGGTGGAAAGCAATCGCAAGACCGTGCAGCATCTCGAAGGCGGAATCGTGCGCGACATCCTGGTCAAGGAAGGGGATGAGGTCGCGCTGGGCCAGCCGCTGATCGTTCTCGAAAACGAGCACACCGTCGCCGAACTCAATATCCTGCGCGACCAATTGGACGCCGAAACGGTACGGGAAGCCCGCTACCTTGCGGAAAAGAGCCGGTCGTCCTCCATTGCGCTGCCCGCTTCATTGTTGGAGCGCCGGGCGGACGAGAAGCTGGCGGAAATCATCATGAGCGAGACGCGGGTTTTCACGACCCAGCGCGAGGTGCTGGAAGGCCAGATCAAGATCATCCAGAACCAGATCGCCGAGGTGAAGGACGAGATCGGCGCCCTGGAACGCCAGATCGCATCGTCGCGGCAAACCACCCGCTACCTGGACGAGGAACTG
The DNA here is from genome assembly GCA_035293245.1 of Methylococcaceae bacterium. GTDB lineage: Bacteria > Pseudomonadota > Gammaproteobacteria > Methylococcales > Methylococcaceae > DATDOO01. The sequence goes on from DATDOO010000127.1 coordinate 543, forward strand.
GCGTCCAACGCGCGGCTGGCCGAAAAGGGGTTTGTCGCCCAGCAGCACATTCTGGAACTGAGGAGGGCCCTGAGCGCGGAAGACACCCGGCGGGGGGAGTATTCGGCGGAGGTGGCCCGCGCCAAGCAGAAAATCGCGGAACTCCAGTTGCACGCCATCGGTTTGACGGATCAATACCAGCAACAGTCCTCCGAGGGCCTGAAAAAGTCCCAGGAGCAAATCTTCGATCTGCAGGAGCGCCTGCGCGTACCGGAAGACACCATCAAGCGGCAAACCATCGCCGCGCCGGTCGCCGGCCGCATCGTGGACCTGAAGGTCCACACTGCGGGAGGCGTGATTGCGCCGCGCGAACCCCTGATGGACATCGTGCCCCAGGGCACCGCGCTGATTATCCAGTGTAAGGTTCAGGTGCAGGACATCGACGAAATTCACCCCGGCCAGACTGCCGATATCCACCTGACGGCCTACAAGCAACGCACCACCTCCCTGGTGGAAGGCGTGGTGATTTACGTTTCCGCGGATCGGCTCGAGGCGGAAAATGCTTATGACCAGCCGCATTATCTGGCCCACGTGCGTGTCGAAGCGGAAGCCTTGGAAAAGGCTGGAGAGAACATTTCCCTTTATCCCGGCATGCCCGCCGAGGTCTATCTCAAGACCCAGGAGCGAACGGCGCTCCGCTACCTTCTGGACCCGCTGCTCAACACCTTGCGCCGCGCGGGGCGGGAGACGTGAATGGGAGAGTCGGCCGTATTCTCCATAACTGGGACTGTGTGATATGCCATAGCGGTTCATCGAGCGTCTTGATCAAACCCGGACCGCATTCCGAGCACGAAAATTGCTGACTAGAACCATCGAGTCCGGATCGCGCTCGGCATTCAAGCCCACTTGTGCGATATTCCGGGGCATTGGCGGCGCGGGACCCTGAACATGACAAACGTGCGATTCAAGAAAAACCTCTGGCTGGCGTCTGCCCTTGCGGCGGCGCTCCAAGGACCGGTCGCGTCGGCGGCCTGCCTGTCCGGGACGCTGGGCGCGGAAGCTGGCGCCGTCGACGTCCACCCGGTTTCCTGTCCCTCGGGCACGGACAAGCTTGCCTATCGGGTGCGCAACGCCACGGCGTCGTCGCCCAAGCTGAGCGCCCAGGCCAGCAAAGACGCCAAGGCCGCCAACACCACCGACTCCGTCGCCGGCGACGCAAGCTTCAGCCCGGTGGCGTTTGTCGACGAGGCAGATGGGAGCGGGACTTACAACATCACCGTAGACAAATCCAGCGCCGCCGCCGCCCCGGTGAGCTACCGCCTGTTTTACCAGTGCCAGACGGCGACGAGCGCGCTGGAGGATGCGGCGGCGTGCGATGGCCAGATAGCCCCGCTGACGTTGACGCCGCCTTCAATCGCCCTCGAGGCCGCCGAGGGGGAAATCGCCGCCAACACGCTGCAGATTGAACAGGGCTGCTACAGCGGCGGTGCCGCCCGGCCGGTGATCGCCTACAGCGCGCTGTTTCCCGCCGACGATACCAATGCCGACAGTTTCCGCAGCGACAATGACGCCCCCGTCGACCTGGCCGACGTGATTGCCAACGGCGGCGGCCTGGCCGGCCTGATGGCTCCGGCCCAGGACAAATCGACATTCTCTGCCCAGACGCTCAAGCTGGACAGTAGCGGCAAGACCATCGGATTGCAGGGTACCAAGGGAAGATTGCCCACGGACCTCACCGGCCAAGTGCCGTTTGTGTTCACCGCGCCCAATTTCCGCGCCGAGTCTTGCGCGCGCAGGCTCCTGGTCAAGATCGCGGTGGCCGAGGTTTGCCGGCGCACCGATCCTCCGGCGGTGGGCGACGTCAACCTGTGGATTCCCAACCAGACCACAAAGTTTTCCAACGGCGCGCTGATTCCGGAAGCCGACAACAGTGCCCGTTCCGGGGTTCCGGCGACGCTCACCGTCAACCGCACCACGCCGCTGGATGCCGGCTGCAACGGCGGCTACGACGTCACCGTGTGGCCGGCCGAC
>DATDOO010000128.1:0-7607 GCA_035293245.1 Methylococcaceae bacterium
CCGAGCTCGACAGCCTGTCCGACTTCATCAGCTTCGGGGTGGCGCCTGCCGCCGTTTTGTATTTGTGGACGATGGCGCAATTGCAGAGCATCGGCTGGGCCATTGTGCTGTTCTTCGCGGTGTGCTGCGCCTTGCGCCTGGCGCGCTTCAACACCCAGATCGGCACCGCCGACAAACGCTATTTCCAGGGCCTGCCGAGCCCGGCCGCCGCCGCCATTCTGGCCGGCTACGTCTGGGTGGGCCAGGAATACGCCTTCCAGGGCACGGGGGTGGCGATGGTGTCCGCGCTGCTGTCGGTACTGACCGGCTTGTTGATGGTCAGCAACATCCGCTACCACAGCTTCAAGGAGATCGACCTGCGCGGCAAGGTGCCGTTCTTCGTCGCCATCGCCGTGATGCTGGGTTTCGCCGTGGTGTTCGTCCACCCGCAACTGACCCTGTTCCTGATTTTCCTGTCCTATGCGGTTTCCGGCCCGGCGCTCACCCTCATCACCCTGCGCCGCCGCCGCCTGGGGCGGAAAACTTGATTTTGATTTCCCCTACCGCTACCGTGCGATTGGCGATTCATTTTGAGAATGCACCATGACTGACAACGTCGAGCATTTGATCATCGAGCAGTTCCGCGCCTTGCGAAACCAGATTGAAGGGATGCAAACCGAAATGCGCAATGAGTTCAAGGACGTGAAGCAGCGTTTGCATGCTGTTGAAATCGCGCTTACGAGTTCCCGGCGCGATTCCCTGTCGGTTCAGGAGATGTTTACCGCCAGCAAGCGAGCATCGATCTGATGAATGAACGCATTCAACGGATCGAAAAGCGGCTTGAAATTTCGTTTTGACCTGCGACTTACCTTATGAGCGTGCGACCCTCTCCATTTTCCATTCAGGGCACCGCGCGCCTCCTGTTTCCGCTCCCGCTGCGCCTGCTGCCCTGAGGGGCAGAACTACGGCACTTTTCCCTTTGCATACCCTATTCAGGCTGTCCGGCTTGAGGACGGCGAACGAGCGGAGCTATTTTCATGAACGATAAACTGATCATTTTCGATACCACCTTGCGCGACGGCGAGCAAAGCCCCGGTGCCTCTATGACCCGCGACGAGAAGGTGCGCATCGCCCGTGCCCTGGAGCGGCTGCGGGTGGACGTGATCGAAGCCGGTTTCCCTGCCGCTAGCCCCGGCGATTTCGAAGCGGTGCAGGCGGTGGCGCGGGCCATCAAGGACAGCACCGTGTGCGGTCTGGCCCGCGCCCTGGACAAGGACATCGACCGCGCCGGCGAGGCCCTGAAAGACGCGGAGCGGGTTCGCATCCACACCTTCATCGCCACGTCCCCCATCCACATGCAGCGCAAGCTGCGCATGGAACCGGACCAGGTGGTGGAATACGCGGTGCGCGCGGTCAAGCGGGCCTGCCAGTACACCGACGACGTGGAATTCTCGCCCGAGGACGCTGGCCGTTCGGAAGAGGATTTTCTCTGCCGCATCCTGGAAGCGGTCATCGACGCTGGCGCCCGGACGCTGAACATCCCCGACACGGTGGGCTACGCCATGCCGGGCCAGTTCGGCGAGCGCATCCGTAACCTCATGCACCGTATCCCCAACGCGGACAAGGCGATCTTTTCCGTGCACTGCCACAACGATTTAGGGCTGGCGGTGGCCAACTCCCTGTCCGCGGTGCTCAACGGCGCCAGGCAGGTGGAATGCACCATCAACGGCCTGGGCGAGCGCGCCGGCAACGCGGCGCTGGAAGAAGTGGTCATGGCGGTGCGCACCCGCCGCGACGTATTCGCCTGCGACACCGGCATCGACACCCGCGAGATTGTCGCCTGTTCCCGTTTGGTGTCCGGCATCACCGGCTTCCCGGTGCAGCCCAACAAGGCCATCGTCGGCGCCAACGCCTTTGCCCACGAATCGGGCATCCACCAGGACGGCGTGCTCAAGCACCGCGAGACTTACGAAATCATGCGCGCCGAGGACGTGGGCTGGAGCGCCAACCGCATGGTGCTGGGCAAGCATTCCGGCCGCAACGCCTTCCGCTCGCGCATGGCCGAACTGGGCATCGACTTCGCTTCCGAGCAGGAATTGAACGATGCCTTCCAGCGTTTCAAGGAACTGGCGGACAAGAAACACGAGATTTTCGACGAGGACTTGCAGGCTCTGGTCAGCGAGGCCGGCCTGGAAGCTGCAGACGAACACGTCAAGCTGGTGGCGCTCAAGGTGTGCGCCGAAACCGGCGAGACGCCCTGCGCCCGTGTGACCGTCCGCATCGATAGCGAGGAAGTCACCGGCGAAGCGCGCGGCGGCGGTGTGGTGGACGCCAGCCTCATGGCCATCGAGTCGCTGGTCAAGACCGGCGCCACGCTCTTGTTGTATTCGGTCAATGCCATCACCAGCGGCACCGACGCCCAGGGTGAGGTCACCGTGCGCCTGGAAAAGGGCGGACGCATCGTCAACGGCCAGGGTGCCGACACGGACATCGTCATCGCGTCGGCCAAGGCGTACGTCAACGCCGTCAACAAGTTGCTGCTGCCGGAGCGGCGGACCCATCCGCAGGTGGACGACGTTTAATTCCGACCATGGACGAGGCGCGGCGACAGCACTATCTCAAGGCGATGGGCGTGCAGCTCTGGGAGTTGCGCGACAGAGGGGAGGGGACCTGTAGGGGCGAATTCATTCGCCCTTCGGACGCCGATTCAGGGCGAATGAATTCGCCCCTACAGGCTCCCGCTGAAGAGGCGCATGCACCGCCCGTGGAGGAAAAACCGGACTTTGCCGCCGTCGCCCGCGCATGGGGCGCCCTGGAGGAAGAAGTCGCCGCTTGTGTGGGGTGTCCCCTGCACGCCACCCGCACCCATACCGTGTTCGGCTCCGGCAACCCGCAGGCCGAATGGATGGTGATCGGCGAAGCGCCCGGCGAACAGGAAGATTTGCAGGGCAAGCCCTTCGTCGGCCGCGCCGGCCAGTTGCTGACCGAGATGCTGCGCGCCATCGGCCTGGACCGGGAAAAGGACGTGTTCATCACCAACGTCCTCAAGTCACGCCCGCCGGGCAACCGGGATCCGAAACCGGAAGAAGTGGCCGCCTGCGAGCCGTTCCTCAAGCGCCAGATCGAGTGGATCAAGCCGAAAATCATCCTCTCGGTCGGGCGGATTTCCGCTCAGAATCTGCTCAAGACCGATACCCCCATCGGCAAGCTGCGCGGCAAGGTGCACCATTACCAGGGCATTCCGCTAGTGGTGACCTACCACCCGGCCTACCTGCTACGCTCGCCCTTGGAAAAGCGCAAGGCGTGGGACGACCTGTGTCTGGCGCGGCGCACATATGCTGCGGCGGAGCGCTGAGCGCGCATGTTCGACTGGTACTGGCGGCTCTGGGATTGCTTCGTTTACGGCAGGGAGCGCGAGCACTTCCGCAAGTATTTTCCCCGTGTTCTGGAGAAAGAATTGCTGTTCCGACCGATGCGCAAGTACGACGTCCCGGCGGTGGCGGCCATCGAAAAGGCGGCCTATCCGTTCCCGTGGAGCGAAGACACCTTCCGCGCCTGTTTCACCATCACCTATTACAACTGGGTCGGCGAATACCAAGGGGAAGTCGTCGCCTACGGCATCCTCTCCGCGATTCTGGACGAATCGCACCTCCTGAACCTTTGCGTTTCACCCCGCTTCCAGGGCCGCGGCTTCGGCCGGCAGATGCTGCAAAAGCTCATCGACGAGGCGCGCCTGCAAGGCGCCGATACGTTGTTCCTGGAAGTACGCCCTTCCAACACCTCCGCACTTCGGTTGTATGACAGCATGGGATTCAACGAAATCGGCCTGCGCAAGAACTATTACCCCGCCGCCAACGGGCGGCGGGAGGATGCGTTGCTGTTGGCTTTGGCATTGGGTGGGGGGATGAAGTGATCGCTTCCTCTCCCTGATGACTCACCCCATCGTCCGCTTGAAAAACTCAGGTATCGCAAACGCCGCCGCATGAACTTCGGCGTTGTAATACTCCGTCTGGAAAGGCTTGAGGCGCGCGGCGGCGGCGCGGAAATGGGTCAGGTCGCCCTTGCTGGCCATGGTGCCGCTCCACCAGCCGGAGGGGTAGACGCACTGGGGGAAGAACAGGGTGCGGGTGGCGGGGAAGCCGGCGCTTTGCATGGCCTGGCGCATGGACTGTAAAAGGTCCAAATGGAACAGCGGCGATTCGCTCTGTTGGATGAGGATGCCGTCCGGACCCAGGGCCTTCAGGCACCCACGGTAAAAGGCTTCGTTGAACAGTCCTTCCGCCGGGCCGACCGGATCGGTGCTGTCGACGATGATGACGTCGGCGCTGCCGGGGGCTGCGTCCTTGATCCACTGGATGCCGTCGATGAATTTCAGTTCGGCGCGTGGGTCGTTGTTGGAGGTGCATAGGTCGGGAAAATGCTGCTCGGCCAGGCGGGTGACGCGCTCGTCGATCTCGATCTGCACCGCCTGCTTCACTTCCGGATGCTTCAGCACTTCCTTGAGGCTGCCGCAGTCGCCGCCGCCGATGATCCACACGGTTTCCGGGTTGGGATGGGTGTAGAGCACGGGATGGGTCATCATCTCGTGGTAGAGGAAATTGTCCCGGTCGGTCACCATGACGCAACCGTCGATGACCATGAGCGTGCCGAACCAGTCGGTCTCGTAAATCTCGATGCGCTGGAAGGGCGTCTGTTCCTCGTGCAGCTTTTGCGCGCCGGTGAAGGAAAAGGCGCTGCCGTGCTTGGGGTAGGTTTCGGTAAACCAGTTCGAGGGATTTGCGGTGCTCATGGAGGTTTCGGTTCCGGATTGCTTCAAAAACCTAACGATTCTCCACATAATCCCCCGTTTTTCAACGCGACTTGGTAACCGATTCGTGACCAATACTTCGTGGAGCCTGCAGGACGCCCGGGAAACCTATGCCATCGAGCATTGGGGCGACGGCTATTTCGACATTGACGCCGCGGGTTGCGTGGTGGCTCGTCCCCATGGCACCAAGGAAGGCGGCGAAGTGCGGCTGGCGGACGTGGCCGCCGCAGTGCGCCGCGAGGGGCTGTCCCTGCCGGTGCTGGTACGTTTTACCGACATTCTTCGCGACCGGGTGCTGCGCTTGCGCGCGGCCTTCGAATCCGCCCGCGCCGATCTGGGCTACCAGGGCGCCTACACGCCGGTCTATCCCATCAAGGTTAATCAACAGCGCAAGGTCATCGAAGGCATCCTGGGCGACGGTTCGCAAGGCGTCGGCCTGGAAGCGGGCAGCAAGACGGAACTTCTGGCCATCCTCGCCCTGGCCAACAGCGGCACCCTCGTCTGCAACGGTTACAAGGACCGCGCCTATATCCGCCTGGCGCTGATCGGCCAACGGCTGGGGCTGCAGGTTTACATCGTCGTGGAAAAGATGTCCGAGCTGGCGCTGATCTTGGACGAGGCACAAGCCCTGGGTATTGAGCCGTGCCTGGGCGTGCGGGTCCGTTTGTCCAGCATCGGCGCTGGCAAGTGGCAGAACAGCGGCGGCGACAAGTCCAAGTTCGGCCTGGGTGCCAACGACATCCTGCGCCTGCTGGACACCCTGCGCGCAGCGGGTCGGCTGCACTGGCTGAAGCTGATGCATTTCCACATCGGTTCGCAGGTGGCCAACATCAACGACGTCAAGGCGGCGCTCCGCGAAGCGGCGCGCTATTACGCCGAATTGCGCGCTCTCGGTGCCGGGCTGGAAGTTGTGGATGTGGGCGGCGGATTGGGGGTGGACTATGAAGGGACGCGCTCCACCCACGAGTGCTCCATCAACTACAGCATCCCTGAATACGCCCACGCCATCGTGCGCGCCTTCGGCGAAATCTGCGCCGAGTGCAATCTGCCCCATCCCGCCATCGTCACCGAGTCGGGCCGCGCCATGAGCGCCCACCACGCCGTGTTGGTGACCAACGTCATCGACATTGAGCGTGCGCTGGGGGAGGTTCCCGGGGAGACGGCATCCGAAGCGCGGGTGGTGCAGGACTTGGCCGATCTATGGCGGCGCTTGCCGGACGAATCCGCGCCGGGCATCTGGCACGATGCCCAGTTCGATCTGCTGGAAGCGCGCACCGAATACATCCAGGGCAAGATCGGCCTCAAGGACTTGGCCGAGGCGGAGCGCTTCGGTTCCGCCATCCGCCACGGGGTGCGCGAGCGGCTGGACGTGCGTCTGCGCGCCCACCGGGAGCTGCTGGACGAACTCAACGAGACCCTGGCCGACAAGCTGTTTTGCAACTTTTCCCTGTTCCAGTCCATGCCAGACGCCTGGGGCATCGGGCAAATCTTCCCCGTCATGCCCTTGCACCGCTTGGACGAGGCACCCAGCCGCCGCGCGGTGATCCAGGACCTGACCTGCGACTCCGACGGCCGCATCGACGCCTACATCGACCGCCAAAGCATCGAAGCCACCTTGCCGGTGCATCCTTTGCGCTCCGGCGAGCCGTATCTGCTGGGCTTCTTTCTGGTGGGGGCGTATCAGGAAATCCTCGGCGACATGCACAACCTGTTCGGCGACACCCATTCGGTCAACGTGGAGCTGGATGACACGGGTGGCTGGCGGCTGACTCAACCGCTCAAGGGCGATGGCGCCGACGATTTGCTGCGCTACGTGCACATCGACCCGGAGGAAATCGAGCGCGCCTTCCACCGCAAGCTGGCCGACGCCGCCATCCCCACCGAGCAGCGCAAGCGCTTTGAGAGCGATTTGATTGCCGGGCTTAGGGCATACACCTATCTGGAAGAATGAGTAGCCCCGTCGACGGCGAGGGGGACGGCTTGCTTCGAACCAGGGCGCTTTGGCAGCCGTTGCTGTATTTCGGCCGAAGGGTCATGCACCAAAGCCGCGGATGGCTGTCTAACATGTACGCTGGAAGCCACATCCTTGCCGTCAGGTGCAATGGCCTGATGCGGGCGGTCCCAGAATGGGGCATTTCACAGGCGGCTCACTCAGCGATGCTTCCGACATGGGTAACCGGGAGGAGCAATGACGACTTTTACGAAAACCTCGGTAATTTGCCTGGCCCTGGCTTTGCTCACGAGCGGATGTGCGGTCTATGCCCCGCCGGTCGGGGTTGAGATCGGTATTCCGGTCCGCCCCTATTATGGTAGTCCTTATTATGGCCCAGGGTACTATGGCCCCAAGCGTCACTGGCATCCTTATTATTATGGACCACCCTATCGCGGCCATTATCGTCGCTGGTAATGACCTGATTCGTCGCGGCCTTTGCTAACTTTTTGGGTTTGACGGGGCCGCCGCAAGGCGAGTTTACCGAGACCCTGGAACCGTAAGCGTTCCCTTGCCCCATCTGCGAGAGGTAACGGTCATGAAACCGGGAAAATTCCTAGCAGCGTTTATCTTCCTTCTCAGTCTGTCCGTGGCGGGAAGCGCATGGGCCCGAGACGGCGGCGGCCGTGGGGGGCATTCCGGTGGCAAGCATTTCAGTGGCGGCAGCAGATCACAGGGCGGCCATTTCAAAGGCTATGTCTGCATTAACAGTTGAAAATGCTTTTCCAGGCCAAGGGCGGCCTGGAGGCCACCCAGCGGGGAGTTCCGTTCGCCGCAACGTTCCAGCCACCTGCGCCAGCCCAGATAATTTTCCAGGTACTTGGTGGCCAC
>DATDOO010000129.1:0-5952 GCA_035293245.1 Methylococcaceae bacterium
TCGGGGAGGCAAGCGAGCAGCAATTCCGCGCCCAGGAGCGACAGGCGGTCGTGCAGTTCGCCGGCGGTCTCACCCGGCAGGATGGGGCAGGATGCCTCGCGGTAGACCGGGCCGGCGTCGAGCTTGGCTTCGATGCGCATCAGGCTGACGCCGGTCGTCGCGTCGCCGGAGAGGACGGCGCGCTGGATGGGCGCCGCGCCGCGCCAGCGCGGCAGGAGCGAGGCGTGGATGTTGACGCAGCCCAGACGCGGTATGTCCAGCACCGCCTGGGGCAGAAGCATGCCATAGGCGACCACGATGAGGAGGTCGGGCTGCAAGTCGCGGAGGCGTTCCAGCGCTTCCGGCTCGCGGAAGGACGCGGGCTGCTCCACGGCGATGCCGTGGGCAAGGGCCAGTTGCTTGACCGGGCCGGAAGTCAGCGTCCGCCCCCGGCCGGCGGGCCGGTCGGGCTGGGTGTACACCGCGCGGACGGGGTAGTCGTTTTCCAGCAGCCGTTTCAGTGGCGGCACGGCGAACTCCGGCGTGCCGGCGAAGACGAGGTTCATGCCTTAACGTGAAAGTCGCAGCAACCTTGCTTACCCTCTCCCTCCGGGACAAATCCGTCGGGAGCGGATTTGCACGCCTCGCGCCCGTAGTGTGCCGGGCAGGGAGAGCCCGGCATGATTGGGCCGGGGTGAGGGAAACGATCATGGCGAACAGTCGCGCTCATGGGATACCTCCCTGTATCGCCCCCTTCGGGCGCGATGCGTGCAAATCGTCTGTCCTGCCGATTTGTCATGATCCAGTGCGGCTGGTGGCCATGATCGTTAGATGGCGGTGTGATGGGAGGGGCGCGCGTCGCCTTTGCGGGCGGTGGCCCGCTCGCGGCGGGCTTTTTCCAGTTTCTTGCGGGCGCGCTGGCGCTTGAGCGCCGAGAGATAATCCACGAACAATTTGCCGTCCAGGTGATCCATCTCGTGCTGGACGCACACCGCCAGCAGCTTGTCGGCCTCCATCTCGAACGGTTTGCCGTCGCGGTCCAGGGCACGTACGGTCACGGTGGCCGCGCGGCGCACCTTCTCGAAAATGCCCGGCACGGACAAACAGCCTTCCTCGGATTCTTCCTCCCCCGCGCGGGCGAGAATTTCCGGGTTGATGAAGACCAGCGGCGCGTCCTTTTCCTCGCTGATGTCCATGACGATCAGCCGCTTGGCCACGTTCACCTGCGGGGCGGCCAGACCCACGCCGGGCGCGACGTACATGGTTTCGAACATGTCGTCGATCAGCCTGCGGATGGCGTCGTCCACCGTCTCGACCGGCTTGGCCCTGACGCGCAACCGCTCGTCGGGATATTCGAGGATATTCAGGATAGCCATGGCGCGTTCGATACTGTTGCAACGGAATATAGAATGAAATTTTATCCGAGTTTATCTACACTTTGACGGGAATGTCCCTCTCATAAGCCTTATATGCCGCCGCCGTGCGGCGAAATCAACCGGATGAACGAAAAGGAACGATCATGACGATGCGCCGCAAGCTGTTCGCCTTGCTGATTCTCTCCATCGCCTGCTTTTCCACCGGTGCAAGGTCCCGGGAAGTTGCCTTGGCCGCCGATCATCCGGCGAGTTACACCATCGCTCCCGGCGATACGATATGGAGCGTGGCCGGAAAATTCCTCCAGGATCCTGCCCAATGGCCCCAACTCTGGAGCAATCGCCACCAGGCGGAACAGCCGCTCTTCGCCGGCGACACGCTTACCCTGGTGGAGCAGGGCGGGCAGGCGCGACTGGTACTGCAACGCGGCAGCGCGGCGCCGGCGGCGAGCGGCGGCGAGGCGGCATCCACCGCATCCGGCAAAGACACGCCTTACGAAATCAAGGTCCAGCCGCGCATCCGTGAAGTCCCGGCCGATCAGGCCATTCCCATCATCCCCCTGGATCATATCCGCCAGTTTCTGACCACCCCGCGCGTCGTCTCTCCCGAGGAACTGGCCGATGCGCCCCGCGTGGTGCGCGTCGCGGACGAGCACATCACCGGCGGCGCGGGGGACCGCATTTACGTCGCCGGTATCGAGGAAAGTTCCAGGGACGGCTATACCCTGTTCCGCGCCGGCAAGCCTTACAAGGACGGGGGTAACGGCGAGATCGTCGGTTACGAAAGCGTGTATGTGGGCGACACCCGTTTGCAGAGCATGTCCGAGGATGTCGCCACCCTGCTGATGACCCGCAGCGTGCGCGAGATCCTGCCCGGCGACCGCCTCCTGCCCATCGCCGAGGAAATCATTCCCACCCACTACACGCCCCACGCCCCGGAGAAAAACATCCAGGGCCACATCGTCGGGGTGGTGGACGGAGTGACGCAGATCGGCCAGTACAACGTGGTGATCCTCGACCGCGGCGAGGAAGACGGCGTGGAGATCGGCCACACCCTGGACATTCTCCAGCGTGGGGGATACAAACAGGAAGGGTATACCCGCAACTTCTTCAGCGAGGAAGAAAAGCTCCGCCTGCCGGACGAATTTTCCGGCTCGCTGCTGGTGTTCCGTCCTTTCGAGCGGGTCAGCTACGCGCTGGTCATGAAGGCTACCCGGGCCATTCACATCAACGATATCGTCCGGACGCCGTAAGAACCTGTCCCAAAACTGTAGCGAGCGGGCGTCAGCCGGGTGTGGACGGAGCGCAGAAACCGGAGTTTACTTGGCTGTAAATGAGGATTTCGAGCACCGCCCTCACCCGGATTACGTCCGCGCAGTAGGTTTTGGGGCGGGTTCTAAAGGTTTTCCCATAGACGTCGAGGACCGGTGTTACTGGCTCGCCCTGTGGCGCGCGCCGGGTGTGGGCGCGGCCACGTTCCGGACGATTCTGGAGCGCGTCGGAAATCCGAGAGCCCTGTTTTTCGACTCGCCCGGCGCCCGGCGCGCGCTCGGCCTGCGCGAGGCGACCCTGGCGTATCTGCGCAATCCCGACTGGGCGGGCGTCGAGCGGGACGAAAATTGGCTGGCCGGCGAGCACCGCCATCTGCTCACCCTGCACGACCCTCGCTATCCGCCACTTCTGGCGCAAATCGCCGACCCGCCGCCCTTGCTGTTCGTCCACGGCGACGCCGAGTACCTCTCCCGGCCCCAATTGGCCATGGTCGGCAGTCGCAATCCCACGCCTCTCGGTGCGCAAACCGCCTTTGACTTTGCCCGCTCCCTGGCCGCTGCCGGTTTGACCGTCACCAGCGGCCTGGCATCGGGGATCGACGCCGCCAGCCATCGCGGCGCGCTGGAAACCGGCGCCACCGTGGCGGTCATGGGCACCGGCCCCGATCGCGTTTATCCTGCCCGGCACCGGGAGCTTGCTCACCACATTGCCGCGAATGGGGCGCTGGTTTCCGAGTGGCCGACCGGCACGCCGGTGCTGGCCAACAACTTCCCGCGCCGCAACCGCCTTATCAGCGGGCTGAGCCTGGGGACTCTGGTGGTGGAGGCCGCGGCGCAGAGCGGCTCGCTGATTACCGCCCGCCTGGCCCTGGAGCAGGGCCGCGAAGTGCTGGCCATCCCCGGCTCCATCCACAATCCGCTGGCGCGCGGCTGCAACGCCCTGATCCGCCAGGGCGCCAAGCTGGTGGAGACCATCGAGGACGTGCTGGAGGAAATCGCCCCGTTGTTGCCTTCCGTGCCGGTTCCTTGTGCTCTTGACGGGTTGTCTTCGCGCTCCGCTTCCCTGGACGCGGAGCACCTGGAAATCTTGAAATTGGTTGCTTACGAACCCACCTCCGTGGATACTCTTGCCGTAGCGAGCGGCGAAACCGCGGAATCAGTGGCTTCCATGCTGCTCATCCTGGAACTGGAAGGGTATGTCGCTTCCCTTCCCGGCGGCCGCTACCAGCGGCTCAAATGATTTTCGGTATCCGAATGAAAGAAAACGTTTTCGATGTCCTGATCTACCTGTTCGAGAATTATCTGGAAGACGAGTCGCGCATCGCGACCGATCCGGACACGGTAAGGGACGAGCTCCTGGAAGCGGGTTTTCCGGCAGCGGAAATCAGCAAGGCGTTCCACTGGCTGGAATCGCTGTCCGAGTCGCGCCCCATCCGCCTGTCCACCTCGTTTCGCGTTTTCTGCGCCGACGAGATGGCGCGCCTGGACGTGGAATGCCGGGGTTTTCTGCTGTTTCTCGAACAATGCGGCATTCTCAATCCCGCCAGCCGCGAACTGGTGATCGACCGGGCGATGGCGCTGGACGAGGAAAACATCACCTTGGACGATCTCAAGTGGTTGATCCTGCTGGTGCTGTTCAGCCAGCCCGACGAGGAAACCGCCTATGCCCGCATGGAGCATCTGATGGATCATCATCTCCCCACCGTCTGGCATTGAGTTTCCCGCCCTCGGGCCGCTTGCCAGCGCCATCGTCCTTTGCTAAATAACTCCCCCGTTATTCGAATTCGGCGCGCCGCGCCGGATCGTTTCCGCATCCCGCCACGCGATTTACGGTCTCCATGAGCAGCAACCTCGTCATCGTCGAATCGCCCGCCAAGGCCAAGACCATCGAAAAATACCTGGGCAAGGGCTTCCAGGTTCTCGCCTCGTACGGCCATGTGCGCGATCTGGTACCCAAGGAGGGCGCGGTCGATCCGGAGCACGACTTCCGGATGCGCTACGAGGTCATCGACAAGAACGCCCGGCATGTCCAGGCCATCGCCAAGGCGGCGAAAGATGCGGACGCCCTCTACCTGGCCACCGACCCGGACCGCGAGGGCGAGGCCATTTCCTGGCACATCCACGAAATCCTCAAGGAAAAGAAGGTGCTGGGGAAGATGCCGGTGTACCGCGTGGTGTTCCACGAAATCACCAAGCGCGCCGTCAACGAGGCCGTCGCCCACCCGCAAACCCTGTCGGAAGACCTGATCAACGCCCAGCAGGCGCGGCGCGCCCTGGACTACCTGGTCGGCTTCAACCTCTCGCCCCTGCTGTGGAAGAAGATCCGCCGCGGCCTGTCCGCCGGACGGGTGCAGAGCCCGGCGCTGCGCATGATCGTGGAGCGCGAACTGGAAATCGAGCGCTTCGTGAGCCGGGAATACTGGAGCATCGATGCCCTCAGCAAAGCGCAGAAGCAGGAATTCCGCGCCCGCCTGACCCACTTCGCCGGCGAAAAACAGGAGCAGTTCACCGTCACCGGCGAAGCCCAGGCTCATGGCATGCGCGACGCGCTGCTGAAAGCCGCCGCAGGGAAATTGACGGTCGAAAAGGTCGAAAAGAAGCAGCGCAAGCGCAATCCGGCGCCGCCCTTCACCACCTCGACCCTGCAACAGGAAGCGGCGCGCAAGCTCGGCTTCACCACCCGCCGCACCATGAGCGTCGCCCAGCAACTGTACGAGGGCATTGATCTGGGTGGCGAGACGGTGGGCCTGATCACTTACATGCGCACCGACTCCACCAATCTGGCCGCCGAGGCTGTGGCGGAACTGCGCGAACTGATCGCCAAACGTTTCGGCAAGGACAACGTCCCCGACGCGCCGCGCGTTTACAAAACCAAGTCCAAGAACGCCCAGGAAGCCCACGAGGCCATCCGCCCCACCTCCGCCTTCCGCGTGCCGGAAGAAGTCAAGGCGCACCTGACGCCCGACCAGTTCAAGCTCTACAACCTGGTGTGGAAGCGCAGCGTCGCCTGCCAGATGGTCCACGCCACCATCAACACCGTTGCCGCCGACCTCACCTGCGGCGAAGGCCACGTGTTCCGCGCCACCGGTTCGACCATCGCCCATCCCGGCTTCATGGCCGTGTATCTGGAAGGCCGCGACGACGCCGCCGCGGACGACGACGAGGAAAGCGCCCTGCCGCCCCTGAAGGAAGGCGAGACGGTGCAACTGCTCGACGTGCTGGCGGACCAGCACTTCACCGAGCCGCCGCCGCGCTACACCGAGGCCAGCCTGGTCAAGGCCCTGGAGGAATACGGCATCGGCCGTCCCTCCACCTACGCCTCGATCATC
>DATDOO010000130.1:0-25832 GCA_035293245.1 Methylococcaceae bacterium
GAAGGCGCGGCGGAAGGCTTCGAGGAAATAAGCCGCGCCCAGCACGGCCGCCAGCAGCACGGCCAGGCCGAGGCCCGTATGGGCTTGCAGCGCGCCGAGAACGATCAGGTGTTCGGCGGCGAAGCCGTTGGTGCCCGGTACGCCGATGCTGGCCGCGCCCAGTACGAAAAATCCGCTGGCCAGGAGCGGCATGGCGCGCGCTGCGCCGCCGAGGTGAATCAGATCCGTGGTCCCCAGACGATGGTGTAAAAAGCCCGTCAGCAGAAACAGTCCGCCGGTGATCAGGGTGAAGTTGGCCAGTTGGAACACCGCGCCTTGTACGCCTTGCACGTTGAGGGCCGCGAGACCGACGAGGACGAGGCCGACGTGGCTGACGCTGGAGAAGGCCAGCATGCGCCGGAGATTGCCTTGGCTTAGGGCCAGCAGCGCACCGTACAAGGCGCCGGCGATGCCGAGCAGGGTCAACAGGCCGGCCTGTTCGCGCGCGGCCGCGGGAGCGAGCGGCAGGGCGAAGCGCAGGATTCCGTACGCGCCGATCTTGATCCCCACCAGCAGGGCCGCCAGCCCGGTCGGGCCTTCCATCGCCAGGCGCGGCAACCAGACGTGGAAGGGAAACAGCGGCATTTTCACGGCGAAGCCGAGCAGCAACAGCAGGAAGATCAGCGATTGCCTTGCGGGCGGCGGCGGGTGGTCGAGCAGGTGCAGGTAGTCGAAGGACAGTCCTCCATCGCCCGGTCCCAGTGCCAGCAAAATGAAGCCGAACAGCAGCGGCACGCCGCCCGCCAGCATCATGAGGGTGTATTTGGCGGCGGCGAAACGGCGCTGCGGTCCGACGCCCCATAGGCTGACCAGGAAAAACACCGCCGGCAGCGTCAGTTCCCAGAACAGGAAGAACAAAACAAGGTCCAGGGCGCAGAAAATGCCCAGCGTGACGCTTTCCAGGGCGAGCAGCAAAGCGAAGTACAGCCGCGTCATGTGTGAAATCGAAGTCCAGGACGCCAGCATGACCAGAACGGTCAGCAAGGCCGTCAGGGGCAGGAACAGGGCGGACACCCCGTCCACGCCGACTTGCCAGTGAATATCGAGTGAGGCGATCCAGGTACGCTTTTCCAGGAACTGCATGTCGCCCCGCGCCGTGTCGAGACCCAGGAGGGGCAGCAGGCACAGGCCCAGCTCCAGCAGGGCGGCGACCAGCGCGGCGCGGCGCGCAAGCGTGGCATCGTCGATGAAAAACAACCCCGCCGCGGCGACCAGGGGTAGGAAAATCACCAAACTGAGCAAGGGAAAGCCGGACGGGAGCATGCGGAAAATTCGGTTTAAGGTTGGGGTTCGTCGAGGAAGGCTTCCAGCAGCGGCGGCAGGGCGTCGTCGATGTGTTCCAGCCACGGATGGGTGTGGAAGCCCGCCAGCAGCGCCAGCGACACCGCGCCGGCCAGAAGGTGCTCGCATAGGGAGAGCGGGGCCGGCGGGCCGTGGCGCCTGGCTTTGCGCCGCGCCAGAAACACGCGCTGGAAGGCCCCGAGCAAAAAAGCGGCCGTCAGCACGTTGCCCAGGGCCAAGGCCACCGTCATGGCCGGCCCGTGGCTTTCCAGCAGGCCGTCGAGCAACAAGTGGGCGGCGTCGAACCCCGGCGTTCCCGGCATGGCCATCAGGCTGAGCGCGGCGATGAGGAACATCAATCCCAGCGCGGGCAGGGTATCGAACACGCCGCCCAGGCGCGGCAGCAGTGCGGTGCCGCAGCGCATGATGGTCAGTTCCGCGGCCAGGAACAGCCCGGCGGAGGCCAGCCCGGTCTCCAGCAACATCAGCATCGCGCCGCGCAGGCCGTTCAGATTGAGGGTCAGGATGCCCAACAGCAGCGCCGAGGTATGGCTCACCACCGCGAAGGCCAGCATGCGCCGAAAATTGGTTTGGTTGAGCGCCATGAGGGCGCCGTAAAACACACCCGCAATGGCCAGCAGGCTCAGGGCGTCGTGCCAGCGCGCCAGCGCTTCGGGAAACGGGGGCAGAATGAAGCGGACGATGCCGTACAAACCGGTCTTGGCTCCGCCCAGCAGCACCACCGCCACGGCCGCCAGACCGCCGTGCCGCGCCG
The DNA here is from genome assembly GCA_035293245.1 of Methylococcaceae bacterium. Lineage (GTDB taxonomy): Bacteria > Pseudomonadota > Gammaproteobacteria > Methylococcales > Methylococcaceae > DATDOO01. The sequence goes on from DATDOO010000130.1 coordinate 2,096, forward strand.
CTTCCGGAAACCAGCCGTGCAAAGGAAACAGCGGCAGGCGCAGGAAAAATCCGCACAGCAGCAGGACGAAGGCGGCCTGGGGCGGGACGCCGGCAGCCGGGAGCAGGGCGGTACCGAGAAGCCCGAACAACAGTCCGCTGCCGGAAAACTGCAGGAAGCGGATCGCCGTGCGGCTCCGGCCGGTATCGGCGGAAAAGCGCCATAGCATGAAAGCGGCCGCGCCGGTTTCCAGGGCGGCGAACAGCCAGAACAGCCAGGGGTTCGTCGCGCAGAACAGGCCCAGCAGCGCGGTCAGGTAAACCAGCACCGCCGTCACATAACCCCGTCCTGCGCCCAGGGCCAGGCCGTAAAGCAGGGCCAGGAGGGCCAGGAAGGCGCTCAGGGCGGGGAACAGCACGCTGACGCCGTCCAGTCCCAGCGCGTAGCGCAACGGCCCGAGGACAAATCCGCTTTCGGCGAATTGCATGGCGCCGCTGTCCGTGTCGAAGGAGGCAAGCAAGGCCACGATCACGGCCAGTTCCGCAGTTGCCACGCCGAGGCCGATGGGGATCGTCCATTGCTCCGGCACGAAACGCAAGCCTGCGGCGGCGGCGAGGGGCAGCCAGACCAGCAGGCTCAGCAGGGGAAAGGATTCGGCGAGCATCAGGTGGCTGCCAGCAAGAGGATGATGACCAGCGTGAAAGCGTAGCGCGGCTGGGCCAGGCGTTGTTCCAGCCGGTTGAGCAGATGGCCCAGACGCCGCCCCGGCCCGATCCAGCCATGGCTGACGCCGTGGAGGATCCAGCGTTCCTCGAAAACGTGCAGCAAGGCCGCGGCCGTCTGGGTCGACCGACCGAAAAGTCCCGGCGCGCTTCCCACGTGCTGGGCGCGTTGCAGGGCGCCGAGGCGTTGTTCTTCCCACTGGGCCAGGGAAGACAGCGCCCGCACTGCGGGGGACGGCAGGCCGACGAGCCGGTTGACCGCGCGTTCGTCGAAGGCTTCCAGGTCGCGGGACAGGTTCTGCACCGGCCGCACCAGCAGCCAGTCCAGGAACGGCTCCAGCCAGAAGCGTTGCAGGGCGGCCGCATACAGCGCGCGTTGTCCGGCCAGGGCAGGTGCGACGGGGCGGGTGCGCCGGCCCAAAGTCTGGTGCATCAGCGACGGGGCGCTCAGGAACTGGTAGCCGCGCAGCACGGCGTGGGCGGCCATGTGCCAGGTGGCCAGCGTCCACCAGCCCAGCCCGCAGGCGAGAAACATCAGTCCGACTTGTCCGAGGGTGGAGAACATCAACGCGGATTTCACGTCGGTCTGCACCAGCCCGCACAGGAAGCCGTACAGCGCAGTGAACAGGCCCAGCGCGGCGAGTAGCGCCATGGCCGGAGGGGACTGCTCGAACAAGGGTTCCAGCCGGAGCAGCAGGAAAACCCCGGCGTGCACCATCACCGCGCCGTAGGAAAAGGCGCTGGAGGGCGTGGGGCCTTCCAGCGCCCGGGCGATCCACGGGGCGAACGGGCCCTGCGCCGACTTGGCCGCCGCCGCCAACAGGAAGCATCCGGCAACGACGGTCGCCTGTACGGGAGTCAGGTGCGCCGCGTGGTCGAGAATCACCGGCCAGTCGATGCCGCCCAGCCAGACGAAGGACAGCACGATGCCGAGCACGAAACCGGCGTCGCCCAGCCGGTTGGTGACGAAGACGCGCGTGGCGTTGCGGCTGGCGGTATCGCGGTCGTATGCATAGGCGATGAGCAGGTAAGAACAGAGGCCGGCGATTTCCCAGCCCATGAAGGTCAAGGTGGCATTGCCGCCCAGTGCCAGCAGGTTCATCGCTCCGCCGAACAGGGACAGGAGAGCGAAAAAGCGATGGTAGCCCGGCTCGCGGTGCATGTAGTTGACCGAAAATCGCGCCACCAGCAGGGAAAAATAAGAGCCGACCAGCGACAACGCGAGACCGGGCGCGTCGGCGCGGAAGTTGAGGGCGATGCGGTAAGCGCCGCTGGTCAGCCAGGTTCCCAGTTCCATTTGCTCCGGGATCTGATTGGTCGACCGCAGGTAGAGCAAGGCGAGGGCGAGGAAAAAGGAGATTGCCGCCGCGCCCAGGGCGATGCGTCCGGTCGTTTTCTCGCAACGCTCCCCGTCCAGCCATCCCGTGACCGCGCCGCCGCCGATGAGCAGTGCGGCGAGAAACGGCAGGGCAGGGATCAGGGCGACAAGGATTTCAGGCATACAGCACGTCTCCGGTCCCCCCCTTTCGCAAAGGGGGGTTAGGGGGGATTTTCAGACCTTGCCGCGTGGGATCACCCGAAAAATCCCCCCTGCCCCCCTTTTCCAAAGGGGGGGAAGAGGTGTCACGGGTAAGGAGGAGGTCTGGCTGGCGGATCAGCACCGGTGGCAGCGGCTCGCTGTGGCCGGCGTACCAGTCGGGCGATTTTTCCACTTCGCGCAGCGTGTGCGGCTTGCCGTGCCAGGGGACGAAACCCGTGCCGGGTGCGAAGACCGACAACTCGCCCGTTTCCGGATGGATAGCGCTCAGGTGCAGCCAGGCATTGCCCACCAGTTCCTGGATGGCCGGCTGGCGCCGGTAGATGGCGCCGAGCACCTCATCGGTCTGTTCCACGACGAGTTGCAGGCGCATGGCTTCGTGGATCTCGGCCATCTGCCGCGGCAGGCCCGTGCGCAAATCGCTGGAGGCGCCCTCCATGACGCCGAACAAGCCGGTGACGTTATGGGGCGTTTTGCTGCCGCAGCCGAAGCGCTCGTTGTTCACGGTGGAAAAGTAATATTCCAGGTTGATGCCCGCGCCCACCGGCCCCACGTTCAGAAGAATGCCCTCGACGATCTTGCCGTCCGGGTCCTGGGTCGGGTCGTAGGAGATGAGGAACACGCGGCGGTCGAAAAACGCCCCTTGCGTCACGCTGCGCCGTCCCACCACGGCGAAGGCGTTGGTGGCATGGCCCAGTTCCGGGCGCGCCTGGCTGAAGTCGGCGGCGCGCCCGACGATGTGGCGCAAGGCCTGTTTCAGACCCGGCCGGCGCGGCGCGGAAGCGAGGCGCCGGCAGCGTTCATGGGCCGACCAACGGCGGGCATGATCCAGTTCCACCACCAGCTTGGCGTGTGCCGGGCGGTGGGAGGCGGGGAGATCGGCCAGGTCGTACCAGAGGATTTCCTCGTCGCAGGTGTTGTGCTCGGAACCGAGGAACCAGGTGTCTGGCGGAATGGAGATGCCGCGTTGGGCGAGCAGCTCCCGGATTTCCGGCCGGTTGGCCATGGCGGCGAAGGCGCGGGCGTTGGGCCCGCCGTGCCGCCCGCTGCACGCGCCGCAGTCGTAGGCGGCGAGATGGGGGTTGTTGCGGCTGATGGAGCCGTGTCCCGCCAAAACCACCAGCGGCGCGAAGCCGTCGGTGAGGCCGGTGTTGCGCAAAAAGCCGGCGACACGATCCGCCTGTTCGTGGTCGGTGAGTCCCAGGCGCGGCGCCTCCGGGGTGGCGGGCTTGCCGTCGTCCGCGGCGGTCAGGGCCAGTTGCGTCGGCACCGCGGGCGTGAACCGCTCCCCGATCCGCCGGGCGAACCGCTCCAGCGCCAGCGGCAGGAACGTCCTGAGGCCCAGGAGCGGTGCAACCAGCGGGGCCAGCGCATCGATGAGGAGATGCGAGGTAAACAGATTGCGGCGGATCTCCTGGTGGAACAGCCGGTTTAGCGCGCCGGACAGGCTGCGCCTGCGGTCATGGATCAGCCGCGTCTGTTCCGCGCCGGGGCGCGGAATTTCCCGTACCTCATGCGCCGGCGCGACCACCACCGGACACAGGGGCGTGACCTCCGCGTCGTCCAGGCCGCGCCAGTTCATTGCCACGCCGAAGAAGCCCGCCGCGCCCAGGGTTTCGATGCGCGGATTGTGTTCCTCCAGGTGGCGGCGGATGGCTTCCTCGCGGTCGTCCATGCAGAAGATGACCTGCGCTTCCGGACGCGCGGCGCGCGTCGCCCAGCGACCGCGCCCGCGGTTTTCCCTCAGTGCGGCGAAGACGGCGTCGCGGTAGTGATTTTCGTACGCGCTCAGCCAGATCATGCCGCGCTGGGTGGGGGAGAGTTCGTCCAGCACTTCGAGCAGCCGTCCGCCCTGGGTGGAACCGAGCGCCTGCACGTCGGCCGCAGACAGGCCGAGATGCTGGGCGAGCACAAATATCCGCCAGGCGCCGTCGTGGGCGCCGCGTCCGGTTTCGGTGCTGTGCTGCCAGGTCCAGATCAGGTCGGCCAGGCCCCGCCAGCTTTCGAGGCTGGCGCGCTGCAGATGGGTGTCGGCGAGCAGGCGGCGGGCGAAGGTGGCCAGGTATTCGGGCAGTTCGCCGGCGTGATAGGCGGCGCGAGCCAGGTATTCGCAGGGGTTGGCGCGGAAGTAGGCGGCGAGGGTGTCCAGCCGGGCATCCAGTGCCCAGGTCTTGCGGCACAATTCGGACAGCCACAGGCCGTCCACCGTCAGGCGCAACGCCAGCCAGTCCGCCAGATCCGCCGGCGCTTCGCGGTTGGCGGCGTAGCGCGGCTGGTGGTGCCGCCAGTTGAACTGGCCGCTCCAGCCGGGAATTTCCAGGGCGATGCGGGCCAGATAGCCTTCGCGCCGCAGGTCGGGAATCCCCAGGCGCTCCAGGGCGGCGAGGATGGCGTCCAGGGGATCTTCGGGCAGCGCCGCCAGCGTTTCGTGCGCGCCGGGCAGTTCCGCCAGCAGCCAGTTGGCGTCGCGGGCGGCGAGGGCCCGGAAGCTCGCCCACAGGCCGCGGTCCCGTTCCGGCGGATTCCAGGCCGCCAGCCCTTCGTCGAGATGCGCGGCGCCCAGGCGGATCAGCAGCGGACGCACCGTGGCGAGGGTATCCCGCCCGGTGAGACGGCGCAGCCATTCACCCAGACTCAACCCCTGGCCGATGTCGGCCGCGTCCTTTTCCACCCGCGCCAGGGCGTGTTCGCGCATCGCCTGGTTCACGCCGGTCGCAGCGCCGTCCCTGGAGCGGAGGGACAGGGTTTCCGCTTGTGTCTGGGACAGGTCGAGCAGTTCTTCCGGATGCAGGCGGAATTCGCCCAGGCCGAACAGGTCCAGGCAGGCCGCCCAAAGCTCCGGTAGGGGCGAACTGGTTCGCCCAGTGCGAGGTTCCTGGGTTACGCCGGGATGGACGTGCCGCAAAGCGCCCTCTTCCTCGATCCGCCAGATCAGTTGCGCCGGGGTGAGCGCTTCCAGGCCGTGGAGGAGCGAAATGCGCAGTACTTCGCGGCGAGTGATGGGGGTGTCACCGGCCATGGCCAGGCTTTCGTCCGGATCGAGTTCCGCCCGCGCGTCCAGGGCAGCCTCCAGTTCATCCGCGGCGATGCGCCCGGCGGCGAAATGGCGGCGGAACGTTTCCTCGGGCCAGAAGGCGTGAATGCCGGTGACCTTTTCCGCCTCCTCCAGCGCCGTTTCGAAGGGCAGGTGCTGGAAGCCGTGCAGGGTGTTGTGGTGGACGAAGTTGAGAATCGGCGCCTGGCCGGGGAGGACATGGTCGAGATGCTCGATGGCGCGGCGCAGGCGCGCACGCGGATCGGCCGCGGGCTCCGGATGGTGTGGATGCGGCGGGGTCACGGGGCGGCCCTCGCGGCGGAATCCCGTGGATCGGGCGGCGCCGCATTGGCGGAGGCGACGGTCTGGACTTTATGCGCGGCAAAGTACGCACCCATCCGGGTCGTGGTCTCGCCGCTCAGTTCCAGGGCCGGGTCGGGCATGATGCCCAGACCGGCGATGCCGCCCACCAGGGTGCCTGCGGCCAGCCACTCGCGCGGTTGCAGGTCGGGGATGCCGCGCATTTCCGGGCGCACCGGGCCGGTGAACAGCCGCTCGATGGTGCGCAAGGCGTAAGCGGCGCTGATCAGCACGCCGGCACTGGTTACCAGCATCCACCAGCCCCATTGCTGGAAGCCGCCGATAAGGGCGTGCAATTCGGCGACGAAGCCGATCGTGCCGGGTAGGCCCATGGAGGCGAGAAACACCAGGGTGGTGAACACCGCGAAGCGCGGCATGGTATGGATCAGCGAACTGTAATCGGCGATTTCGCGCGTGTGGGTGCGCTCGTAAAGCAGGCCGACCAGCAGGAACATGGCCCCCGCGACCAGTCCGTGCGCCAGGGATTGCAGCATCGCTCCCGCCAGTCCCGCCGGGTTCAGGGTGGCGATACCCAGCAGCACGATGCCCATGTGGCTGACGGACGAGTAGGCGATCATCGCCTTCAGGTCGCTTTGCCGCCACGCCAGCAGGCCGCCGTAGATCAGGCTGAACAAAGCGAGTCCCGCCAATACGGGCTGCAAAGCCAGGGCGGCATCGGGCAGCATCTGGCAGGCGCGCAGGATGCCGTAGCCGCCCATCTTCAGCAGTGCACCGGAGAGCAGGATGCTCACCGGGCTGGGCGCTTCCACGTGCGCGAGGGGCAACCAGCCGTGCAGAGGAAAGATGGGCAGTTTGACGCCGAAGCCGATCAACAGGCCGACGAAGACCAGGATTTGCGTGTCGCGATCCAGGGCGCGGCCCGCCTGGAGCAGCGAGGACATGGCCGCGGAATGCTCCGGCGAAGACTGGAAGACCATCAAGAGCGCAATCAGCATGAACACCGCGCCGCCCATGGTGTAGAGCACGAAATTCAGGCTGGCCAGGTGGCGGCGGGCGCCGCCCCAGCGGTCGATGAGGAAGAACAAGGGGATGAGCGTCATCTCCCAGAACAGGAAGAACAGCGCCCAGTCCTGGGCGAGAAACACGCCGAGCATCCCCGTTTCCAGCATCAGCAGCCAGGCGTGGTAGCCCTTGACGCGCTCGCGGATGCTGGCCGAGGCCAGCACGGCGACGAAGCTCAGCAGCGCGGCGAGCAACACCAGCGGCAGGGACAGGCCGTCCACCCCCAGGGTATAACCGCTGCCCAAGGCGGGATTCCAGGGTGCGTGTTCGCCGAACTGGGGTTCGATCAGGCCAGGATCGAAGCCCGCCAGAAGGCCGAAAGAAAGCAGCAGCGTCGCTGCGGAATGAAACAGGGCGATGCCGCGGATCAACCTGTGGCGCGCGTCAGGCACGCAGGCGATGAAAGCCGCCCCGAACAAGGGCAGCCAGAGGATCAGGCTGAGGGTAGGCATCGATGAAGGTAGAGTGTGCGGGAACGAATTAGTTCAGGAAGCGATGCCCTCGGTATGCGTGCAGGGTTAGCTGGCTACCTTCCTCGGGCCCGGCATTTTGGCGGGTTACTCCCGCGCAGTCTATGGCTGTCTGGTCTCAATCAGGATCGTTCGGTCGCCGGGAGTCCGTGTTCGGCACCAGGGAAGGTCCGGATAATTAGTATCGACTCAAATGTATAGGTTTCACAAGCGTTTCCCCGGCGGGGGGTTGATTTCCGGATTTCCTGCTGTCTGTATCCCGCGTCTCCTCGGTGCTTAGGGCCCGGATGGGCGCAGCATTCCCGTGAGCAGTCCGGAGCTGGTGATGCGTACCGGAGCCTGAAAGGTTCGTGAAAGGTTTGGTCCCCACAATAAGCAAGGCCGACGACCGCTGCATATCGTCGCGTCGATACGGAGCGTGTCGGCACCGTCGGCAGAGCAGAGAGCCTGGCGGCAGGGTCACCCCTTGGGTCGGGTCCGCCCGCCGGGTTGCCCGGCGTACGCGATGTGCAATCACACCAACCCATGGGAGTGGAGACGATGAAACCATTCATGAACTGTCTGTTCGGACTGTTGTTGTTGGCCGGTGGCTTGGCGAACGCCGGCGAAGAACCGGCCGAGGCCAAGCAAGCCGCTGCGGAAACCCCTGCCGGGGAATCGGCCGAGGCCACGACGCCTGTGGCGGAGCAAGGGGGCGAAACCACCGCCGAAAAAGCCGAGGCTGGAGGCAGGGTCGAAAACCATGCCCTGGCAGCCATGCCGCATGCCGACGCCGCCATCGAACACGGGGCCCAAGGCCACGCCGAGGGGCTGGTGGAGCACGCACAGGCGGCGCTGGCGCACGCCGAGGCCGGCAGGGACAACCCGCACCTGGCGGAAGCGGCCACCCATCTGCAGGCGGCCATCGAGCACGGCAGGATGGGCCACGCGGATGTCGCCACCCGACATGCACGGGAGGCGTATAACCACATCAAGGCCGCCAGCCGTCAGTAAGCATCCGGCGGGCGGAAAGGTGTCCGTCCGCCGCTTTTCCTGCCGATGCGTTTGCCGGATCTGACGCTCGGGCGGCGCGCTCAAGTCGTTTCGTCCCGCGTCGCCATCCGAGGCTTCAAGGCGGTTTGCGCCTTTGCGCGAAAAGCCAGGTGCAGAACTCCTCGCCGCCGTAAGCCCGATCCCAAATGGCGTGCCCTTCGCCCGGGTATTCCGTGTAACGCGCCGCTCCGCCCCCTTGCAGGGCGTGCGCCATGCGCCGGGAATTTTCCACCGGCACGACCGGGTCTTCGGCGCCGTGGAAAATCCAGGCCGGGATGTTGCCGAGGTCTTGCGGAATCTCCGTGTCCGCCGCCCACGGGCAGCGCCCGCACACGGGCGCCAGGGCCGCGAACAGGCCGGGATGCGCCGCAGCCAAGGCCCAGACTCCGGTGCCGCCCAGGGAAATCCCGGTAAGGTACAGGCGGCGCGGGTCGACGCGGAACTCCTTCGTGGTGCATTCCAGCGCCAGCAATGCCAGGCGCTGCATGGCCGCGGTCCGCCAGTTCTCGCCGGCGGGAAGTTGGGGAAAGACCGCCACGGCGGGAAAGAGCCCCTCGTGGCGCCGGATGGCGGCGCCCAAGCCGACCTGAGTCGGCAAATCCCCGTCCTCGCCGCGCTCGCCTGAGCCGTGCAGGAACAGAATCAAGGGCCAGGAGGTTTTCTCCGTATAGCCCGGCGGCACGCAGAGGGGGTAACGGTACTCGCGCCCTCCCAGGCTGGCGATGCGGTCCAGAAAGCCGGAGGACTGGCTCTTCACGTCACGGCGACGAAGGGGCCTGGAAAGCGATTTCGATGCGCGCCCCGCGCCCCGAGGCGCCGGGACCGATGCGGAGCGTGGCCCCGTGCAGATCGGCGATCTCCTCGACGATGGCCAATCCCAGCCCGCAACCCTCGCCGGGGGTGCCCTGGATGCGGTAAAAGCGCTCCGCCACCTTGTCCGCTTCCTGGGGCGGGATGCCCGGTCCGTCGTCCTCGACCCTCAACAAGGGGGACGGCTCCGCCGCCAGCGTCACGCCGATCCGTCCCCCGGCTTTGCCGTAGCGGACGGCGTTGTCCAGCAAGTTGTCGACGGCTTCCCGGAGCAGGGTGGCGTCGCCCGACACGGACACCGAATTTTCGGGGGCGTCGAATTCCAGCTCCATACGCCGTTCCAGCGCCTTGGGGGCCCAATCCATGCAGCATTCGCGGACCAGGGCAGTCAGTTCCAGCGTGGCCAGTTTGCGGCCGCCCGGCAAGGCCGACTCGGAGCGGGCGAGCGCCAGTAATTGGGCGCTCAGGCGGGACAGGCGGTCGGCGGCGTTGTGGATGTGAGCCAGGGCCGGCTTCATGGTCTCCGCGTCCTCGGCGCGCAGGGCCCGCTCCGCCTGAAGCTTGAGGCCCGCCAGCGGGGTGCGCAACTGGTGGGCGGCGTTCTCCACGAAGCGGCGCTGGGCTTGCATGGCCGCGGCGAGGCGTTGCAAGAGGTCGTTGATGGTGTCGGTGAGGGAGCGCGCTTCCTGGGGAACGCCGTCGTCTGGAATCGGGTCGAGCTGGCGGACGGAGCGCCGGGCGATGAGGCTGGACAGATCGCGGAGCGGCTTCAGCCCCCGGTCGACGCCGGTCCAGACGTGCAGGCCGGTGACCAGCACCAGCAAGAGCTGGGGTAGGACTACGGCGAGGAGGATTTCCTTCATCATCGCTTGGCGCTTGTTCAAGGTTTCCGCCACCGACACGATCACTTCGCCGGAAACGGCCGCCGGCGTGGCCGGCACCGAAACCACGCGCACCTTTTTTCCCTGCATCTCGCTGTCGAAAAAATACGGCGCGTTTTCCACAAAGGCGTCCGGCGGCGGGCTGGGAAGCGCCTTGTCGCCGGCCATGAAACCCGTGGCCGGCGATTCCACCTTGAAGAAGGTCTGGTCCGTCTCGTCCCAGCGGAACACTTCCACGGCAATGGGCGGCAGTTCGAAAGTGACTTTGTCCTGCTGCGACTTGACCTCCTGAGTCAGGGAACGGGCGGAATCCAGCAGCCAGCGGTCGTAGGCGAGTCCAGTGTAATGCAGAACTACCGCATACGACACCGCGGTATCCAGGATCACGATGACCGCCAGGGGCAGGGTCAGTTTGAGCAGCAATTGGGTCTTGAGGCTCTTCGGCTTACTCATCGGCGTCTTTCTCCAGAAGATAGCCAAGGCCGCGCAGGGTGCGGATGCGGATGTCGAAGGGTTCGAGACGGCGGCGTAGGCGGTGCACGTACACCTCGATGGCGTTGTCCGCCAGTTCCTCGTGGCGGACGGAAAGGGATTGGGCGATGCGTTCCTTGCTCACCACCCGCCCGGCGCGCAAGAGAAGCGCTTCCAGCACCCCGTACTCGCGGGGCGGCAGGGAAAGGGGCTCGCCGTCCAGCGAGACTTGATGGTCCCGGGTGTCCAACACCAGCCGGCCCAGGGCGATGTCGTGGCTGAAACCGCCCCGGCTGCGGCGCAGCAGCGCCCGCACCCGGGCTTCCAGCTCGCGCAGATCGAAGGGCTTGGTCAGGTAGTCGTCCGCTCCCAGTTCCAGGCCGGCGACGCGCTCTTCCAGGGCGTCTCGGGCGGTGAGGATGAGCACGGGAACCGCGGATTTCCGCGCCCGCAGGCGGCGCAGGATTTCGCGCCCGTCCGTGTCGGGCAGGCCCAGGTCGAGAATGACCAGGTCGTAGGACTGGCTGATGAGCGCGCTCTCGGCATAGGAGCCGGTCATGGCCAGGGTGACCTCGAAGCCGCAGTCCGCCAGGCTGCGCGACAGGCCGTCGGCCAGGGTTTGGTCGTCTTCCACCAGCAGGATTTTCATGGCGTTAACGTGAAGCTCGCAGCATCTTTATTCTCCCTCTCCCTCTGGGAGAGGGCCGGGGTGAGGGAAACGGTCATGGCGAATTGCCGTTTCATGATTCGGCGCGGCGATTCGCCATGACCGTTAGGTCAGCCAAAGCGTGGAGAGCGGCACGGCCCACAAGGGCTTGCCATCCACCTCGCCTGCCGGCAGGGTTTGCATGCCGTCATAAAGCAGCACCCCACCCGCGAACCTGGCGCCCGCCAGCGCAGCCAGCTTCCTCAGCCCTCCGAAATCGGCCGGGTGGAAACTGGCGGCGGCCTTGATCTCGACCCCCACCAGATCGCCGCGCCGGTTCTCCAGTACGAAATCGACTTCGGCCTGCGCAGTGGTGCGGAACGTCGACACGCGGTAATCCGATTGCGCCCACCCGGACAGTTTCAGCAGTTCGCCGTAGACATGGCTTTCCAGCACGGCTCCCAAGTGCGGCCGCTGGCGCAGCACCAGGTCCTCATTGAGTCCCAGCAGGCTGCACAGCAGGCCCGAATCGACGAACTGAAGCTTCGGGCTCTTCACGAGGCGCGACAGCGCATTCCCCGACCATTGCGGCACGCGCCGCAGCAGGAACATCTGCTCGAAGACCCCCAGGTACTTTTCGGCCGTCTTGTTGTCGAGGCCGATCTGTCCCGCCAGTTGGGCGAAGTTGCACAACCGGCCCGACATGTTTGCCAGCGCGGCCAACAGGCGAGGCAGACGGTCCAGCTTTTCCAGCGCGGCGATGTCCCGCACGTCGCGCTGAATCAACGTGTCCACGTACTGCGCCATCCACGCCTCGCGCCGCCTCGGCGTGGCCCTTGCCAGCATCTGCGGATAGCCGCCGCGCAACACGCGCTGCACCAGGGCCGGGCCGATCTCCCGCTGCGCCGAATCGTCCGGCGCCCTGGGCATATCGCCGGAAAACACCGCGTCCAGCCACTGGCCGGAACTGCCCTGCACCTCGCAACCGGCCAGCGGCAGCAGGGCCAGGATTTCGATGCGGCCGGCCAGCGAATCCGCAACCCGCGGCAAGGTCATCACGTTGGCCGACCCGGTGAGCAGAAAACGCCCGGGGCGACGATCCCGATCCACCGCCAGTTTGATCGACAGCAGCAGCTCCGGCGCGCGCTGCACTTCATCGATCACTGCCGCGTCGAGAGCGCGGACGAAGCCCACCGGGTCCTGCTTCGCCACTGCCAGCGTAGCCGGGTCGTCCAGGGTGAAATAGGTCCGCTCAGGCCCCGCGAATTGCCGCACCAGCGTGGTCTTGCCGGCCTGCCGGGGACCGTTGACGAGCACCACCGGCGTATCGAGCAAGGCCTCTTCGATGTGGGGCTGAAGGTAACGGTGAATCAGGGCGGTGGACATGCAAAGGCCGCGTAAAAATTGGATTTTGTGTCGTGAAAAAATGGAATTTACAGAATGACAAATTGGATTGTCAAAGCCAAAAATCAGGATTGGACCGTGCCGGAACGGGTGGCCTCGGCATCGATCTGGCGGGGGCGCAGGCGTAAGAACTCATGGCTTTGTTTCGCGGGCTGAAAGGTTCGTGTAAGGTTTCCTCCCCATAATACGGTCCTTCAGGAATTTGCTCATTCTCGCAACGCCCGTGGCGGCCTTTTGGGAATCGTCCGCAACCGGCTTCGGCTCGCGATGCAACCGCTCGCGGTCGCAAGCCCGATCCCGCAGGCAGGCTTGATACCGCGGGCGTCTTTTTCCCGGTGGAGCGCAACCGCCGAACACAATAAACCACCTCCGAAAGACCGGCGGCAGCCGGCTTGTTCCACCCCACGCGCCGCCGTGACGAAACCGCAACCTGCTCCGAGTCCGCGCAACATCCAACTGGATTTCTTCCGCGGCGTGGCCTTGACGATCATTTTCGTCAACCACATCCCCTTCAACCTAAAAACCTCCGTTGACCGCTTTATGGCACGAGCGAGCCTGAATGAATAGGGACTTTTCCGTCTCCGATCCGCCTCACCTTTTGGGTGAACGCGCTACGTACCCGATTGCACGGCTGGCAAACCGTCTGGCGGCGTTGCTCCTCCTTGTGGGGGTCGGCCCCACGGCGTCGTCGCGCCTTGCCAGTCGGCCTGCCAACCGCACACTCGGGCACGTCCAACTGAGGTTTTTAGGTTCAACGAGCTGTTCTATTACACGCCCTCCCGTTTCGGCTTCGGCGATGCCGCGGAAACCTTCGTGTTTCTGTCCGGTTTCGCCGCGGCGCTCGCTTACGGGCGCTGCTTCGTTTCCATAGGGAGTTTCGCCATGGCAACCCGCGAAGTGACCGTAGTGCGCGTCTACCTGCGCGAAGGCGAACATCTGCTCGGTAAAATCGTCGAGTTTCTGCACGACGAGCTTGCCACGACGTCCGAATTTTTCCGCAACCGCACAAGAGGCGCTTTATCCATGACCACGAAAGACCAGTTGTTGCACAAGGCAACCCAGACATGGCGCTGGCTCGTCAAACAGTGGCGCAACAAGCGCTCCTGGAACGCCAGATTCGACCGCTTCGCCCGCATCGGCGCCAAGCTCACCGGGCGGGCGGTGGCCTTTAACGCCGCTTTACTCATCGTCGCCGTCTGGCTCGTCACCGGGCCGCTGTTCGGCTTCAGCGATACCTGGCAACTGGTCATCAATACCGCCACGACCATCATCACCTTTCTGATGGTGTTTCTGATCCAGCACACCCAGAACCGCGACACCGACGCCCTGCAAGTGAAGCTGGACGAATTGATCCGGGCCGTGGAAGGCGCCAACAATGCGTTGCTGGATCTGGAGGAAATGGAAGAGGAAGAACTGGAATTGCTGCGTGCCCGCTATGCCGAACTGGCCCGCCAGGCGCGGGAGGAAATCGCTCGCCGGAAAGCCGGCGAAGACCGGTAGCAGGGGGCGCGCAAGTGAGTCACGAAACGGAGTTGCTTTCCCCGGTCGTGCCGCAGGGGCGGATTCGCTTGTTCCCTCAGCGCGCACGGTGTTGATGACGGTGTGTAGAATTCTCCCGATTGTGTTTGCGGTACCCGGCTGGTAGCATCGACACGAAACTTTAAGAGCAAAAACAGAATCCTTATGGAGCCCAAATTTTCCTTTTATCTGCACTATCTGCGGCAAGACATTCCCGCTGGCTTGGTGGTCTTTCTGGTCGCCATGCCCCTGTGCCTCGGCATTGCCCTGGCTTCCGGCGCGCCCATGTTTTCCGGCCTGATCGCCGGCATGGTGGGCGGGCTGGTCGTGGCCTGGGCCAGCGGCTCGCAACTCTCGGTCAGCGGCCCCGCGGCGGGCTTGACCGTCATCGTGCTGCACGCCATCGAACAGATGGGCCTCAAACCCTTCCTGCTCAGCGTGGCGCTGGCCGGCCTGATGCAACTGGCGCTGGGATTTCTCAAGGCCGGGGTGATCGGGGCCTATTTCCCCGCGGCCGTGATCAAGGGCATGCTGGCGGCCATCGGCCTTATTTTGATTCTCAAGCAGATTCCCCATGCCGTCGGCTACGACAGCGGCTACGAGGCGGACGAAGGCTACGCCCAGTCCGACGCCACTTCCACCCTGGCCGATATCCCCTCCGCGCTGGAGGCCATATCGCCGGGTGCGACGCTGGTGAGCGCCGTTTCCCTGCTCATCCTGATCCTGTGGGAAACGCCGCTGGTCAAGAAGCGCGCGTGGCTGAAACTCGTTCCGGGGCCTTTGGTCGCCGTGCTGTGGGGTGCGGGCTTCAATCTGGCCAGCCGCGCCCGGTATCCCGATTGGGCCATCAGCCCGGAACACCTGGTCAACCTGCCCTTGCTCACCAGTGCCGGAGAATTTTTCGGCCAATTCACCCTGCCGGATTTCTCCGCCTGGAATAATCCAGCGGTCTGGACGGTGGCGGGAACCCTGGCCATCGTCGCCAGCCTGGAAACCCTGCTCAGCCTGGAAGCGGTGGACAAGCTCGACCCGCTCAAGCGCGTCGCGCCCACCAACCGCGAATTGAAGGCGCAGGGACTGGGCAACCTGCTGAGCGGCTTGCTGGGGGGCTTGCCGATCACGGCGGTGATCGTGCGCTCTTCGGCCAACATCAACGCCGGCGGCCACACCAAAATTTCCTGCTTCCTGCATGGGGTGCTGCTGCTGGTGAGCGTACTGTTTTTTGCTTCGGCGCTGAACCTGATCCCGCTGGCCTGTCTGGCCGCCATTCTGCTGCAAACCGGCTACAAGCTGGCCAAGCCGTCCCTGTTCAAGGAGTTGTACGGCAAGGGCTGGAACCAGTTCTTGCCCTTCGCCGTCACCGTGGTGGCGATCCTGGTGACCGATCTTCTCAAAGGCATGGCGGTCGGCATGCTGTTCGGGCTGTTTTTCGTGATGCGCGCCAATTTCCACGCCGCTCTCACCCTGACCCAGGACGGGCGCAATTTCCTGCTGCGCATGCACAAGGACGTTTCCTTCCTCAACAAGGCCTTGCTGCGCAGCATGCTGGAACGCGTGACGCCCGGCGCTTATCTCATCGTGGACGGAAGCCGGGCGCGCTTCGTCGACCAGGACATCCTGGAAACCATCGACGATTTCCTGCGCTCGGCTCCCGAGGATGGCGTGACCGTGGAACTCAAGAACATCAACGGTATCAGCGGAACCTTTCGCCCTGAATTGCAGGAGAGCTGGACATGACCCCCATCGCACGCCTGTTGTTGGAAAACAAGGCCTGGGTGCAGGAAAAGGCCGAGTACGAACCGGAGTTTTTCTCCCGCATCGTCCAGTTGCGCCCGACGGAAATCCTGTGGATCGGCTGTTCCGACGCCCGCACCCATGCGGACGAAATCACCAACAGCGAGCCGGGGACCATCTTCGTCCACCGCAATCTCGCCAACATCGTTTCCACCGAGGATGAAAACCTGCTGTGTGCGCTGGAATACGCCATCGGCATTCTGGAGGTGGAACACATCGTCATTTGCGGCCATTACGGCTGCGAGGCGCTGCGCGCCGTGCTGAACGGGAAGCGGCACGATCTGCCGCACCTGGACGCCTGGCTGAGGAACGTGGAAGCGTTCTGCGAGGCCCACAACGGGGAACTGGCGGGCGTGGCCGGCGAGGAGGCGCGGCTGGATCGGCTGGTGGAACTGAACGTCCGCACCCAGATGGAAAACCTGGCGTGCCTGCCCATCCTGCAGAACGCCTGGGCGGAAGGACGCGGCCCGGATTTGCACGCCTGGGTGCACAACCGCCGCGACGGGCTGATTCATCCGCTGGACTCCATGCCCCGCCAATGAGGCGTTTGTTCGCGCCTGCGGGCTTTTCGACGCCCTTGGGGTAGGACAGACTTGGGCCTGTCCTACCTGGTTCGGCATGGCGCTTTTCTTCCGCGTAAAAAAAGCCCCGCCGAAGCGGGGCCAAGGGAGAGAACTCTGCGGGGGGAGCGTCAGAAGGCCAACTGGCCGCGCAGTTGCACGTAGTCCAGGTCGGCCGGATCTTCGCCGCTGACGCGATTTGTATTGTCGACATCCCACAGATGCGTGTAATCGGCCATGAAGCGGATGTTCTGGTTGGGATACCAGTTGAGGGCGAAAGAAGACCCGGTCGCCCGGCCCGCCTTGAAGGTTTCGTCGTTCATGTCGATCTGCATGATGCGCGCCCCGATTTCCCAGGCGCCGAGGCCGCCGGCCATGTCGAAGTTGCGGTTCGGCTTCACGCGGCCGAAGCTGCCGGTTTTGACGTTGTAATGGCGGGATTCCCCGGTCAGGGTGTAGTGAACGTCCATGTGCCAGCCGTCGAAAGTCAGGTCGGCGAGTTCGTCGCCGCTGGCTCCGCCGTCGTTTTCGCGCGCAATGAAGGAGCGGGTGTATTCGGCTTCCGTCGAGAAGGGCCCGTAAACGGCCGCCGCTTCCACGTTGACGTTGGTGTAGTCGCGCACGTTGCGCATGGTGCCCGTATCCAGCAGGGTGAAGTCGGAAACCACGCCCGTGGGCTTGACGGTGAATTTCGCCTTGCCGTGCGTGTCGTCCACGGAGTCTTCCGTCTTGGTGTAAGAACCGGAAGCTCCCACGTGGAAAACCTTGTCCTTTTCGTTGATGGGCGCCCAGGTGGCACGGCCCGCGACGCTCCAGCCCTGGTCGTCCTTGGTGTTGTCGGTGGTGCTGGCGGCGCTGGAATTGCCGTTGATGCTGTCGCCGAAGACGCCGATGCCTGCCGACCAATTGGCGCCGCTTGAATCGGCGCGCAGGCCGATGGCGCGCTCCAGCGGCGCGACGAAGGCGTAATCGATGGAGCGCTCGGTGAACACCATGTCGTTGGAGCTCATCATCTGCTGCAGGCTGATGGGACGCTTCTGCTCGCCGACGGTGAGGGTGGCCAGGTCCCAGCCCGCGTACTGGATCCACATGTCTTTGAACAGGGGCTTGGTGTTGTTGGCGAATTCGTACTGCATGCGCCAGTTCCAGTCCTTCCAGAAGGTGCCGGAGAACTCGATGCGCGCGCGGCGGATGCCTACGCCGTCGTTGGCGTCGTTGGCGGTGCCGCCGTGGGTGCCGTCTTCGTCGACACGGCCCGCTCCGGTAGTCTTGCCATTGTCGCCGTGCCATACGGAATCCGCATGCGTGCGGCCGTTGACTTTGAAAGAGAAGTTCTTGTCGGCTGTCTCCATGGACAGGCCTTTCTCGTTCAACTTGGTGACGATGTTGCTACCGTCCGCGGTGCTGACCGTGGCCTTCTTCATCAGCGTGTCGTATTGCTTTTTGTCGATGGCGCCGTTTTTCACCAGCATGTCGAGCAGTTCCTTGTCCGCCGCCGGAACGTTCCCTCCCGCCAGAATAGCCGCCGCGCCCAGTGATAGGGCCAGGCAGCGCTTGAATTCGAGTTTCATCAATGCCCCCTTCTTCTATGTTGCGAAAACGCAACATTGTTGCGTGTCCGCGTTAAGGAAGGCGGTATAATGTGACAGTCTTGTTAGAGATTGATGTCAGTTATGTGACGGAATGATGACAACGGTGCCGCTGGGAGATTTCCGCGGCATGGGCTGCCGCCCCCAGCAAGGGTGCGGCAGGGTCGAGGGCGATGCGCACCGGAAGCTGTTCGAGCAGGGTGCGGAAACGGCCCTTGGCGAGAAAGCCCTCCAGGAAGGTGCCGTCCGTCAGGGCCGGGAGGATTTTCGGCGCGATGCCGCCGGCCAGGATTACGCCGCCCCGCGCTAGAGATTTCAAAGCCAGGTTGCCGGCTTCCGCGCCGTAAATGCGGGCAAGGCGGCGCAGTGCTTCCCGGCAGAGGGAAGCCTGACCGGAAAGGCCCAGTTCGGCGATGACGGCCGCGGGGTCTTCCCGTTCCAGGCGCGCCCGGAGGTCCGGCGACTCCGGCGCGGACTCCGCTTCCCGGAGATATTCGTAAAGCGTGTGCAAACCGGGGCCGGAAAGTATCCGCTCGTAGCTGACATGGCCACCGAGCCTGTGGCGCAGCCAGGCGAGCAGGCCGTCTTCCCATTCGTCGTTGGGCGCGAAATCCGTGTGGCCGCCTTCGGTGGGCAGGGCGTGATGGCGGAACCCGTCCCAGTAAAGAATCGCCTCGCCCAAGCCGGTGCCCGCGGCGATGACGGCCATCGTGCCCGGGGCGCCGTCCGTACCCGGCTGGAGTCCACGGAAGGCTTGCGGTGGAAGGTGGAGCAGGCCAAGCGCCGTGGCTTCCAGGTCGTTGAGGAGTGCCACGTCAGGGATGCCGAGCGTCGCCGCCAATTGCGCAGCATCCACCAGCCAGGGCAGGTTGGTTGTCCGGCACCGGCCGTTTTCCACCGGCCCCGCCACGCCGAAGCAGGCGGCGGAAGGCGGATCGTCGCCGGCGAGAAAATCGCCCAGAATGCTTTCCAGCGAGTCGTAGCGGGCGCTCGGGTAGGTCCGTTCACGCTGGAGGCGGAGCTCGCCTTGCACAATAAAATAAAGCGCCAGTCGCGTCTTGGTGCCGCCGATGTCGCCGGCGAGTAAGGGTAGGAGAGCTTTCATGCCGTGAAAAACAACGGGCGGAGGAGCCGCCCGTGCCTTCCGTAACCAGCTATTGTGCGGGGTATTCGCTGAATGTGGCGGTTTTGCCCGCCTTGTCGAAAGACTTGATGGCGAAGGCGTCCTGACGTTCACCCATCTCCATGCCCGGCGAACCGTGCGGCATTCCCGGCGCGGCGATGCCCGCCAGCGGCGGCTTTTCCGTCAGCAATTTCTTGATGTCGCCGGCCGGGACGTGGCCCTCGACGACGTAGCCGCCGACCACCGCCGTATGGCAGGAAGCAAGATTGCTCGGCACGCCCAGGCGCTTCTTGACCGCGTTCATGTCCTCGCTGAGGACGTCGGTGACTTGGAAGCCATGCTGCCGGACGTGGTCCAGCCACTTGCCGCAGCAGCCGCAACTCGGGCTGCGGTACACGGTCATTTCAACGGGTTTCGCCAAAGGCGGGGTGGGCTGATCCCAGCGACCGGCGGCCGGGGCGCCGCCCGCAACGCCCAGCCAGCCGGCCAGCAGCAGGGCAATGGTTCGGGTGTTCATGATTTGCCTCGATTCTTGACGATTCACCGAGGAGATTATAAGCGGATTCGGCGCCGGGGACGGTCTGTGAAGCCGCGGGAAAAAAGAGGGCGGAGCATGGCTCCGCCCCTAGCGAGAAGGAAAAAGGACTATTTCGCCGTCAATTTGGGACGATTTTTTTCGATGGTCGCTTTGCCGATGCCCTTGACGCGATCCAAGTCATCGACGGAATTGAATTTTCCGTTGGTCTCGCGATCCTTGACGATGGCTTCCGCCTTGGCCTTGCCGACGCCGACCATGACTTCGGCGAACTGATCGGCGGATGCGGTGTTGATGTCCAGCGACTTTTCCGCCGCGGCGGCCGGTGTCGCGGGTGTCGCCGCGTTGGGGGCGGGCGCGGCGGCCGGCGCCGACGCATTCGCCGTTGCGGGAGTGGCGGGTGTGGCCGCCGGAGAAAGGGTGCTCAGGCTGGCGAGAAAAGCGGCCCAGAGCAGGTTTCGAATAATCCGCATGGTTCCTCCTGAATTTCCGGATGATGAATCAAAACGGCGCCATAGGCGCCGGGATGGATTCTGCGTCATCGGGAGACTTTCGCTTGCCGGAAAACGGCGCGCCGTGCTGCCAGAAAAGGATTACGCGTTGTAAGGAAATGCGGATTGGGGGCGTGGAAGACGAAAATAGCCCGGCGGCCGGAAAACCGCCGGGCTATTTAACGTGAAAGTCGCAGCAACCTGGATCCCCCTCTCCCTCTGGGAGAGGGTAGGGTGAGGGTTCCGGAGAGGGCCGGGGTGAGGGAAACGAGCGTGGCGGGAGCGCCTTTCATGATCAAGGGAGGCGCGATCCGCCACGCTCGTTGGTCAGGCTTCGCGTCAGTGGCTGACCGCAACCTTGCCGCCTTTGGCCTGGCCGATGGCTGCCAGCGTTTCGGCGAACCACGGGGTGTCGATGTCAAAGGGCTTGCCGCCCTTGATGCGCGGGAACTCGATGGCGCGCAGCACGTTGCCGTTGTCCTCGTCGTGGCCGATGACCCCCGCTTCGCGGCGGAAGGCGCATTCCACGGCCAGGTCGGCGCAGGACTTGATGAGGCGGATGTCGTCCACGTTGGAGGCGGCGGCGCGGGCGAAGTAGCCGGACTTCTGCACCAGGGTCTTTTCCGCGCCCAGCATCTGCGCGAACTGCTCGCCGAACCACTTGCCCGGATTGACCGCGTCCAGCTTGATGTGGCCGAAAGCGTCGCGCGGCACTTCCTGGCCCTTGGCCTGCAGTTCCGCCACGATGGCTTCCACGCCCGCGCCTTCGGAAATGAAGATGTTGACGCAGTCGGTCTTGTCCATCACGGCGCGCAGGCGCTTGGCTTCGGCGGCGATGTCGATTTCCATTTCGGGAATGAAGATGCCGTGGACTTCATAAGCATCGCGCGACAGGCCGATACCCGGCAGCCACTCGGCGCGGTCCAGGAGCTTCCGGTATTCCTGGGCGGTGGCGGCGGTAAGCCAGCCGCAGTTGCGCCCCATGACTTCGTGGACGATGAGCATGCGCGGGTTGGCGCCGGTCTCGGCCACCACGTTCCAGAAGTAGCGCGCGCCCTGTTCGGCGGCGGTCCAGGCGCCCAGGGACTGCTTGATGGGGAATACGTCGTTGTCGACGGTCTTGGGCAGGCCGATCACGGTCAGGCCGTAGTCGTTCCTGGCCAGGAACGCGGCCAGATCGGCCGCGGCGGTGTTGGTGTCGTCGCCGCCGATGGTGTGCAGGATGTCCACGCCGTCCTTGACCAACTGGTCGGCGGCCACCTTCTGCGGATCCTCGCCTTCCTTGACCAGGCCGCGCTTGACGCAGTCCTTGACGTTGGTCAGCTTCACCCGGCTGTTGCCGATGGGCGAGCCGCCGTAACGGTGCAGCAAAGCCGCCTTCGCGCGGACTTCCGGGGTGATCTTGTAGGAGTCCCCCAGCAGCAGGCCCTTGTAACCGCCGCGGTAGGCGATGATTTCGATGCTCGGGTCGATTTCGGTGTAGCGCTCGATGAGGCTGCCGATGGCCGAACTGAGGCAGGGGGCCAGGCCGCCGGCGGTGAGAAGTGCAACTTTCTTGGGTTTGCTCATGGTTGTTGTTACCTTGGTGGTTGGGGAAAGTCAGGCCTTCCTGGGCGCACGGGTGTCGCGCACGAAGGCGATGAAGGTGGCGGACGCGCCGTGGCCCAGCGGAGCGACGGTCAATTCGACCGGAAATTCCCGGCCGTCGCGGTGCTGGGCGAAAGTTTCGATGCGGCGGTTCAGCATTGGCGCTTCACTGGTCCCGACGTAATGGCGCAGGCCCGCTTCGTGGGCGTCGCGGTAGCGCGGCGGCATGATCAGCCGGGAAAGGCGCTGGCCCAGCGCCTCGTCGCGGCGGAAACCGAACAGGGCCTCCGCCTGGGCGTTCCAGTCGTTGACTACCCCATTCGCGTCGATGCCGATCACCGCGTCGAAGGATGCGTCCAGGAAACGCCTCAGGTATTCCTCGGTCAGTCGCAGTTCCTGCTCCTGCCGCCGCCGCTGCCGGTCGGCACGCAGATTGTCGCGCAGGCGGGAGAGGGCGAGGAGGATGTGGCCCACTTCGCCGCCGGCGGGTTCGGGCAGGGCAACGTCGTAGTTGCCCGCCGCGAGTTGATGGGCCGCGTTCGCCATGTGCCGCAACGGGCGGAGCAGGAGCCGGTGTTGCAATAGGCCGCCGAGCAGGGCGGCGAGGACGACGAGTACGATCAGCAACTGTTCCACGGTTCGGGCCTGGGCGGCTTCCTCGGTCAGCAGGGCGTCGGCATCGGCGAGAATTTCCAGGCTCGCCAGGGGGCGGCCGGCTTCGTCCACTGCGTCCTGGGTGGCGCGCATCAAATGGGTTCCATCGACCGGACCGCCGCCGCGCAAGGGATAGCGCTGCCGGCCGCCGGCGTCGCGCAGTACCACCTCGCTCCATTCCGGATGGTCCGCGCGCAGGCGATCCAGTTGCGCGGCGGTCTGTTCCCAATCCATGCGGCGCAGCGGGTCGGCGAGTCCGGCCATGGCCTGCTCCAGCGTGCTCTGGTGCTGGCTCTGGAAGTGCGTTTGCTCCCATTGCAGATAGGCCGGGACGCCGAGAAAGTGAAGACCCGCAATCAGCAGGCAGGCGGCCAGCAAGGTGGGCAGCCAGAGTTGAAAACGCAGGCTCATGAGGCGAAGTTCCCGGCGGTCGGCGCGGAAAACGGGACGGCAGGGAAGGCGATGGGCATGTGGAAGAGGGAATTGGACTCTGCGCCGCTATTATCGGCCATCGGCGGGCGTTTGAACAGGAAACCCCGTTGCTCAGCGCGCTGCCAGGCGCGTCCCTTGCGGTGCGCGCTGGGCGAAATAATTGCGGATGCCGCGAAACACGGCGCGGGCGATGTTTTCCTGCTCGGCGGGGTCGCGCAGCTTGCGCTCTTCGTCCGCGTTGGAGATGAAAGCCGTTTCCACCAGGACGGAGGGAATGTCCGGCGACTTGAGCACCACGAAGCCGGCGCGCTGCACGTCGCGGTGATGCAGGGCGCCGTGGCGCCCCAGTTCGCCCAGCACCTTGCCGGCCACCTCGTGGCTGGCTTCCAGCGTTGCCGTCTGCGACAGATCCAGCAGCACCGAGGCCAGCACGTCGTCCTTGTCGTCCAGGCGGACGCCGCCCACCAGGTCCGCCGCGTTCTCCTTTTCCGCCAGCCAGCGCGCCGCCTCGTTGGAGGCACCGTGCTCGGAGAGGGTGAAGACCGACGAGCCGCGTGCCGAATCGTTGATAAAGGCATCGGCGTGGATGGAGACGAACAGGTCGGCCTTGTGCTTGCGGGCCTTCTGGATGCGCTCGCGCAGGCCGAGGTAATGGTCGCGGTTGCGGATCATCACCGCCTTCATGCCAGGTTCGGCGCGGATGAGGTTTTCCAGCTTCCGCGCAATAGCCAGGGTCACCTCTTTTTCGTCCGTGCCGAGTTGGCCGTGGGCGCCGGGGTCGTCACCGCCGTGGCCGGCGTCGATGGCCACCACCACGTCGCGAATGCCGGAAGTTTCGATTTCGCGGCGCGGGGGCGGAACCTTGCCTGCGGGCGGCGAGGTGGACACGCGGGTGGCGACGGCGGCGGACGGGGCCTTGACGCGCGTCGCGCCCGCCGGCTGGGAAGCGTTTGTCGTGGCGCGGGTCGCTTCGGCCGGTTTCATTCCGCCCGGGGGAGTCCTGGTCGCGGTGGTTTGGGGCGGGGGGGCGATGGAACGGGTCTCGCCGGCGAGATCGATCACCAGCCGGTGGTTCTTGCGTCCCT
>DATDOO010000131.1:0-4236 GCA_035293245.1 Methylococcaceae bacterium
CAAGGATGCACTGCCAGCCTCGTATTTATCACAGCTTTCGAAAATCGTGAGGCTATGCGTGCATTTCTCAGCCAGATTTCCTGGGAAACTGGCGCTTGGTTGGCCGAAGAGCCGACCCACCTAATTTATTTCAACGGCGAGCGATTTCTCGGTCCCTACGAGGATTAGGTCACAAGGATTCTGCCGGTGTCGTAAAGATACTTCTTCGCCTCAAGCCGCATAGAGCAGCGTCTTGGTCCGTTCGACCGACTGCCGGAAATAGGGGTTGCGGATGGCGGAGGCGACAACCAGGTCTGCCGGCCGGCCGAAGAGTTTTTCCAGCGATTCCAGCAGCCCAAAATAGGCGTCGGCATAGGCGCCGGGCGGAAAGGTCTCAAACTCAACCAGGAAATCGAAATCGCTCTCACCCGGCCGGTCGTGGCCGGCCGCTCCGGATCCAAAAAGCTCCAGGCGGCGCACACCATAGCGGCGGCACAGTGCTTCGAGTTCTGTCCGGTGTTGCTCAAACATCGCGTTCACGGGGCGATCACCTTCCCCAGAGCATAGCCTAGACGGGCCAGATTCGCACGTTCCTGGTTTACAGCGGGCTGTCCGCCAAGACTGAGGGCGGACCCGCACCCGTATTCGGCGTATCCACGCACATCCACCATCACTATGGCCTTTGGTTCTCGTCGGATTCGATGCGGCCGTCGCGGAGGCGGATGATGCGGTGGGCGTGCTCGGCGATGTCGTTTTCGTGGGTGACCAGGATGATGGTGTTGCCTTCCTGGTGCAGGCGCGCGAAGAGCGCCATGATCTCTGCGCCCGTCTTGCTGTCCAGGTTTCCCGTAGGCTCATCGGCCAGCACGATCGAGGGCGAATTCACCAGCGCCCGCGCAATGGCCACCCGCTGGCGCTGCCCGCCGGAAAGTTCGCTGGGCTTGTGCATCATGCGGTCGCCCAGCTCGACGGCCTGGAGCGCCTGCCGGGCCTTTTCCAGGCGCTGGGCGGCGGGCGTGCCGCTGTAGATCAGGGGCAATTCGACGTTATGCAAGGCGCTGGCGCGAGGCAGCAGATTGAACGTCTGGAAGACGAAGCCGATCTCCTTGTTGCGGATCGCGGCCAGATCGTCGTCTTTCAGCTCACTGACGAGGCGCCCCACCAGCCAGTATTTTCCAGCCGAAGGCGTATCCAGGCAACCGATCAGGTTCATGAGCGTGGATTTGCCGGAGCCGGAAGGACCCATGATGGCCAGGTACTCTCCGCGGCGGATCTCCAGGTCCACGCCACACAGGGCCGGGACGTCTTCGGCGCCCATGCGGTAGGTCTTGGCCAGACCCTCGGTGCGGATGGCCACACCCCTATCCACCAGGTCCTGGCGGAACGCATCTTGGGCATGGACTTCCACAGCCATATTTGCTCTCCGAGACGCTGCGCCGGATCCGCCGGGCCCAGCTCACCCTGGCCCCGGTTATCCAGGATTGACGGCGGGAGTGGGTGGCGGCGAATTATCCACCCTGACGGCCGCCGAGGGCCGCAGCGTGCGCAGCGCGGCGTAGCTGCCGGTGACGATCTCATCGCCTTCGCTCAGGCCCTCGGTAATTTCGATTTCGCTCACCCCGGTAATGCCGGTCTGGACCGGCACAAAGACGGCCTGCTTGTCCCGCACGACAAAGACGCCCTGGACTTCCTCGCGAGCAGCGGCGGACGGCCGGCTGGCAGCCAAGGTTGCACCGGGAGTGTTTGGCGCAACGGCCTGGTCGAGTTCCCGGCGAGTACGAATGGCCAGAGCCTGGAGAGGGATCGCCAAGACGTTTTTCTTCTGCGCCGTGGTCGTCTTGGCGGTTGCCGACAGGCCAGGACGCAGGCCGACTGGAGGGTTGTCCAGGCGGACGACCACTTTGAAGTCCTTGGCCTCCTGGCTGCCGGTGGTGGACTGCGTGGTAGCCAGGCCCGAGGTGCGCAGGACCGCCTGGGTGCCGACCTGAATCACGCTCCCCGGGAAAACCTTGCCGGAAAGGGCGTCGATAGTCACTTCGGCCGTCTGGCCGGTGCGCACGTTGGTGATTTCGGTTTCATCCACCAGGACTTCGGCTGTGACCACGGACATATCGGAGATGGTCATGAGGTAACTGCCGCTGGCGTTTTGGATGCCGGGAACCACGTTCTCGCCCACGCGCACGGCAATATAAGTGGCCACACCGCCGATGGGCGCCCGATAGGTGGTTTTTCGCAGGACGTCGGCGGCGCGCGCCAGCACCGCCTGGCTTTGCCGCAGGTTGGAGCGCGAGCGGTCGAGGTCGGCGTGAGACTGGTCCAGCCGCGCCTGGCTGGCAGCCAGGGCGGCGACCGCGCTATCGTGAGCTGCCTTGATCGAATCGTATTCCTGACGGGCGATCAGCCCGGCCTGGAAGAGCTGCTGGCCGCGGTCCCAATTGAAGCGGGCTTTGTCCAGATCGGCTTTTCTCTGTTCGACGTCGGCTGCGGCGGAGACGGCCGTGGCTTCGGCGGATTTGACGGCGGCCTGGGCCGAGTCCAAGCCGGCGCGCTGCGCGGCTACGTCAGCTTCCGGCTGCACGTTTTCGAGGCGCAGCAGCACGTCGCCCCGGCGGACCTGATCGCCTTCCCGAACCACCAATTCGGTGATCTTGCCGAAGCCTTCGGCCATGATGTTGCTGTAGGTGAGCGGCTTGATTTCGCCCGAGGCAGTGACCAGCGAGGTCAGGTCTTCACGAATCACCCGCCCCGTCTGTACCACGACGATACCCTGGTTCATTCGCCGCACGGTGATCCACGCAGCCACCGCCAGCACCACCGCAGCTCCCGCCGCGATGGAAAGTTTTTTCCATGTTTTCATATTTGACGGTTATTCTGCGCGGGCTCCAAGTAGAGCCCGCACCCGTAGTATCTCAGACCGTGAGCGCCCAAGCCAGCCCAGGCAACCTTTCCGCGCCGGGAAGACTCCCACGGTTACATCGAGGCCCCTGTGGATTCTTTCCGTTGACGGGTCCTTTGGCCAAGGGATAGAATTCGACAGTCAGAGCCGGGTGAGGTGTGTGTATGAGCCGCTGGGGTCGCTGGTTAATTCTCGTTGTGCTGGCCGGCGGGGTGAGTACGGGCAGGGGCGTGTTGGCCCAGGCTCCGGCCGACCCGCAGTCCCCACCAAGAACAGACAACAAGAATGACAGGCAGCTCTATAAGGAGTTGGCCACTCCCTACAAGAAGTGGCTGGATGAGGACGTCACCTACATCCTCTCCGGCGACGAACGCAAAGGCTTCCTGCAGTTGCAGACCAACGAAGAACGCGAGCAGTATATCGAGGCGTTCTGGCAGCGGCGCAATCCCGATCAGGATTCGCTTGAAAACTCGTTCAAGGAAGAGCATTACCGGCGCATCGCCTATGCCAACGAGCGTTTTGGCGCCGGGGTGCAGGGCTGGCGGACCGACCGCGGCCGCATGTATATCATGTGGGGCCCGCCGACCTCGAAGGAATCGCGCACCCACGGCGAAAACTATGAGCGCCCGCTGTCAGAGGGCGGCGGCACAACCCGGACGTATGCCTTTGAAACCTGGAACTACAACTACGTCGAGGGGCTGGGATCGAACATCACGCTGGAGTTTGTGGATACCAGCGGCACCAACGAATTTCACTTGAGCTGGGACCCATCGGAAAAGGACGCCCTCCTCAACACTCCCATCGGACTTACCTTGGCGGAAGAACGGGGTGAGAGCAATAAGGGGGACCGCTTCTTTACCAGCGGTGACGGCTCGCGCATCGGGGCGCCCGCTGCGGGGTCCATGTCGCCCAGGTCTCTGAACCAGTTCGAGCGGCTGGAGCTCTATGCGAAAGTGTTTACGCCACCTCCGGTGAAGTTCAAGGACCTGGAGGCACTGGTTTCCTCGCGCATCGTGCGCAACCAGATGAATTTCAGCTACCAGACCGATAACCTGCGCATTACCGGCGACACCGTACTGGTGCCCATTACGGTCCAGATACCGAATCAGGAGATGGCCTACCAAAACCGCGACGGCATCCATACCGCCACGGTGAACCTGTTCGCGCGCGTCAGCACGCTCACCGGGCGCGTGGTGCAAACCTTTGAGGACGAGATACGGCGCGATATTCCGGATTCGCTGCTGCAGCAATCGCTGAAGGGCAGCTCCATCTATCAAAAATCATTGCCCCTGCGCCCGGGGCTGTACCGGTTGGACATCGTGCTGAAGGATACCAGCAGCGGCGACGTGGGCGTGGTGAAC
>DATDOO010000132.1:0-18042 GCA_035293245.1 Methylococcaceae bacterium
CCACCGCCACGTTGCACTTCTTGGGCTTTGTGTTTGGCCGGTCGCTGTTGCCCGTTTCTTTCCAGCAGGCCGGTTAGTCCGGTTTTTTCGGATTCCGCCACCGCTCTGTCGGCGAATTTGCCTCCGCATGTGCTTTCTTGAGGCTTATACGCTGCCGAGCATCGCAAGAGAAACGCGGTCAGGCCCACGGAGGCGCGGTTAGCTGCGCGCCTCCCCACAAATCCGGATTACGGCGAACACCGCTCCGCGAGGTTCGAGAACTCGGCGTAAAACTCCTCGAACTGCGCCGCGGGCAAGGGCCGCGACAACAGATAGCCCTGGATTTCGTCGCAGGCGTGGGCGTTCAGCAATTCCAGTTGCTGCTGGGTTTCCACCCCTTCCGCGACCACCCTCATGTTGAGGCTGTGGCCCAGGGCGATGACGGTCTTGATGAGTGCCACCACCTCGGTATTTCCCGCGTCCCGGTAATCGCGGATGAAGGAGCGGTCGATCTTGAGCACTTGCACCGGCAGCTTGCGCAAATAGGACAGGGAAGAATACCCAGTGCCGAAATCGTCCATGGCGATCCTGATGCCTTTACCGGCGATGGAACGCAACCTGTGCGTGGCCGTGTCGATGTCGTGCATGACGACGCTTTCGGTGATTTCCAGTTCGATCCAGCGGGGCGACACGCCGGTTTCCTCCAGGATTTTGTCCAAGTCGGCGATGAAGTCGTCGGCCAGCAACTGCTTGGCCGACAAATTGACCGCGATTCGTATCCCGCAGAACCGGTCAGCCCACGCCTTTGCCTGCATACAAGCGGTGCGCAGGATCCATCGTCCCAAAACATGGATGAAACCGGTTTCTTCGGCGACGGGAATGAACTTGTCCGGGGGGATGACGCCGTCGGGCGGATGATGCCAGCGGATCAAGGCTTCCGCGCCGGTGATCGCCCCCCGGCCCGCATCGGCTTTGGGCTGGTAATGCAATTCGAACTCGCGGTCTTCCAAAGCCCGGTGCAGCTTGG
Source organism: Methylococcaceae bacterium (assembly GCA_035293245.1). GTDB lineage: Bacteria > Pseudomonadota > Gammaproteobacteria > Methylococcales > Methylococcaceae > DATDOO01. The sequence goes on from DATDOO010000132.1 coordinate 1,007, forward strand.
TTTCCAGTTCGATGCGCTGCTGGGCTTCGACGTTCATGCGCGCTTCGAAATACTGGAAAGTGCCCCGCCCTTTGGCCTTGGCCGCATACATGGCGGCATCGGCGTGTTTGGTCAGGACGGTGAAATCGTCGCCGTCGTCGGGGTAGAGCGAGATGCCGATGCTGGCACCGACGTAAATATGATGGTTGTCGATGGGTACCGGCAACTCTAGCACCTGGAGGATTTTTTGCGCGATCTCCGCCGCTTCCTGGGCTTCGTCCAGGCCGGAGAGGATGATGGTGAACTCGTCGCCGCCCAGGCGCGCCACCGTGTCGGACTTGCGCACGCAAGTCTGGATGCGCGCCGCCACCTCCTGCAACAGGCAATCCCCCGCCCAATGGCCGAGCGTATCGTTGATGTTCTTGAAACGATCCAGGTCGATGAAGAACACCGCCAGCCGGGTCTGGTTGCGCTGCGCCAGCAGACACTCGTGCTCCAGGCGATTTTTGAACAGGGAGCGGTTGGGCAGCGTTGTCAGCGGGTCGTAGTAAGCGAGTTGCTCCAGCTTCTGCTCGGTTTGTTTCAGGGTGCTGATGTCCGAGAAGATGGCGACGTAGTGGCTGGTTACGCCGCGTTCGTCGGCCAGGGCATTGATGGTGAGCCAGACGGGATAGATTTCCCGGTTCTTGCGCCTGTCCCACATCTCGCCGCGCCAGGAACCCTCGGTGACGAGGTCATGCCACATCTGTTCGTAGAAACGCCGGTCGTGCCGGCCGGATTTCAAGAGGCGCGGGTTCCTGCCGACGACTTCGGATTTGTCGTAGCCGGTGATGGCGGTAAAAGCCGCGTTGGTCTCCAGGATGACGGCATCGGCGTCGGTGATGAAAATGGCTTCGCCGCTGTTTTCGAAGACCTTGGCGCTCAAGCGGAGCTTCATCTCGCGTTCCTTGAGCAGGCTGATGTTGGTGCCGCTGATCACCGCGCCCTCCAGTTTGCCCTGGTCGGAATGCAGCAGGCTTCCCTTCAGCAAATAAGCCGCGGTCTTTGCAGCGCCCTTGACCGACAGCCAATGCTCGGCGGCATAGCCGTTGTCGAGACGGATGTTTTCCAGCATCGCCGAGCGCACCGGCCACGACAGGGCCGGCAACCGGGCGGCCAGCTTTTCCCGGTCGGCCGGGGCCAGCAGGTCGTCGAACGGCTGGCCCAGCAACTCTTCCGCGTCGAATTCCAGTTCGCGCAGGATGGCCGTGTTGACCTGCCTGATGCGCCCGTCCGTGTCGACCACCACCAGCAGACCGTCCATGCTGTCCATCACCCGGCCGATGAAGCGCGCCAGGCCCTGTTGGCGAACGACCAGTTCCTCCAGTTGCTGCTTTTTCTGTTCCGACTCCCGCAACATGGCATCCATGCCGTGGGTGATGGCGACGATCTGTCGTTCTTTTTTGAAATTGGCCAGGGTCAGTTGGTCGATTTCATGTTGCAGCCGGGACGCGGTGGCCGCCGGGTTTTCGGCGTGGGGATTGCCGGTCGCGTAAGGCAACGGCTGTCCGAGGTCCGATAACGGAATGAAAAAGCTTTCCTGCTCGCGGCAGGCGTGGAAGCCGCTGTCCAGGAGGCCGATGCGCCGGCCGTGGGCCGGGCACACCAGGGTGTCGTTGCCATGCAACCGACAGTGCACCAGGCTATGTCCTTCGTGGGGGCATTCGGCGCGCAGCGCCACATAGCCGTCCGGCATGGGAAAAATGAGGATGTGCGACGGCTGCGCCTGACCCGGCAAGCACAACTGCCCCATCCAGCGCTGCGGGACGGTGTCGGATAGCAGGGTCGCAGATTCGACCGGCACCCGATTGCGGGAATTTTTCACGAGGGTTGGAACATCACGCGGTCACGGATGATGGATAAGGCGTGCTCCGCTGCTTGCGCAACCGCCGGGCTCAATCCCGGCGCAAAAGGGATTATGCGGTCGATTTCGGCGCCGACCACGACGATGTCCGGCAGTGTACCGTAAACGGCCGCGGCCGCCTGCAACAGGTAAGGGATGCCGGCGGCGTGGCCGGACAAGTCGTTGTCCAGGCGATCCACCGGTTCCGGCTGGAATACGTGCACCGTACCCGGATTGCCTTGGTTGGCCAGGGCGTCCACCAGGATCGCCTCGCGGCAGCCGTCCAGCCAGCCCAAGGCATCCAGGCCGGAAACACCGGCGTCGAACAAACGCACGTCATCGGGCCAGTCCAGTTGTTGCAGACGCTGGTAGATGTACGGACCGAACCCGTCGTCGCCGTGCAAGGCATTGCCGAAGCAAATGACGTGGCGGGCGGCGGGCACGGGGCTACGGCCGGAGAGATAAGCGGCGGTCCTTGCCCAAAACGTGCACCGTGCACACCAGGCACGGATCGTGGGAACGGATGATGTGGCCGATTTCCAGGGGATCGTCCGGGTTCTGCACTTCGATGCCCAACAGGCTCTGCTCCCAGTGGCCGTGGCGGCCGGCCGTGTCTTTGGGGGAGGCGTTCCAGGCGGTGGGCGTGACCACCTGGTACTGCGAAATGACGCCATCCGCCACCCGCACCCAATGGCCCAGGGCGCCGCGGGCGGCGGCGACCAGGCCGTAGCCTTCGCCGTCGGGCAACCGGGCGTCGGGTGGCGGCAGGTAATGGGCTTGGCCAAGACCGGCCGCCAGTTCCCGCAGGGTGTCCCGCATCCGCGCCAGAAAGAGGCCGGTGCGGCGCAGGCGGGCGAATTGACGCAGCCAGGTGCTGCCGCCTTCTTCCCGGTACAGCGCGGTGATCAGCGGCTCGCCGTCGATCAACAACTCGGCCAGCGGCCCGGTCTGCACTACCTGGTCCCGGTAGCGCGGCGCCTTGCTCCAGGTGTAGCGGTCGGAATGGGGCTGGTAATCGGGGACGGTCTGTCCCTGCCAGGGATGGCGTCCGCCCGCATAGGGCAGGAACCAGGAATAGCGCACGTGCTCGGCGATCTGCCGATGGTCGAAGCCCTCGACCTCTCCCCGCTCCCCGTCGAGAAAACCGGAGCGCCACAGGTGGCGGTTTTCGGTGTACGGCGGCTGCCAATGCTCGGGATCGCAACCGACGCCATAGCTGAGCATGTGCGGCGTGCCCGGGGCCTGGCGGTGCAAACCCAGGGAGCGGGCCAGCAGCGTCATGAGCCCGACGGCGCCGGCGGCGGGTTTTTCGTCCTCCAGCCAACGGAACAAATCTTCCGCCGAGGCCAGCGCCAGCCACCTATCCAGGTCGCCGCCGATGACCTGGTTCTCGAACCAGCGGGTCAAGGGGCGCAGCAGCGCCTGGCAATCCACGATGCGTCTGGCCGTGGGCGGGGTGGTGACGCCGCCGGGCAGCATGTAGGAGGAGTGCGGCCACTGGCCGCCGAAGAGGGCGACGATCTTCACCATGTGCCGGGAATGCTCCAGCGTGCCGCGGTGCGCCCAACCCTGGAACGGCTGGAAGGCTTCCACCGCCTGGCTGTAAAGCGGATGCTTCGCGTAGCGGGAATGGCAGAAATCGGCGGTGAAAAACAGGAACGACTGCCGCAAATCGCTCTGCACCGTTTCCGCCATCAGGCACAGGTTGCGGATGCGGGTGGCGTTGGGCGGCACCGGAATGGCGCCGATCTGCTCCAGCGCCAGCACTGCCGAATACAGGTGCGCCGTGCCGCAAATACCGCAGATGCGCGGCGTGACGACCAGGGAATCCTTCGGCTGCCGGCCGATCATGATCTGCTCGAAGCCCCGGTACAGGGTGCCGATGCAGCGGGCGTCGGCCACGGTGTTGCCGTCCAGCTCCAACTGGAACTGCAAATCCCCTTCGACCCGGTTCAGGTCGATGTCGACGACTCGGCGCGACATCTCTAAGGCTCCATGTCCTTGTCCAGCACCCGCTGGGGCGCGGCTTCGTGGGCCAGGCTCTTGTAAGCCATGTAGCTGGCGCGCTGTACGTCCAGGGGCAAATGAACGGGAATGGCGCCGATTTTTTCCGTGAGAAACAAGTCCCGGCTGCGGGGAAAATCCGGGGAGGTGCAGCCGAAACAGGGCACGCCGGCGCGGGTTTTGCTGCTGATGCCGTTCCACAAGTCGGTGTTGCACACCGCCAGCGTCAGCGGGCCGCGGCAGCCCAGGTTGAAGAACAGACAACCGCGCTCGCCGAACCGGCTGTCTTCCACGTCGTACTCGTGGTACTCGTTGCGGGTGCAGCCCTGATGGACCAGGCTGCCGAAAAACGCCTTCGGCCGGTTGAGGAAATCCAGTTCCACCGGCAGCCCGGACGCCAGCATGGCCAGGGTCTTGGTCATGGCGTTGGGGTGGGCGGGACATCCCGCCACGTTGACGACCGGAGCGCCCCGTCCGGAGCGCCATTCGGGCGGCAGCAGGCCGCCGGGGATTTCGCCGTCGAATTGCAGCCCGAGGCAGTCGGTGGGATTGGGCGGCGCCGCGTGGACGCCGCCGAACGCGGCGCACGTGCCCATGGCGACCACGTAACCCGCCTTGGCGGCGAGTTCCTTGACCAGGCTCATCTTGGAGCGGCCGCCGTGGGGATCGTACATGCCGGAACCGTTGGGCCCGGTCACGATGCTGCCCTCGATGCACAGGATGTCCAGCGCTTGCCGGTCCGCCAGAATGCCGGCGACAACCTGGTCCAGGTGCCGGACCGGCTCGACGGACAACGACGGCTGCCACAGCAACTCGATGCCGTAAAGCGCCGGCAGTTCCTCCACGGACGGGCTGTCCGCGCACAGCAAGGCCATGGTATCGCCACCGCAAGAGCCGGTTTGCAGCCACAACAGGGTAGTCATCGGAGATGGGGGTCGATTTTCATTTCCAGACAAGGGCCGTCGACTTTAGTCCAACTGGTACGGCGATGGAAAGAGGAAAGTTTTCCGCCGGACATGGAAATCCGGCGCAAGCCGCTCCAGCCGCAGCTCCAGGCCGCTGTGTCGCATGTGCGACTTGCGACACGGTTTTGTCGCACTCGGAACACTCGCCGTCGGTGCAATTCCTCAGGCTTCATAAGGCCATGCCCTGGCACATTCCTTGTTTAACCCACCCGACGGCCGGTGCTGCCGCAACCACAACTACAAGAATGAATAAGGGGGAAGGATGAGCGACCCGTCGGACACGTTTTATTCGGTCATGCGCCGCCAGGGCATCACGAGGCGCAGTTTCCTGAAATATTGCAGCCTCACCGCCTCGGCCATGGCGCTGGGGCCGCAGTTCGTCGGCCAGATCGCCCACGCCATGGAAACCAAGCCGCGCACCCCGGTGCTGTGGCTGCACGGGCTGGAGTGCACCTGCTGCTCGGAATCCTTCATCCGCTCCGCCCACCCTTTGGCCAAGGACGTGGTGCTGTCCATGCTGTCCCTGGACTACGACGACACCCTCATGGCCGCCGCTGGCCACCAGGCGGAAGCGGCGCTGGAAAACACCATCCGGAAATACAAGGGCCGCTACATCCTGGCGGTGGAAGGCAATCCGCCGCTCAACGAAGACGGCATGTTCTGCATCGTCGGCGGCAAGCCCTTCGTGGAACAACTGCGCTACGCCGCCAAGGACGCCGCGGCGGTCATCGCCTGGGGCTCCTGCGCTTCCAACGGCTGCGTGCAGGCCGCCAGGCCCAATCCCACCCGGGCCACGCCCATCCACAAGGTCATCACCGACAAGCCCATCGTCAAGGTGCCGGGCTGCCCGCCCATCGCCGAAGTCATGACCGGCGTCATCACTTACATGCTCACTTTCGACAAGCTGCCGGAACTGGACGCCCAGGGCCGGCCCAAGATGTTCTACGGCCAGCGCATCCACGACAAATGCTACCGCCGCCCCCACTTCGACGCCGGCCAGTTCGTCGAGCACTGGGACGACGCAGCGGCGCGGGCAGGACACTGCCTGTACAAGGTCGGCTGCAAAGGCCCGACCACCTACAACGCCTGCTCCACGGTGGGCTGGAATGCGGGTACTTCCTCACCGGTGCGCTCCGGCCACGGCTGCCTCGGCTGTTCCGAGGAGAACTTTTGGGACAAGGGCTCGTTCTACGACCGGGTCACCGAACTCAACGTGTTCGGGGTGGAAAGCAGCGCCGACGGCGTGGGCCTGGCGGCGGCGGGCGCGGTGGGCGCGGCCATCGCCGCCCACGCGGCGGCTTCGGTGCTGAAGGCCCCGGAAAAACAGCAATGAGCCGTATGTCATCGTTCCCACCGTCTCGGTGGGAATGCAGCCGGGGACGCTCTGCGTCCCGCGTTCGAGCGTGCAACGGCCGCACGGCATCACGGCCTGGATGGGACGCAGAGCGTCCAGGGCGGCATTCCCACGTGCAACGTGGGAACGATAAGTACCAAAAAATAGATCAGGAACAACCATGACCGTCATGCAAACCCCCAACGGCTACACCCTGGACGATTCCGGCACGCGCGTGGTGGTGGACCCGGTGACCCGCATCGAAGGCCACCTGCGCTGCGAAGTGAACGTGGACGAGAACAACGTCATCCGCAACGCCGTGTCCAGCGGCACCATGTGGCGCGGCCTGGAGATCATCCTCAAGGGCCGCGACCCGCGCGACGCCTGGGCCTTCACCCAGCGCATCTGCGGCGTGTGCACCGGCACCCACGCCCTCACCTCGGTGAGGGCGGTGGAAGACGCGCTGCGCATCCAGATTCCGGAGAACGCCAACAGCATCCGCAACATCATGCAGTTGACCCTGCAAGCCCAGGATCATCTGGTGCACTTCTACCACCTGCACGCCCTGGACTGGGTGGACGTGGTCAGCGCCCTCAAGGCCGATCCCAAAGCCACCTCCGCCCTGGCGCAGAGCATTTCGCCCTGGCCCAACTCCTCGCCGGGCTATTTCCAGGACATCGCCTCACGGCTGAAGAAATTCGTCGAAAGCGGCCAACTGGGGCCGTTCAGCAACGGCTACTGGGGCAGCCCGGCCTACAAGCTGCCGCCGGAAGCCAACCTGATGGCGGTGGCCCACTACCTGGAAGCCCTGGACTTCCAGAAAGACATCATGAAGATCCACGCCGTCTACGGCGGCAAGAACCCCCACCCCAACTGGCTGGTGGGCGGCGTGCCCTGCGCCATCAACGTGGACGGGGCGGGCGGGGCAATCAACATGGAACGGCTGAACCTGGTGTCGTCCGTCATCGACCGCACCATCGAATTCATCGAACAGGTGTATTTGCCGGACCTGAAGGCCATCGCCTCCTTCTACAAGGACTGGCTGTACGGCGGCGGCCTTTCGGCCAGCAACGTGCTGAGTTACGGCGACATTCCGGAGAAGGCCAACGACACCTCTGCCGGCAACCTGATTCTGCCGCGCGGGGCCATCATCGGCGGCAACCTCAACGAGGTGCACGACGTGGATTTGCGCGACCCGGCGCAGATTCAGGAATTCGTCACCCACTCCTGGTACCGCTACAGCGACGAGGATAAGGGCCTGCATCCCTTCGACGGCGTCACCGAACCGCGCTTCGAGCTGGGCTCCAAAACCAAAGGCACGCGCACCCACATCGAAAATCTGGACGAGAGCGCCAAGTATTCCTGGATCAAGGCGCCGCGCTGGAAGGGCCACGCCATGGAGGTGGGGCCGCTGGCCCGCTACATCATCGGCTACGCCAAGGGCATGCCGGCCATCAAGGAACCGGTGGATCAGCTCCTCGGCGAACTGGGCCTGCCGGTGACCGCGCTATTCTCCACCCTGGGCCGCACCGCCGCCCGCGGCCTGGAGGCCCAGTACTGCGCCCATCAGATGCGGCACTTCCAGGACAAGCTGGTTAAGAACATCAAGGCCGGCGATCTGGCGACCGCCAACGTGGCCAAGTGGGAACCACACACCTGGCCCGCCGAGGCCAAGGGCGTCGGCACCACGGAAGCCCCGCGCGGCGCTCTCGGCCACTGGGTGAAGGTGAAGGACGGCATGATCGACAACTACCAGTGCATCGTGCCCACCACCTGGAACGGTTCGCCCCGCGACCCGAAAGGCAACATCGGCGCCTTCGAGGCGGCCCTCATGAACACGCCCATGGCCAAGCCGGAAGAGCCCCTGGAAATCCTACGTACCCTGCACAGCTTCGACCCGTGCCTGGCCTGCTCCACCCACGTGATGGACGAGGACGGCAAGGAGTTGCTGCAAGTCAAGGTGAGGTGAATTCATCGTTCCCACGCTCCGCGTGGGAATGCAGCCAGCGGCGCTCTGCGCCGCGTATCGGGAAGACGACTCCCAGGAATGATCGCCTTGGGACGGGACGCGGAGCGTCCCTTGAGGCATTCCCACGCCGAGCGTGGGAACGATAAAGACAATAGCCAACCGCCGAGGATTTTCCATGCGTGCACTCCTTCATCTCGCAACCGTGACGGCCGTACTTGCGGCGCCCGCCGCTTTCGCCCACACCGGCAGCCATCCGGTCGCGGGCTTCGTCTCCGGCTTTACCCATCCCTTCGCCGGGCTGGACCACCTGCTGGCCATGGTGGGCGTCGGCCTTTGGGCGGTGCGGACTGCGCCGCGCCAAGCCTGGCTGTTACCCGCGGCATTCGTGGCCGTCATGTCTGTAGGCGGTGCCCTGGGTACGGCCGGTCTGCCGCTGGGCGGCACCGAAACCGGCATCGCCGCCTCGGTGCTGCTGCTGGGTGCACTGGTGGCATCCATGGCGCGCTTGCCCGTCATCCACGCCGCCTTGCTGGTCGGCTTGTTCGCCCTGTTTCATGGTTACGCCCACGGCATGGAAATGACCGCCGGTGACGATTTCGCCGCCTATTCCGCCGGCTTTCTCGTCGCCACCGGCGCGTTGCACCTGCTGGGAATCGGCCTGAGCCGCCTGTTGCTGCCCATGCCGGCCCTGTATCGGGCCGTCGGTGGACTGATGGGCTTGTGGGGCGCGTATTTGTTGCTTTCGTAGACCGACCCGCTGGGGTTCGCGGACTCACCCCAGCCTACGCAATTTTGAGAGGCAAACACCATGTCCAGCGTTTTATCCGTGACCGACCGCATCTACGTCTACGAGAAACCGGTGCGCCTGTGGCACTGGGTCAACGCCGCCGCCATCGTGGCGCTGGCGATCACCGGCTGGCTCATCGCCTATCCGCCGGTGGTGTCCGGCGGCGAAGCCAGCGGCCATTTCCTCATGGGCTACATCCGCTTCGCCCATTTCTCCGCCGGCTACATCCTGGCGGTGGGGCTGGTCGGCCGGGCCTACTGGGCCCTGGTGGGCAACCGCTATGCCCGCGAACTGTTCCTGCCCGCCGTCCACTCCGCCCGCTGGTGGCAGGGGCTGTGGCACGAACTGCTCTGGTATCTGTTCCTGGTGAAAGAGCCGCGCAAGCACGCCGGCCACAATCCCCTGGCGGGGCTGGCCATGTTTTTGTTCTACGTGCTGGGCAGCCTGTTCATGATCGCCACCGGCTTCGCTTTGTACGGCGAAGGCGCCGGCGGCTGGGCAGCGGATGCTTTCAGCTGGGTGTTGCCTGTCCTGGGCGGCAGCCAGCAGGTGCACAGCCTGCACCATCTGGGCCTGTGGTACCTGGTGGTGTTCACCCTCACCCACATCTATGTCGCGGTCCGCGAGCAGATCCTGTCGCGCCAGTCGGTGGCCAGCACCATGCTCGACGGCTGGCGGGTGTGGAAAGACGACCGGCCGTAAATCCATGCGCATCCTGATCCTGGGAATCGGCAACCTGCTTTGGGCCGACGAGGGCTTCGGCGTGCGCGTGGTGCAGGAACTGGCGCGGCGCTGCCGCTTCCCGCCGGAGGTGACCCTGTTGGACGGCGGCACCCAGGGCTTGGGGCTGATCCCCTACGTCCAGGAATGCGACGTGCTGGTGATCGCCGACGCGGTGGATTTCCACCAGGCGCCCGGCAGCTTGCTGGAAGTCCACGACGACCAAGTGCCGCAGTACCTCAGCGCCGGCAAGCTGAGCCTGCACCAGGTCAGTTTCCAGGAAGTGCTCGCCCTGTGCGGACTGATGGGCCGGGGACCAAGCCGGCTTTGTCTGATCGGCGTGCAGCCGGTGGTGCTGGAAGATTACGGCGGCAGCCTCACGCCCCAGGTCAAAGACCAACTGGAACCGGCCCTGGCGCGCATCCTTGCCTACCTGCAGTCCCTGGGCGTCGCCGTACTCCAGCGCGAAGGAGCGCCGGATACCGGCCCCCTGGACATGGACGGCTACGAACAACAGCGTCCGTCGCCCGAAAAAGCCTGCCGCATCGGCGACGCCCGCTGGTTTACCGCGCCGGAGGTTTGAAGGTCCATGTGCATCGGCATTCCCATGCAAGTACTGGAGCCCGGCGAACTCTACGCCCGCTGCCAGGGGCCGCAAGGCGCATGTCTTGTCGACATGCGACTGGTGGGCTGCCAGCCGGCCGGCGCCTGGGTGCTGGTGTTTCTGGATGCGGCACGGGAAGTCGTGGCTGCCGAACGCGCCGGGCAAATTCAGAATGCCCTGCTGGCCCTGAACCAGGCCATGCACGGCGATACCGACCTGGACCGCTGGTTCCCCGACCTGGCCGGCCGCGAACCGCAACTTCCCGATTTCCTCAAACTCCAGGCTGACCCATGAACACCCGCCCCGAATCGGTCGCTGCGCAACAGGCGCCTTTAGCCAGTCCTTTCGACGACCCGGAGTGCAGTTATGTGGCCATGCCGCGGGGCATGCAGACCTTCACCCAGCCGTCCCTGTGCGGCTGGGAGCGGACGGACGGTGCTGCCGGCCGGGCGCTGCTGGCCAGGGTTGCCGAACAATTGGGCAACCGCCTTCCGGCGGGCCGTTGGGATCTGCGCGGCCTGGATGCGGCCGACCGGCGTTTCGTCGCCGAAGTCCTCGGCCGGGGCGAAATCGGCATCCGGGTAACGGCTCCGCCGGGGCGGCTGGAGATGGAAGAGTCGGTTTTCGCCGGCCTGTGGCAAATCCGCCATATCCAGGGCGACGGCACCCATGAGGATTATCTGGAAACTGGCCCTTTGCCTTTCGCCGTCTACGAATGGGCGGGGCGGTTGACCCAAGGCGCCGGCCTGGCCATACCCGCCGAGTTTCCCGCCGGGGTGATGAACGCCCCGGCCGTCCTGGCGGAAGTCGCCGACAAGTCGCACAATCACCGGCCCGGCCGGGACAGCATCGTCAACCTGTCTTTGCTGCCCATGACGCCCGAAGACGTGGCTCTGGTGGCGGACAGTCTGGGCCTGGCCGGCCTGTCCCTGGTCTCCAAGGGCTACGGCGACTGCCGCATCCACCTGACCCGCGTACCCCACGTGTGGTGGGTGCAGTACTTCAACGCGCCCGGCCAGATGATCCTCAACACCCTGGAAGTCACCGCCATGCCCGCCGTGGCCCTGGCGGCGGCGGAAGACCTGGCCGATTCGGCGCAACGTTTGGCGGAAACCCTGGCGGAACTGGGCGCATAAGCGATTGGACCGCCGCGAGCACACTCCATCGGCGGCGGTATCCGCCGGCATCGCCATCCGTTGCACCGTGCGCGACGGCCGCGTCGCCGCGGTAAGCCTGATCCCGCGCCGGCCCGATCCCGTGGAGCGGTTGGCCGTGGGACGCACGCCGAGCGAGGCGGTCGGCCTGTTCGCCAGCCTGTTTTCCCTGTGCCCGGAAGCCCATTGCCTGGCCGCGAGCCAAGCGCTGGCCGCCGCCGCGGGAATGGCCATGGCCCCCGGTGTGCTGAACCGCCAGGAAGCCCGGCGCGAGCTGGAAATCATCAAGGAACATTCGCTCAACCTGCTGCTCCAGCAGCCTGCCGCCGACCCCCGCCTGGCGCAGGGGCTGGTGACCGGCTACGGCGCATTGCGAGCCGCCCTGGGCGGCTCGCGCATCCACGGGCCGGCGGAAACACCGCCGGCCGTGGATACCGCTGCGGCGCAGGCAGCCCTGGACGCCTGGGAAAAGATGCTGCAAGCCCTTTGCGGGGAATTCTGGCGCTGGCCGGACCCCGACCTGGACGCTCTCCAACACTGGCAAGCGCGGCGGGACTCACCCGCCGCCCGTTTGCTGCATCGGCACGCGCAGCCCGGCTGGCCGGCATTCGGCCGCTGCACGGCCGCCCTCCTGCCGCCGTTGCCGCCTGCTTGTCTGGAATCCTGGCTGTCCGGGCAGCCGGCGGAACTGGCCACGCCCACCTGGGAAGGCCGCACACGGGAAACCGGCAGCTACGCCCGCCAGGCGGAAACGCCCTTGATCCGGGACGCGCGCGCCGGCCATGGCAACGGCCTTTACACCCGCACCCTGGCGCGGCTGGTGGAACTCAAGGCGTTGTTCCACAGCGTCCGCCTGCGCTTGGCGCACGACGCAACGCCCGCCTCCCCTCGCCCGAAACAGGACGGCGGCACGGGCCTCGCCCAGACCGAAGCCTCGCGCGGGCGGCTGATCCACCGCGCCGAGCTGGCCCGAGGGCGGGTAAGTTCCTACCGAATCCTGGCGCCCACCGAATGGAACTTCCACCCCCTCGGCCTGCTGAATTCGGCCTTGACCGGCGTCCCCGCCACGACCGAGTTGCCGGCGCAGATCGACGCCCTGCTGCGCGCCGTCGATCCCTGCGTTGACTTCCGGCTGACGCTGGACCACGCTTAGCCCATGCACGAGCTGTCCCTCTGTCAAGGCATCGTCGACGCCATCGAGGCGGAAGCGCGCAAGCAGGATTTCCGCCGTGTGCGCTGCGTGCAACTGGAAATCGGCGCCCTGGCCGGGGTGGACGGCGACGCCCTACGTTTCGGCTGGGAACTGGTCAGTCCCGGCACCCTGGCGGAAGGCGCGGCGCTGGACATCGTCAGCGTGCCCGGTTCTGCGTGGTGCTTCGATTGCCAGGAGACGATCGAAGTCGAAAACTATTACGACCCCTGCCCGCGCTGCCAAAGCCACAAACTGCGGGTCAGCGGCGGCGAGCAACTCAAGATCAAACAACTCGAGGTGGAATGACATGTGTACGGTTTGCGGTTGCGGCGATGCGCACGCCCATCCCCACCAACATGAGCACGGCGATGAGCATGCCCATGGGCACGGGGAACACGGGCACCACCATCATTTCGGGCTGGGCGAAGCCGGCCTGCACGTGAGCGGCATGAGCCAGGAACGCATCGTGCGCCTGGAACAGGACATCCTCGGCCGCAACGACCGCCACGCGGCCGAGAACCGGGGTTATTTTCAGAACCACGGCATCCTGGCCCTGAACCTGGTTTCCAGCCCCGGCTCGGGCAAGACCCGTTTGCTGGAGCGCACGCTGACGGACTTGCATCCCCGCTTCCGCATGGCGGTGATCGAAGGCGACCAGCAAACCCAGAACGATGCGGAGCGCATCCGCGCCACCGGCTGCCGGGCGGTGCAAATCAACACCGGCAAAGGCTGCCACCTGGACGCCCACATGGTCGGCCATGCGTTGGAAAGCCTGGAAGGACTGGAGCACGGCATCCTGTTCATCGAAAACGTCGGCAACCTGGTCTGCCCCGCCCTGTTCGACCTGGGCGAAGCCGCCAAGGTGGTCATCCTTTCCGTCACCGAAGGCGAGGACAAACCGGTCAAGTATCCCGACATGTTCCACCGCGCCGCCCTGGTGCTGATCAACAAGATCGACCTGTTGCCGCACCTGGAATTCGATCTGGCGCGCTGTGTGGACTACGTCAGGCAAGTGAATCCGCACGCGGAAATCCTGCAGCTTTCCGCGACCACGGGGGAAGGCATGCCGGCGTGGTGCGGCTGGGTGGAAAAGCGCCGCGAGGCTTTGCTGGCCGAAGAGGTGGCCCGGTACGAGCGGCAAATTGCGGCGCTCAAAGCGGAATTGGTGCGGTAATCGGATTCAGCCGGCGAATCCCAACGCCGATAGCTTCCTCTCAGACGGTGTCCCCGACCGCGCCAACCGGCCCGCGTCTAGGCGATGTTCTCGGAAAACCGGTAGCCGAAGCCGCGCACGGTCTGGATCAACTCTTCCCGGCCGTGTAAGGCCAGAATCTTGCGCAGGCGGCGGATATGCACGTCCACCGTGCGCTCCTCGATGTAGGCGCTGCGCCCCCAGACCTGATCGAGCAACTGCCCGCGGCTGTACACCTTGTCCGGGTGGGTGAGGAAGAACTCCAACAGCCGGTATTCCGTGGGGCTAAGAAGTATCGCCTGGCCGGCGACCGTGATGCGGTGCTCTTCCATGTCCAGCAGGATGCCGCCGATTTCCACCCGGGAAGACTCGGCGCCGCGGCCGCTGCGGCGCAAAACAGCCTTGATGCGCGCCACCAGCTCCCGCGGCGAGAACGGTTTGGTGAGATAGTCGTCGGCGCCGGACTCCAGGCCGCGCACCTTGTCTTCCTCTTCCCCGCGTGCGGTCAGCAGGATGATCGGCAGGTCGCGGTAGCGCTCGTCCTTGCGCAAGCGCCGCGCCCATTCCACCCCGCTGACGCCGGGCAGCATCCAGTCGAGCAATAATAAATCCGCCGGGTTTTCTTCCAGCAAATCCTGCCCCCGCCGCACGTCCGCGGCCGTATCCACCGTGAAGCTGGCCTGCTCCAGCGCGACGGCCAGCATTTCCTGGATGGCTTCCTCATCCTCGACGATCAGAATCCGGGCGATGGCCATGGCTTTTTTCGTTTCCGTAATTGAGTTGACATGAAGCGGAAACATTAGCGAGTCGTGATGACGGAATTGTGACAGCTCATCCCGAGCGGCGCACCGATGCCTTCGGCAGCAATTCGTGCAACTCGAACAACACCTCCAGCGCCTGGCGGGGGCTGAGGCGCTCCGGGTCGATGCCCTCCAGCCTGTGGAGCACCGGATGCGGCTCCTGGGCGAACAAATCCGCCTGGCGCGGCGCGGTGACCGCCGGGACATCCCGCAAACTTTCCGCCGCGCGCTGTTCCAGGCCGTACAGCTTCTCCCGCGCCCGCACGATCACGCTGCGCGGCACCCCGGCCAGGGCCGCGACCTGCAGGCCGTAGCTCTGGCTGGCCGGACCGTCCTTGACCGCGTGCAGGAACACGATGTCCTCGCCGTGCTCGACCGCGTCCAGGTGGACGTTGCGGGCTTCCGGGCAATCGCGGGCCAGGGTGGTGAGTTCGAAGTAATGGGTGGCGAACAGGGTCATGGCCCGCACGTCGTTGAGCAGGGACTCCGCGCAGGCCCAGGCCAGCGACAGGCCGTCGAAGGTGCTGGTGCCCCGGCCGATCTCGTCCATCAACACCAGGCTGTGCGCCGTGGCGTTGTGCAGGATGTGGGCGGTTTCGCTCATCTCCACCATGAAGGTCGAGCGGCCGGAAGCCAGGTCGTCGGAAGCGCCGATGCGGGTGAAAATCCGGTCCACCGGGCCGATGAGGGCCGATTCCGCCGGCACGAAACTGCCCATGTGCGCCAGAAGGACGATCAGCGCCGTCTGGCGCATGTAGGTGGACTTGCCGCCCATGTTGGGGCCGGTGATGAGCAGAAGGCGCGACTCCGGGGTCAATTCCACGTCGTTGGGCACGAACGGCGCATCGCTCAGGCGTTCGATCACCGGATGCCGCCCGCCTTTGATGACGATGCCCGGCAGGTCGCTGAGCATCGGCCGCCGCCAATCCAGGCGCTCGGCGCGTTCGGCCAGGTTGGCCAGGGCATCCAGTTCCGCCACCGCCTCGGCGCGCTCCTGCAAACCGGAAAGATGCTGCCCCAGGGTTTCCAGCAACTCCTCGTACAGCGCCTTCTCGCAGGCCAGGGCGCGCTCGCGGGCGCTGAGCACCTTGTCCTCGAAATCCTTCAGTTCCGGGGTGATGTAGCGCTCGGCGTTTTTCAGGGTCTGGCGGCGCGACCAGTGGGCCGGGACCCTGTCGGCCTGGGCGCGCGAGACTTCGATGGCGTAGCCCTGCACCCGGTTGTAGGTGATTTTCAGATTGCCGAGGCCGCTCTTCTCGCGCTCCCGTAGTTCCAGGTCGAGGAGGAAGCCATCGGCGTTCTGGCTCAGGGCGCGCAGCTCGTCCAACTCGGCGTGATAGCCCGCCGCGATGACCCCGCCGTCGCGGATCAGCACCGGCGGCTGCTCGACAATGGCGCCGTCCAGGAGGTCGCCGATTTCCGGCAAGTCTTCCAGCCTGGCGCAGAGGCCATTCAGCCGCTCCGTCTCTTGTCCCGCCAGCAAGGCCCGCAGCTCCGGCAGCACGCGCAGGGACTGGCGCAGGGAACTCAAGTCGCGTGGGCGGGCGGATTTGAGGGCAATGCGGGCGGCGATGCGTTCCACGTCGCCGATCTCGCGCAAGACCTCGTGCAGGGACGCCGCTTTGCCCCGCTCCCCGAGTTCTTCCACCGCTTGCAGGCGCGCTGCCAGTTCCGTGCGGTCGCGGACCGGGCGGTGCAGCCAGCGGCGCAGCAAGCGGCTGCCCATGGCCGTGGCGGTGCGGTCCAGGAGGCCGAACAGGGTTGCCTCGGTACGGCCGGCTGCGTGCGCGTCCAGTTCCAGATTGCGCCGGGTGGCGGCATCCAGACTCACCGCCGCGTCGCGCTGTTCCAGACGCAGTCCCTGGATGTGCTTCAGCGCGGCGCGCTGGGTCTCGCGCACATAGTCCAGAAGGGCGCCGGCGGCGGCCTGCGCGGCGGGCAGCTCCTCGCAGCCGAAGGCGGAGAGATCGTGGGTGCCGAACTGCGCCAGAATCCGCTCCCGGGCGCTCGCCGGGTCGAAATGCCAAGGCGGCCGCCGAGTTAAACCCTTGCGGGAGGCGAGCGCGGCGGGCAGGGGAAAATCTTCCGGAAACAGCAGTTCCGCCGGGTCGAGCCGGCCGATTTCGCCCAGCACAGCCTCAAAGTAAGGCAGCTCCTGGACCGTGAAACGGCCGCTGCTCAAATCCAGGCAGGCAAAGCCGTAACCCCCGCCGAGACGGCACAGGGCCGCCAGCAGGTTGTCGCGCCGCTCCTCCAGCAAAGCCTCGTCGGTGACGGTACCCGGCGTGACGATGCGGGAAATGGCCCGCTCCACGGGGCCCTTGGACTTGGCCGGGTCGCCCACCTGTTCGCAGATCACCACCGACTCGCCCAGGCGGATCAGCCGTGCCAGGTAATTGTCCAGGGCGTGGTAGGGAATGCCGGCCATGGGGATGCGCTCCCCCGCCGACTCGCC
>DATDOO010000133.1:0-11954 GCA_035293245.1 Methylococcaceae bacterium
AAGAGCGAGCACTGTTTTACAGAGCGCGGATTCGATTTTGCTTACGCAGCGCAGGCGTTTTTTTGATCCCAACCGCATCGTCCATGCCGACACCAGGCACAGTTACGGCGAGGAGAGCTACCAACTGTCGGGTTTCATCGAACAGCGGCTTCGCTGGTTCCCGCCTCTAGGTTGGAAACCCTTTCCGGGAAGCTCCACCTTCTCGGTTGCCAGAAGCCTGAGCTTAGGAACCGGCGAAACGGCAGAAAACAAGCGCGGCAGCAGTAATGCGGTGAGCGCTTAAAAAAATCAGTCCCCTTTGTATTCGTAAGCCTGCCACATGCCCGGCATCGGAACATAACCGGGCAAGGCGCGAAGGCGCTGAAACCAGGCGACGATATTCGTGTAAGCGCCGATGTCGATGCCGCCTTCCGGCGCCAGCGCCAAATAGGGATAGGCGGCAATGTCGGCGATGGATACCGAGGCGTTGGCCAGCCAATCGCGGCCTCCCAGGTGGCTTTCGATGATGCCGAGCACTTTATCGGTGGTTTGCTGCGCTTTTGTCGTATTGATGGCGCGGCCGAATTTGTGGTGTACGCGCAGCATGGCCGGCCCGTGGAAGATTTCATTGGCGGCGGTCGATAGCCAGGCGGCAATTTGCGCCAGGCGGAAGGCATCGTCCGGCCACCATGCTTCGCCGCCGTAGCGTTTGGCCAGATAGACCAAAATGGCCTGGCTGTCGCGGATGATCAGACCGTCGTCATCCAGCACCGGCACCTGGCCGAACGGGTTGCGTTGCAAATAATCCGGGCTGCGCTGTTCGCCGCCGACGAGATCGACCGGACGGGTTTGATAGGGCAACGCCAAAAAACCGAGCAACAAGCGGACTTTATGGCAGTTGCCGGATAGCGGCATGTCGTACAGCGTGATCATGGTGTTCTCCTGGTTAAGCGAAGCTTTCGGATTGCAGCCGTTCGTCGGCGATGCCGAGCCGGCGGGCGGTCTGGCGCACGGCGTTGATCAGGCGCACCGGGCCGCAGATGTAAATGACGGTATCGGCGGCTACGCTGTCCAACAGCACCGGCACATCCAGCCGGCTTGGCGTCGGCGCCTGGCTGAAATAAAACCGGCATCGATCAGGCATCTGCCGCCGCAAGTCCTCGACAAACGCCATGTGTTCCGGAGCGCGACCCGCGTAGTGCAGTTGGAAATCCACGCCGCGCGCCGTCAACTCCTCCGCCATCGCTTTGATCGGCGTGATGCCGATGCCGCCGGCGATCAATAACGCCGGGCGGCCGTCGTCATGCAGTTGAAAATAGTTCTCCGGCGGATCGACATTGAGGCGGGTTTCCAGTTGCCAACCGTCGTGCAACGCTTGCGAGCCGCCTTCGCCACCCCCGACCCGCAAAACCGCGATGCGGTATTGGCTGGGGTGGTCCGCCGCGTCGGTCAGCGAATAGGCGCGAGAGGTGACGCTGCCGTCGGGCAGCGCGATCGGCACGCGCAGATGCGCGCCGGCGCGGTACGCCGGCAGCGGTGCGCCGCCGGCATGGCGCAGTTCGTAAGCGCGAATGCGCGGCGTCAATTGGCGAATCCCGGCAATCGTCAACGGCAATGCGCCGCTGCCCAAAACGCCCGGCGCGTGTCGTGCCGGCGCCGCTGGTTGCTGTTGGCGAGCTTGAACGAGCAGCGCTTCGACTTCGCGCTGGCTGTAGCGCGGCGTAATGTATTTCGGGCAATTCCAGTCGAAGGCTGCGACTTGGATCACGATGCCGCGCTCGACCGGGGCTCGAGAATCGGGCGATTCCAGTTTCGTTAGCAATGCCGGTTCGCTGCGTTCGTCCACTGCCCGTGCCCGACCCCAGATTTTCAAGCGCCGCCGCTGGGGATAGTCCATCAGCAGCAGACTGACCCGGTCGTCGCTGCGTAAATTACCCACCGAAATGTATTGGCGGTTGCCGCTGAAATCGGCGTAGCCGATGGTGCGGTCATCCAACACCTTCAGGAATCCCACCGGCCCGCCGCGATGCTGCACATAGGGCCAGCCGGTCTGGCTCACCGTGGCTTGATAAAAGCTGTCGCGCCCGGCAATAAAGACTTGCTCGGCTTCACCCAGCACGGCCTCCTCAAGCTCGCCGAGCTCGGCCGCCCGATACGCGGCGCGGCTGCCCATGTCGCTTTGTACCGCTTGCACGTCGGGCGTGAAACTGATTCTGGCAAAAGCGCGGGCCATGGCCTTGCTCCTGATGCGGATTGAAATAATGGCGGTTACCGTGACACAGCCGCCAGCCGCATTGAATAGCCATTCAGTGTAAGAATCCGGGCGCAAGTCCGTCCGTGGACTTGGCCCGGTCGTAACCGTTCGCCTCCCTCTTTTTCAAAGAGGGGCACTGAACGTTTACGCCCGATTAGGCCGCCAGTTTCAGCGCCACTTTCGGGAAGTCGATGTCGACCCGGCTGGCCTTACCCAGGATATTGGTCAGCACGTTCATGCCGACGTGGGTGATCACCTCGACGATGTCCGCCTCGCTGAAACCGGCGTCGCGCATGGACTGCAACTCGGCATTGCTGACCTCGCCCTTGTGCTCGACCAGGGCACGGGCGAATCTGACCGCCACCGCCGCCTTGGCATCCTGGCTGGTGCCGGCCCGGTTGGCGTCGATTTCCGCCCCGTTCAAACCGGTTTGGCGGCCGATGGCGGTGTGCGCGGACAGGCAGTATTCGCAGGCGTTCTGCTGTGCCAGCGCCAGCGCGATGCGCTCGCGGGTGGCGGCGTCCAGCGAACCGTGGTTGGCGATGTGGTGCAGGCCGAGGAAGGCCTTCAAGGCATCCGGCGAATGGGCGAACACCCGCAGGAAATTGGGCACCATGCCCAACTGGCTCTGGATCGCATCCAGCAGGCTGCGTTGTTCGGTGTTGGCGCTTTGGTCGCTAATGGTGGTAATACGGCTCATGAGGGTTCTCCAAATAATGAAAGGGCTTGTCATACGCCTGGGTGAAATTCAGCAGGCGGGCATAGTGTGTGTTGTTGCGCATAAATAAAGAATACCTATTAAAATCAATTAACTCTTCCGATAACTGGAATTATCAATGGGCCGTCTGCATTTGATGAGCGTGTATGTCGCGGTGGTCGAAGCGGAAGGCTTTGCCGGCGGTGCGCGCAAGCTGCACCTGTCGCCGCCGGCGGTGACGCGCGCAGTGGCGGCGCTGGAAGAGCGCTTGGGCGTCAAATTGCTGAACCGCACCACCCGCCACGTGCGGATGACCGAGGCCGGCCAGAAATACTACGAGGACGCCAAACGCATCATCGCCTTGGCCGACGAAGCCGACGACGCGGCGCTGGGCATCAACGCCGAACCGCGCGGCCAGCTCACCGTCACCGCCTCGGTGTTGTTCGGCCGCATGTACGTGACGCCCGGCATCGTCGCGTATTTGCGCCGTTACCCGGCGGTGGAAGTCGACGCACTGTTCGTCGACCGGGTGGTCAACCTGCTGGAGGAAGGCGTGGACGTGGCGATCCGCATCGGCGAATTGCCCGATTCGTCGTACCGGGCGCTGCGAGTCGGCTCGGTAAGGCGGGTACTTTGCGCAGCGCCGGATTATTTGGACACGCACGGCATTCCGCGAACGCCGGACGATTTGCTCAAACATCGCATCATCCTGGCGCGCGGCTTGAATCCGAATAATGACATGCGCTTTCAGCAGGACGGCCGGCCGCACACGGTCAAGCTACAACCGGTATTGAGCGTCAGCGACAACGACTCGGCGGCCAGCGCGGCCTTGGCCGGCCTGGGCGTTACCCGCCTGCTGTCCTACCAGATTGCCGAGCCGCTACAGACCGGCAAACTGAAAATCGTGCTCGGCGAATTCGAGAGTCCGCCGGTTCCCATCCACATCCTGCACCGCGAGGGCCGCCATTCGTCGGCGAAAGTCCGTTCGTTCGTCGATTTGATGGCGGAGCGTCTGCGGACGGAGTTGTCACTGAATTGATCGATTTGCGTCTGCCGAATGCTTCCGCCGAGGTGTCGAGCGCTGGCGGAGTCGATCGGCTAGGTTCCATCGATTTCGTCGCTACCACTTTTATCCGCCTCCACCTCCAGCAACACCTCAACGAACAACTTAAGCGGCCAATTGGCGGGCAGGGTGCATCAGAGCAAAGCATCAGAGCAAAGGGTCACAGAGCAAAGGGTCTATCGTCGTTGCATTAACCCCGCCCATCGCCTTCTTCGCCCCCGCATAACTCTGTCCACAGTCGGGAAGCACGTATGCAGTGAAAGAAGCATGTCGATCGAACTCCTTCTGTGAACAGCGAATCCTCGTGAGCCGGAGTGCCAAGGTCGAAGGTAATGCGATCAAGGTGTTTCATGGCTGAATTCCGGTCCTTGCAAGTCGAACACCGTATCCCCGTCATGCGGCACAATATGCGGAGGGCCGCTATTGCCGCCATACTGGAGAACGCGGCTTACGCGTGTTTCCTTGCGGTTCACGTAGCGACCGATGGTCTCCAAAATCATCCTCCTTCACGCAAACTGCCCGGCGCACCAGCCGGACGACCAGGCCCACTGAAAGTTATAGCCGCCCAGCCAGCCGGTCACGTCCAGCACTTCGCCGGTGAAATACAAGCCCGGCACGGATCGGCTTTCCATGGTTTGCGACGAGACTGCCTCGCAATCCACCCCGCCCAGGGTCACTTCCGCCGTGCGGTAGCCTTCCGTGCCGTTGGGCTTCACCTGCCACTGCTGCAACGCCGCCGCCACATGCGCCAGTTCCTGCCGGGACAGGTGTTGCAGCGGCTTGTCCGCCATCGCTTCATCCAGCCGGGCGGCGATCAGCCGCTTCGGCAGATGATTTCCCAGCAGCGTTTTCAACGCCGTCTTCGGCCTTTCCTCTCGCGCCGCTTGCAGTTCGCCGGCCAAATCCAGGCCCGGCAGCAAATCGATCGCCACCGCCTCGCCCGGCTGCCAATAGGACGAGATTTGCAGAATGGCCGGGCCGCTCAGGCCGCGGTGGGTGAACAGCAGGTTTTCCCGGAAAGACTGGCGCGGATTTTCCACCACGCTGTCCACGGCGATGCCGGACAGGGGCGCGAGGCGTTCCTTGTCGTGGGGATGCAGGGTGAAAGGCACCAGGCCGGCCCGCGTCGGCCAGACCTTGATGCCGAACTGCTCGGCGATCCGGTAGCCGAACGGGCTGGCGCCCATGGCGGGGATCGACAGGCCGCCGCTGGCGACCACCAGGGATTGGCAGGCGAGGGCGCCCAAGCTGGTTGTCACCTGAAAGCCGCCTTCGGGCCGCCGGACGATGGCATCGATGCGCGTGTTGACGCGGATGGCGACGCCGGCCTGTTCGCACCCGGACAACAGCATGGCCAGGATGTCCTTGGCGCTGTCGTCGCAAAACAATTGGCCGTGCTCCCGCTCGTGGTAAGGGATGTGGTGCTGCTGCACCAGGGCGATGAAATCCCCCTGGGTAAAGCGGCTCAGGGCCGACTTGCAGAAGTGCGGGTTGTGGGACAGGTAGTTTTCCGCGCCCACGCGCAGGTTGGTGAAATTGCAGCGCCCGCCGCCGGACATGAGGATTTTCTTGCCGGGCTTGTTGGCGTGGTCCAGCACCAGCACTCGGCGGCCGCGCCTGCCGGCTTCCATGGCGCACATCAGGCCGGAGGCGCCGGCGCCGATGATGATGACGTCGGCTGTCATGGACGGCGTCGGCGAGCGCCCGCCCATGCATGGTTAGCGATAAACATCACGGCGGTGGCCCACTTTGACGACTTCGACCACCACCTCGGCATCCGACACGGTGTACAGGATTCGGTAGTGACCCTGTCGAAGACGGTAGCGTTCCTGTGCGGAAAGTTTTTCGGAAGCGGGCGGACTAGGCTCGTCCTGTAGCGTTTCGATGCGTGCCAGGATGCGCCGCACATCGGCTGGCGGGATGTCGCGCAAATCCTTCGCCACCGAGGGCTTGAACCTCAGTTCATAACGTGCCATCGGCTTTGAGTTTGGCGAGGAAGGCTTCGTAACTGACGGAGGGTTCGTTGATTCGATCGGCGAAGGCCGCGAGGTCTTCTTCGTCCTCCCGCAAGGCGGCGCGGATGGCGTCGTTGACGATCTCGGACATGCTGCGGTGGGCGCTGGCGGCTTTGAGGCGTAGCGCCTGGTGCAAGGAGGGTTCGAGGTAGAAGGTGGAGCGTATGGTCTCGGCGCGCATGGATGTCCCCAAAACGTTGTGACGTTTTGCCATTATAGCGGTGGGCGAGAGGTCATGCCGCACGGGGCATTCGCCCCGTTCGAAACGTTTTGCACCGCAGCGTTTCACCTGCGCAAAGGGCACCGGGGTAAACGTTCGGGACGGGGTACAAACCCTGCCCCACAACGCTTTCAACCCTAGTTGCCCATGATGGCCGCAAAGCGTTCCGCCGTGATGGACGCCGCCTGCCCGAAGCCGCCCACAAACCTGACCGAGCGAACCGCCACGGCAAACAGCGAAAAATCACTGAAGCTGAACATTTCCTCGCTGTAGGGGAATCGCGCCAGATACACGCGTCTTGCCTCCGCGTAGTCCGGCGCGTTGCTGGGGCATTGCCGCGCCAAGCCTTGAATGCTGGCTCGCGGCAGGGCGTGCACCGCCATGTCGGCGGCCGGCGATGCCGTGACGAGCAGGCTGACCTCCGGGTTGGCGAGCATGTCCTTGGTATGCGCCGCCAACTGGCTGACATGAATGACCAAGCCAGCTCCTTGGGGAAGCAGCGCAAAAGGGACCATGGAAACGGACGGCTCGCCGTTGTGCAGGGTGCCCAGGGCGGCGACCTGTTGGGTTTCCAGCAAGGTTTTGAAGGCAAGTGCCTGGGATGAGTCCATGATTCTGGTGCTCGGGTGGTGTTGTAGACGTTGGCGTCACTAGCTTACGCGAACGATGTGGTTCGCAGGCGACCGCATCCTAAGTCCCTGGCCCAGCCGGGCGACCAGGTCGCCGCCGGCCCGCACCACGGGTATGTAGGCTGTGCAGACGTCAGGAGGCGCATCGGTCGCGACTGATGCGCTACGGCCCTACGCTACCCCATTTTTCATTTTGCTCTCAGGCGACGGAGGCCGTGAAGCTTGGACTGCAGCGGCTCATGCAAAAAGCTCGGAGCATTTTTTCTTCGCCGAAGGTGGAGCATAGATAAAGTCGCCATTTTCTATAAGTTCGTTTCCGGCGGCGTCGGCAAGTCTTGCCTTTTCCATTTCCCAGCGTGTTTTGAAATAGTCGAGAAACAGCTCGGCCATATTCCAGCTTTCCGATTCGAACGAAGTCTGCTCCCCGAAATTTAGCGCCGCCTCCCAATGCAGATAAGGCATTTTGGAAACCGGTTCGGTCAAATAATAGCTGTTATAAACGTCCACTTTTCGGGACTCTTTGCGGATGATGATAAACAAAGGAATGCAAGGCAGGCCGTCGTAAACGAAAACGCCTAACGATCCTGTGATGGTATCGTCTATGCGGCTGATCACGTCTTCCAGGTTGACTTTAAATAATTTGGAATATTCGTTGTATTCATGCGGATTGAAGCCGGTGGTTTCCGTGGCGCGCAATTCGCCGATGCGGCAGTCGGCTTTTAAAATCAGCATTCTGAAATGGACGCCGTTTTTTATTCCCTTCTCCAGTTCCCGCGATTTGTTTTTAAAACGCGGATCGAAGGTAATTAGCCAATAGACATAATCCCCTGGCTGTAAGCCGTGCATGATTTGGCTGAAATCAAATTCCTTATTGGTAATGCCGGTAAAGCCTCTTTTTACCGAATTCAGCAAAATAGTGTCGACGTATTTGGCGAG
This sequence comes from Methylococcaceae bacterium, assembly GCA_035293245.1. Lineage (GTDB taxonomy): Bacteria > Pseudomonadota > Gammaproteobacteria > Methylococcales > Methylococcaceae > DATDOO01. Next base: position 7,794 of record DATDOO010000133.1, read on the forward strand.
GGCCTCGCGCAAATTGATTTCCGATTCCTTATGCTCTTCCGCGGCGATGAACCAGTGATGAAAATAACCGACCGAAACCACAACGGATGCGAACAGACCGAATTCAGAAATGATTTTGAATAGCCATTCCTGTTCATGATAGGCTGGATTATGCGCCAGATCTTCGAAAAGCTTGTAAACGGTAAAACCGCCGAAAATCAGCACCAACGCTAGCAGCCATTTGAGTTTTCTGATGGTGGTAAACATGGAGTAGCGATTATTATGGAATGATTAAATGAACCGATAGAACGGGTACAGATAGTGCGGTGCGCGAAAAATGCTAGGCGATAGTCTTTTGATCGTTCCCACGCTCCGCGTGGGAATGCAGCCCGAGACGCTCAGCGTCCCGTTCCAACCCGCGAGGCCAAGACAATTCGAGTGCCTTTGCAGGACGCAGGAGCGTCCAAGACTTGCGTTCCCACGCAGAGCGTGGGAACGATCAAAAATCCGATAGCGGATGACATAAGCACCGTTGCCGAAGGCCGCATAAATTTCGCGATAACCGCGCTTATCTGGTAGCGGTAAGCCCGGTTCGGGGAAATCCTTCAGTGGTTCGGCGGCCTGCAGTATCGTTTGCGCCGCTTTTTTGGCAGTCTGGGGACTTGTCTGGTTCAGGAAACGGTACAAACGCTCCACATCCCGCAGGGCCTGCGGTAGCCAGATTACTTGGGGCAGGCCGGACATTGCCGGCCGCTAAGTCGCGCAGCCAGTTCGTGGCGATTTCGTGGGGTATGCCGTGTCCGGTCTGCGCGTATTCTTCAAGACGCGCTTCATCGGTATCGGTGATGTCGTGAAGCAGGCTTTGGATCAACGTTTCCGTGCTTTCGTGGTTCGCTGTCGCAATGGCGTCCAGACGTTTCGCCGTTTTGTCCGCGATTTGTATCGACAGGGTGCGCATTGCTGTTAGCCCTCCACGGTTTTGTGTCGGTTGATCTTTTTCCGATCGTCGAACTGTAGCACGTAGGCTGGGTTGCAGCGCAGCGGAAACCCGGCGTTTCGGGATCATTGCCGGGATTTCGCTATCGCTCGATCCCAGCCTACTCCGGGCTTCTCAAACCGGCGCTCACTTGGCCAGCAGGATGAGTTCATCATGGGCGTCGTCGAAGGTCAGTTTGAAACGGGTCAGGAAACTCATCCCCAATAAGGCGGTGCCGAGTTTGTCGTCCGGTACGAAGCCCACTTCCACATCTTTGGCCGATACGTTGCCGACGGTCACGGTGGTCAGCAGCCCGATTTTCCCTGCTATTTGGCCGTTGGCGGTTTGCATCATGGCGTCGTCTAAGGTTTCCGGCCGGAAGCCCAGCGATTCGATCATGGAGTAGGGCAGCGTGATGACGGATGCGCCGGTGTCCACCAGTAACGATGCCTTCAACGAATGTCCCTGAAGGCCGAGAATTTCGACGTTCACGCGATGATGGCGGCCTTCGCGGACGGTTTTTACATAGGTCTTGGTGGCAGGCGGCGGGGTTGCCTGCTTGAGGCTAGTGATGATGACCTTGGCGATGTTTCCCGGAGACTTTTCGATAATCAGGTAGTTGTAATTGCTCAGCAGGCCTTCGATGCGGTTACGCAAATCCCCGCCGGCATCCTCGGCCTCTTCGTCGCCAAGCAGCGACATGCCGTCGATGGTGATCCCGCTTTCTTTGCTCAAGGATCCAAGCTGGTTGCGCAGAGTCTGTTCCTGGCCGGGCGCCAGCGTCGGTGCGACGGCGAGGAGCAGAACCATCAGGTAACGGGCTGGCCGCATGGCCTTGACCTCGGGAGTCAGGAAATTCATCGGGATGAGCGGCCGGCACGGTCGTTGGTCGTCGCTTTGTCGGCGCATCAAGGAAACATCCCGCGTAGTTCCGATTAGCCAAGCAAATCGGAGTTTAGGTTTCACCATAGCGGCATACGGCCTTGCCGTAAACGTCGTGTCAGTCGGTTGGTTTTCCCATGGGTAGGATTCCGCTTAGCCAATCGTGCCTACGCGGGCTGTTGTTTTGACCAACCATATCCAATGCCACCGCCTCCGCCACCTTGATGCCATCCACGGCGGCGGAGAGTATGCCGCCGGCATAACCGGCGCCTTCACCGGCGGGATACAGCCCGCGGGTATTCAAGCTCTGGAAATCCTCGCCGCGCTTGATGCGCACCGGCGAGGAGGTGCGGGTTTCCACGCCGGTGAGCACGGCGTCGTGCATGGCGAAGCCTTTGATCTGCTTGTCGAAGGCGGGCAGGGCTTCGCGGATCGCCTCGATGGCGTAGTCGGGCAGGGCCGTGGCAAGGTCGGTCAGGCGCACGCCGGGGGTGTAGGAAGGCAACACCGAGCCGAAGGCGGTGGAGGGCCGGCCGGCAAGGAAATCGCCCACCAGTTGTCCCGGCGCCTGGTAGTTCTCGCCGCCCAGCTTGAAGGCTTGCTCTTCCCAGCGGCGTTGCAGTTCGATGCCGGCCAGGGGGCCGCCTGGATAATCTTCGGGCGTGATGCCCACCACGATGCCGCTGTTGGCGTTGCGTTCGTTGCGGGAATATTGGCTCATGCCGTTGGTCACCACGCGGCCCGGCTCGGAAGCCGCCGCCACCACCGTGCCGCCGGGACACATGCAGAAGCTGTAGACGCTGCGGCCATTCTTGCAGTGGTGCACCAGCTTGTAGTCGGCGGCGCCCAGGGCGGGATTGCCGGCGTGCCGGCCGAAGCGGCAGCGGTCGATGAGCAACTGGGGGTGCTCGATGCGGAAGCCGATGGAGAAGGGCTTGGCCTCCAGGTAGACGCCGCGCTCATGCAAGGTTTGAAAGGTGTCGCGGGCGCTGTGGCCCACGGCCAGTACCACGTGGCGGCTGGCAATACGTTCGCCGCCGGCCAGCACCACGCCGTGCACTTGGCCGTCGTCGATGTCGAAGTCCGCCACCTGGCTTTGGAAGTGGATTTCTCCCCCTAAGGATTCGATGGTGGCGCGCATCTGTTCCACCACGCCCACCAGGCGGAATGTGCCGATGTGCGGCTTGCCGACGTAAAGGATTTCCTCCGGCGCGCCGGCCTTGACGAATTCGGTGAGCACCTTGCGCCCCAGGTGGCGCGGGTCCTTGATCTGGCTGTGCAGCTTGCCGTCGGAAAAGGTGCCGGCGCCGCCTTCGCCGAATTGCACGTTGGATTCCGGGTTGAGCACGCCGTGGCGCCACAGGCCGAAAGTGTCCTTGGTGCGCTCGCGCACGCGCTTGCCGCGTTCCAGGATGATGGGGTGAAAACCCATTTCCGCCAGCAGCAAGCCGGCGAACAGGCCGCAGGGGCCGGTGCCGATCACCACGGGGCGCTCGGCCAGTTGCTGTGGAGCATGGGCGAGGTAGCGGTAAGCGGTGTCCGGCGCCGGGGCGACGTGCTTGTCTTGGCCCACGCGGCGCAATACCTCGGTTTCTTCGGTCACCTCCACGTCCAGCGAATAAACCAGGCGGATGTCGCTCTTGCGGCGGGCGTCGTAGCCACGTCGGGCAATCGTGTAGCCGATCAGCGCCTTTTCACCGACGCCAAGCCGCGCCAGGATTGCGTCCTTAATGGCGCCTGCCGGGTGATCGAGGGGAAGCTTAACATCAGTCAGTCGCAGCATGCGCGGTGGTCCGGATAACTCGTGGGCGCTCTAGACAGCGCCATGGGCAACGCTGCCGCTCCGCGTTACGAGAATGGAATGGATGGTGGACAGCGCGTCTGGAAATAGATCGGGACGTAGGGCGTCCAGGGAGGCGTTCCCAGTCGGAGCGTGGGAACGACGCATATTATCTCTCAGGTTAAAATCTCGCTTACCGGCAAAGCCCAACCGGGGATCACATCCGCGCCGTCCAGCACTTCATCGCCGGTCAGCAAGCGGACCTGTTTCGCCGAGCGGTACACGGTGACCGCCTGTTTGCGCGGGTTGACCACAATAACCAGCCGCGTGCCGGCTTCCAGCCAGTCGCAGACTTTGTCTTCCACTTCCGTATAGGTGTCGCTGGGCGAGATGACTTCCACCGCCAAATCCGGCGCGCCGGGCCAGTAGCCGGTAGGAATGCCGGTTTGTTCCAGCCGGTCCTGGCGGATGAAAGCCACGTCCGGGGCGCGTACGGTGTCGGGATCGCGGGCCAGGATGAAGCCGGTCTCGGCGGCGAAAACGC
>DATDOO010000134.1:0-8925 GCA_035293245.1 Methylococcaceae bacterium
GCGGTCATAGCAATTCAGTACACCGTGGAGTCGATCACGATAGCGATCGGTCAAGATTGTGGTAGTCATCACTTCCCCCTTCCACAGCCGAGGAACACTACGATGACTTTAGCCTGTTTGGTTCCGGCTTCGCCGGCTTAGGTTAAGGTTGATAACGCCAGCGACTGTTTGCGCTGGTACATCCAATGACAACAGGACATTGCGATAGTTCCGCGCGGCTCCTGAAAGGCTGCCTGGTTCATGCGCCGTATCTCGCCGCCCGAAGCGGATGTCAGTTCCCCTTGCCGAACGTCAAACCATCCCCGGAAACATCCACGCGGATACTATCGCCGGGCGAGAACCTGCCGGAGAGAATGTCCTGCGCCAGCGGGTTCTCGACGCGGTGCTGGATGGCGCGCTTCAAGGGCCTTGCGCCATACACCGGATCGAAACCGGCCTCGCCCAGCTTATCCAGGGCCGCGTCGCTCACCTCCAGATTCATGTCCCGGTCGGCCAAACGCTTTTGCAGGTAGCGGATCTGGATACGAGCAATGGCGCGGATCTGTTCCCTGGCCAGGGGATGGAATACCACCACATCGTCGATGCGGTTGATGAATTCGGGGCGGAAATAGCGCCCGACCACTTCCATGACTTCGGCCTTCATGCGGCTGTAGTTCTCTTCTCCGGCCAGTTCCTGGATGCGGTCCGAGCCCAGGTTGGAGGTCATGACCACCACGGTGTTGCGGAAGTCCACGGTGCGGCAGTGGCCGTCGGTGAGGCGGCCGTCGTCCAGCACCTGCAGCAGGACGTTGAACACGTCGGGGTGGGCCTTTTCCACCTCGTCCATCAGAATGACGCTGTAAGGCTTGCGGCGCACGGCCTCGGTGAGATGGCCGCCTTCCTCGTAGCCAACGTAACCCGGCGGGGCGCCGATCAGCCGGGCCACGGAGTGCTTCTCCATGAACTCGGACATGTCGATGCGCACCATGGCCTCCTCGGTGTCGAAAAGGAATTCCGCCAGGGCCTTGCACAGCTCGGTCTTGCCCACGCCGGTCGGGCCCAGGAACAGAAAGGAACCGTTGGGGCGGTTGGGGTCGGCGAGGCCGGCGCGGGAGCGGCGGATGGCGTCGGATACGGCGCAGATGGCTTCATTTTGGCCGACCACGCGCTTGCCCAGGTTGGCTTCCATCTGCAACAGCTTTTCGCGCTCACCTTCCAACATTTTCGCCACCGGGATGCCGGTCCACTTCGACACCACTTCGGCGATTTCCTCGTCGGTCACCTTGTCGCGCAGCAGCTTGGTTTCCTGCATCTCGGCCTGGGCGGCCAGGTCCAGTTCCTTCTGCAGCTTGGGGATTTCGCCATACTGCAGTTCGGACATGCGCGTCAGATCCCCGGCGCGGCGGGCGGTTTCCATTTCCTGGCGGGCACGTTCCAGCTTTTCCTTGATGCTGGCGGCGCCTTGCAGCGCGGCTTTTTCCGCTTTCCAGATTTCGTCCAGGTCGGCGTAGTCGGCCTCCAGTTCGCGGATGTTTTCCTCCAGAGTGTCCAGGCGCTTTTTCGAGGCTTCGTCCGTATCCCTTTTCAAGGCCTCGCGTTCGATTTTCAACTGGATCAGGCGGCGATCCAGCTTGTCCATCTCCTCCGGTTTGGAGTCGATCTCCATGCGGATGCGGCTGGCGGCCTCGTCGATGAGATCGATGGCTTTGTCCGGCAATTGGCGGTCGCTGATGTAACGGTGCGACAAGGTGGCGGCGGCGACGATGGCCGGGTCGGTGATTTCCACCCCGTGATGGACTTCGTATTTTTCCGCCAGGCCCCGCAGGATGGCGATGGTGTCCTCCACCGAAGGCTCGTCCACCAGAACTTTCTGGAAGCGCCGCTCCAGCGCCGCGTCCTTTTCGACGTACTGACGGTACTCGTCCAGGGTGGTGGCGCCGATGCAGTGCAGCTCGCCCCGCGCCAAAGCCGGCTTGAGCATGTTGCCGGCGTCCATCGAACCTTCCGCCTTGCCGGCGCCGACCATGGTGTGGAGTTCGTCGACGAAGAGAATGACCTTGCCTTCCTGCTTGCCGATGTCGGTGAGCACGGCTTTCAGGCGCTCCTCGAACTCGCCGCGGTACTTGGAGCCGGCGATCAGCGCGGCCATGTCCAGCGCCAGCAAGCGCTTGCCTTTCATGCCTTCCGGCACTTCGCCGTTGACGATGCGCTGCGCCAATCCTTCGACGATGGCGGTCTTGCCTACCCCCGGCTCGCCGATCAGCACCGGATTATTCTTGGTGCGGCGCTGCAAGACCTGGATGGCGCGGCGAATTTCGTCGTCGCGGCCGATGACCGGGTCCAGCTTGCCCTGCTCGGCGCGTTCGGTGAGGTCGATGGTGAACTTTTGCAGCGCCTGGCGCTGTTCCTCGGCATTGGGATCGTTGACCTTCGCCCCGCCGCGCAGCGCCTCGATGGCCTGTTCGAGCAGGGAGCGGGTCAGTCCCAGCTTGCGCAGCACCGGACTTAGCTGTCCGTTGTCCTCCAGCACGGCAAGGAGGAAGATTTCGCTGGAGATGAACTGGTCGCCCTTTTTCTGCGCCAGCTTGTCGGTGAGGTTGAGCACCCGCCCCAGCTCGTTGGAAATCTGCACGTCGCCGCCCGAACCTTCCACTTTGGGCATGCGGTCGAGCATCTCGCCCAGGGCCGAGCGCAAGGCATTGACGTTCACTCCCGCCTGCGCCAGCAACGGCCGAACGCCGCCGCCCTGCTGGTCAAGCAGCGCGATGAAGACGTGCAAGGGCTCGATGAATTGATGATCGCGCCCCAGGGCCAGGCTTTGCGCGTCGCCCAGCGCCGTTTGCATCTTGGCGGTCAGTTTGTCCATTCGCATGTGAGCACCTGAGTTAGAGTTTGCCGATGGACGGGAAATTGGTGCGGAACGGCTAAATTTCAAGCCGCCGGAACCTCAGGTGTCCAGCGTCCGGCGGATGTCGCTCAGCAAACCTTCCGCCGCGTCCTCGATCATGTCCAGAACCCGCTCGAAACCCTGCGGTCCGCCGTAGTAAGGATCGGGCACCTCGCGGGTCTTCAGGTGCGGGGCGTGGTCGAGAAAGTAGCCGAGGGACGCGGTGGCGTCCGGGGGACGCTGATCCAGCACGCAGGTACGGTTGTACGCGTCCATGACCAGGATGCGCTGGAAGGCGTAGAAGTCTCCCACATCGAAGCGCCGCGCGCGGATGCCGCTCAGGTCCACCCCCCGCCCCAGCGCCGCCTGGCGCGCCCGCGGATCGGGCGGCTCGCCGACGTGGTAGCTGTGCGTTCCGGCGGAGTCGATGCGAATGAGGTCCACCAGGCCCTCCCGCGCCACGATGTTGCGAAACACGCCTTCCGCCGTGGGGGAGCGGCAAATGTTGCCCATGCAGATAAACAGAATTGAATATTTCTCTTTTTCGTTCATTGTTTTATGACGTTTTGCCATGACCCGGGAACGCCGAAACACAGATTCTCTTACTACACGGAATCAACAACTTGCAGCGCGGGTTTTACAAAGATTTTTTTGGAGAGGGTGGGCGCATTGTCGGGGCGTTGTCGGTGGCCATCAAGAGCCGGCTGGCATGCTCACGCAACTCGTGGCAACCGAATGCCGGGCTACGCCCGATGAGGCGAACGGTCGGCCCTCCCCGCACTCGCTACCGCCGTGGACGACCCACACGGCCGGTCGAGGACGCCTGGAGGCGTAGGGGAATCTGGCCGACAAAGCCTGCTAAAGTCTGCCGTACAGACCCATGACGCGCGAGACGTATTGCTGGGTCTCGGGGAAAGGGGGAATTCGGAGGCCGTGCTTGATGACCGCGCCCTCCCCGGCGTTGTACGCGGCCACCGCCAGGCGGGTGTTGCGGAACATGTCCAGCAGATCGCGCAGATAATGGGCGCCTCCGTCGACGTTCTCGCTGGGATTGCGGCGGTCGGCGACGCCGTAGCGGCTGGCGGTGCCCGGCATGAGCTGCATCAGCCCGACGGCGCCCTTGGGGGATACCGCGCCGGGGTTATAGGCGGATTCGGCATGAATCACGGCGTGCAGCAGTCCCGTATCCAGTCCGTAGCGCGACGCCGCCGCGCTGATGAGCGGTTCGTACAACACCTTGTTTTTACTCATCTCGCGGTAGGTCGTGGTGTATCCGGAGAAGGATTTGACCAGCAACCGGTAGCCGGAATGCGCCGGGCGGTCGGTATAGAAAACACGACCCGAGCGGTCGGTGAATTTGTACACATCGGCCCGCGCGGAAAACGCCAAACTCAGGGCGAACGCGCAAGCCAGCAGGACGATGGCGCGTTTCATGAAGCCAGCCTCTTGTTTTTCGTGACAAAATCCCCCAGCAGCGGAGGGCGCCCTCAAAGTATAGTCGCTGTGCAGCATTATCCAAAACGCCTTGTGGGTTCATTCGGGGCTTTACGCACCAATTTGCACCCTAACCACTTTAATTCTGAGCCGACATGTTCAACCCTCGACGCGCTCGTTTTTTGCGCGGCGGCAAGACTCAACCGCTTCGCCCGCCCGGTGCGCCGGCGGAAGCCGATTTTGTCGAGCGCTGTACACGCTGCGGAATTTGTCTGGACCGCTGCCCGCAAAACATCCTCGTCCATGGGCGCGGCGGCTTTCCCGAAGTCGATTTTTCCCAAGGCGAATGCACTTTTTGCGGCGCGTGCGCCGCGCACTGTCCATCCGGTGCGTTGCGGCACTGGAATCACCCGCCGGAAGCGTGGTCGGCAAAGGCCATCGTCGGCCCGACCTGCTTAACCCGGCAAGGCATCGTCTGTTATTCCTGTCAGGATTGTTGCGACATGAACGCCATTAGTTTTTCCCCCGGCGCGGTGAAACAGCCGGCCGTCGATCCGGAGCGCTGCACCGGTTGTGGGGCGTGCGTGCGCGCCTGTCCGGTGGACGCCATCACCGTCCGTTATTTATCGGAAGCACCCGCATGAATCTGGCCAGTCTCGTTGTGCATACCCGGCCCGAGAACATGGAGGCGGTGAGGACACGATTGCTCGATCTCGTTGGCGTGGAAATTCACGGCGCACACCCGCAAGGACGGTTGGTGGTGACCGTGGAGGACGATGACGAAGCCCGGCTGGCCGATACCCTGTTGCGCATCCACCGCGAAGACGGTGTGGTCGCCGCGGCTTTGGTCTATGCTCAGCGCGAACCCACGTCCGATCCGCGAGAATCCCCATGACGATCAACCGACGCGAATTCCTGAAAGCCAACGCCGCCGCCGCCGCTGCGCACCTGGCCGGTGTGAGCCTGCCCATCCCGGCATTTGGGCAGAGCCGCGACATGATCCGCTGGGACAAGGCACCGTGCCGCTTTTGCGGCGTGGGTTGCGGCGTGCTGGTCGGCGTCCAGGAACGGCGGGTGGTCGCGGTGCAAAGCGACGCCGATTCGCCGGTCAACCGCGGCCTCAACTGCATCAAGGGCTATTTCCTCCCCAAGATTCTCTACGGCAAGGATCGCCTGACCAAACCCTTGCTGCGCATGAAGAACGGCCATTACGACAAAAACGGCGAATTCACCGAAATCACCTGGGAGCAGGCGTTCGCCGTCATGGCGGAAAAGTGGAAACAGGCGCTGAAGGAAAAAGGCCCGTCCGCCGTGGGCATGTTCGGCTCCGGCCAGTGGACGGTGTGGGAAGGCTACGCCGCCTCCAAGCTGATGAAGGCCGGTTTTCGCTCCAACAATCTCGACCCCAACGCCCGCCACTGCATGGCTTCTTCCGTGGCCGCCTTCATGCGCACCTTCGGCATGGACGAGCCCATGGGCTGCTACGACGACATCGAACACGCCGACGCGTTCGTCCTGTGGGGTTCCAACATGGCGGAAATGCACCCGGTGCTGTGGTCGCGCGTCGCCGACCGCAGGCTCACCGGCGACGGCGTGCAGGTGGCGGTGTTGTCCACCTTCACCCACCGCAGCTTCGACCTGGCGGACCTCGGCATCGTCTTCAAGCCGCAGAGCGACCTGGCGATCCTCAACTTCATCGCCAACCACCTGATCCGGACGGGCAAGATCGACAAGACCTTCGTGGATCAACACGCCGCTTTCCGCATCGGCAACGCCGACATCGGCTACGGCCTGCGAGCCGACGACCCGCGCGAGCAGAAGGCTGCCAACGCCAAGGACGCCGGCGGGGCCAAGCCTTGCAGCTTCGAGGACTACAAGCAATTCGTCTCCGCCTATACGCTGGAGAAGGCGCAGGAGATTTCCGGCGTGCCAGGGGAACAACTGTTGGCCTTGGCGGAACTGTACGCCGATCCGAAGAAGAAAATCGTCTCCTTCTGGACCATGGGCTTTAACCAGCACGCGCGCGGCACCTGGGCCAACCAACTCATTTACAACATCCATCTTTTGACCGGCAAGATCGCCGAGCCGGGCAACGGCCCATTTTCCCTCACCGGCCAGCCTTCCGCCTGCGGCACCGCGCGTGAGGTAGGCACCTTCAGCCACCGCCTGCCGGCGGACATGCTGGTCGCCAAGCCGGAGCACCGCGCCCGCGCCGAAAAACAGTGGAAACTGCCGGAGGGCACCATCCCCCCCGAACCCGGCTACCACGCCGTGCAGCAGAACCGCATGTTGAAGGACGGCAAGCTCAACGCCTACTGGGTGCTGTGCACCAACAACATGCAGACGGCGCCCAACATGAACCAGGAAGGACTGCCCGGTTACCGGGACCCGCGCAATTTCGTGGTGGTGTCCGACCCCTACCCCACCGTCACCTGCATGGCCGCCGACTTGATCCTGCCCACCGCCATGTGGGTGGAGAAGGAAGGCGCCTACGGCAATTCCGAGCGCCGCACCCAGTTCTGGCGCCAGCAGGTGGAGGCGCCGGGCGAAGCCAAGTCCGATCTGTGGCAACTGGTGGAATTCTCCAAACACTTCAAGACCGACGAAGTCTGGCCCGCCGAACTTCTGGCCAAAAAACCGGAGTATAAAGACAAGACCTTGTACGACATCCTGTTCGCCAACGGCCAGGTCGACCGGTATCCCTTGGAGCAGCTTGCGGCGGGCTTCGACAACCAGGAATCCAGGCACTTCGGCTTTTACCTGCAAAAAGGCCTGTTCGAGGAATACGCCGCCTTCGGCCGCGGCCACGGCCACGATCTAGCCCCTTTCGACGACTACCACAAGGAACGCGGCATCCGCTGGCCGGTGGTGAACGGCAAGGAAACCGCCTGGCGCTACCGCGAAGGCTACGATCCGTACGTCAAGCCGGGCGAAGGCTTGAAGTTCTACGGCCAGCCGGACGGCAAGGCCCTGATCTTCGCCCTGCCCTACGAACCGCCGGCGGAGTCCCCGGACGGCGAATACGACCTATGGCTGAGCACCGGCCGGGTGCTGGAGCACTGGCATTCCGGCTCCATGACCCGCCGCGTCCCGGAACTGCACCGCGCCGTGCCCGACGCCCTGCTGTTCATGCATCCGGACGACGCCGAGGCGCGCGGCCTTAAGCGCGGCATGACGGCGCGCATCCGGTCAAGGCGGGGAGAAATCCTCGCCCAGGTGGAAACCCGCGGGCGCAACCGTCCGCCCAGGGGGCTGGTGTTCGTGCCGTTCTTCGACGAAAGCCGGCTGGTCAACAAGCTGACCCTGGACGCCACCTGCCCCATTTCCAAGCAGACGGACTTCAAGAAATGCGCGGTCAAGGTGGCAAAGGCGTGAAGGGGAAAAGGCCATGAACAAGCTGTTTGCGATGTTTCTGCTGACGTTCTGCGCCGGGCTGGCCCAGGCCGAAAACGTGGTTTCCGTGAAGGCCTTGCGCGACGGCGTGCCGCTCGATGCGGAAGCCGCCGTGCCCGAGCCGCACCATTGGCAGGCCGACCGCAACACCATCCCGCGCCAGTACGTCCAGCAGCCGCCGCTAATCCCCCATGCCATCGAGGCCTATTCCATCAACCTCAAGTTCAACAAGTGCCTCACCTGCCACAGTTGGACCAATTACAAGGCCACCGGCGCGGTGAAGATCAGCATGACGCATTTCTCCGACCGCGAAGGCCACGACCTGGCCAACGTCGCGGCGCGGCGCTACGTCTGCACCCAGTGCCACATCCCGCAGATGGACGCACCGCCGCTGGTGGAAAACGACTTCCGTCCGGTGCGCGCCCTGACTCCCCATGAGGCAGAGTGATGTCCGTATTGCGGCGGCTGGTCGATTTTCTGAAGACACCCAGCCGCCGCTGGTCCGCCGGAGCTTTGCTCGCCGCCGGCACGTTGCTGGGCATCCTCCTGTGGGGTGGGTTCAACTGGTCGCTGGAATTGACCAACACGGAAAGGTTCTGCATCTCCTGCCATGAAATGGAGCAAAACGTCTACATGGAATACCGCGACACCATCCACTACAACAACAGGAGCGGTGTGCGCGCCACCTGCCCCGACTGCCACGTGCCCAGGGAATGGCAACACAAGGTGTTGCGCAAGATTCGCGCTTCCAACGAACTGTTCCACAAGATCATGGGCAGCGTGGCAACTCCGGAAAAATTCGAGGCCAAGCGCCTGGAACTGGCGCGCCACGTGTGGAAACAGATGAAAGACACCGATTCGCGCGAGTGCCGCAACTGCCACGACGCCCGCTCCATGGACTACATGAAACAGCAGCAGCGCGCCGCCCACCGCCACGAAAAGGGCTTCGAGGAAGGCAAGACCTGCATCGACTGCCACAAGGGCATCGCCCACTCGCTGCCGGCCCTCTACGAAGAAGACCCCAGTGCGGCGCTGGGCAAACCGCATCCTCCCTGAATAATGCTCAGGACACGCGAAGGAGCTGCATCATGACTCTTGTGGACGTACTCCGCTTTCCCCTGCCCGGCTGGCTGCAAATCGCCCTGCCGCTCAATCCGGATTTTTCCACTCCGGAGGCACGCATGCGGCTGGTCGTCGACCTGGCGCACCGCAACGTGGAGCGCGGCACGGGC
>DATDOO010000135.1:0-6528 GCA_035293245.1 Methylococcaceae bacterium
GCCGGAAATGCGCAGGCCGTGTTCCTCCAGCGTTTTCTGGTAATGGTTGTTGAATTCGTAGCGGTGGCGGTGGCGTTCGGTGATGACGTCCTTGCCGTAGGTCTTGTGCGCCAGGCTGTCTTCGACCAGGCGGCACTTCTGCCCGCCCAGGCGCATGGTGCCGCCCAGGTCGGAGTGCTCGCCGCGGTGCTCGATCTGGCCGCTTTCGGTTTGCCATTCGGTGATCAGCGCAATGACCGGGTGCGGCGTGCGGCGCAGAAATTCGGTGCTGTGCGCGCCTTCCAGCCCGGCCACGTTGCGGGCGAATTCGATGACCGCCACCTGCATCCCCAGGCAGATGCCGAGATAGGGGATTTTTTGCTCGCGGGCGTAGCGGACCGTGGCGATCTTGCCCTCGATGCCGCGCTCGCCGAAGCCGCCGGGCACCAGGATGGCATCGACACCCTCCAGAAGCCCCGTGCCCTTGTCCTCGATCTCCTCGGACTCGATGAACTTGATCCGGACTTTCGTGCCGGTATGGATGCCGCCGTGCAGCAGGGCTTCGGTGAGGGACTTGTACGCGTCGGAGTGATGCACGTACTTGCCGACCATGGCCAGGGTCACTTCGTGCTGCGGGTGTTCCAGGGCGGCGACTACGGTCTTCCACTCGCTCAGGTCGGCGGCGTGGGCGTCGATGCGCAGTTTTTTGACCACGATGTCGTCCAGTCCCTGGTCGTGGAGCAGCATGGGAATGCGGTAGATGGAGTCCGCATCGATGGCGCTGATGACTGCGTCTTCCTGCACGTTGGTGAACAGGGCGATCTTGCGCCGGTCGCCCTGGGGCAGGGGACGCTCGGAACGGCAGATGAGCACGTCCGGCTGGATGCCGATGGAACGCAGTTCCTTCACCGAGTGCTGGGTGGGCTTGGTCTTGAGTTCGCCGGCGCTGGAGATCCACGGCACCAGGGTCAGGTGGATGAACAGGGAGCGCTCGTCGCCCAATTCGACGCGCATCTGGCGGATGGCTTCCAAAAAGGGCAGGGATTCGATGTCGCCCACCGTGCCGCCGATTTCCACCAGGGCCACGTCGTAGCCCTCCGCTCCCAGGCGCACCACGCGCTTGATCTCGTCGGTGATGTGGGGGATGACCTGCACCGTGGCGCCCAGGTACTCGCCGCGGCGCTCGCGGCGGATGACGTTTTCGTAAATCTGGCCGGCGGTGAAGCTGTTCACCTTCTGCATGGTGTTGCGCACGTAGCGCTCGTAATGCCCCAAGTCCAGGTCGGTTTCGGCCCCGTCCTCGGTGACGAAGACCTCGCCGTGCTGGAAAGGGCTCATGGTGCCCGGATCGACGTTGATGTACGGATCGAGCTTGGTCAGGGTGACCTTGAGGCCGCGGGCTTCGAGAATCGCCGCCAGCGACGAGGCCGCGATGCCCTTGCCCAGCGAGGACACCACGCCGCCGGTAATGAAGATGTATTTGGTCATGTATGGATGCGGGGATTGGCCCAGTCAGGGCCGTGAACGGTGAAGGAGCACCGGGAAATCCATTCCACCGATTATTTTACCGAAGCGGCGGATTGCCGTCATCGGCCATTCGTTTTCGGCATGGCAACGCAAAGCCACTTCCCATCCTGGTAGTCGACCGAAACGGAACCGAACGACGTATTGTCCAGATGCGCCGGGTCGCCGCCTCACCCTTCTCCATACATCGTTTCCGCCGTGGCGTCCGCCTGCGGGTTGCGGCGCTTCATCCAGTCGTCCCAGTAGGGGCGTGGCTGGTAGCGGTCGTGGAGGAAATCGACGAAGGTTCTCACTTTGGCGGAGAGGTGCTTACGGTGGGGATAGACGGCGTGGATGTCCAGCGTCGCAGGTTCGTAGTCGATCAGCGCCGGCGCCAGCCTGCCTTTGCGCAGGTCGTGGCCGCCCATGTAAGTCGGCAGCATCACCAACCCCAAGCCGTTGATGGCAGCCAACCGCAGGGCGCCGGAGACGTTGGCCTGAAGGTTGCCGGACACCCGGACGCTGATCCGGTTGCCGTTCCGGTCGTGGAAAGTCCACAAGTCCTTTTGCGGCCAACTCCAGTTGAACAGGCAGTTGTGGTTTTTCAAATCGTCCGGCGTTTCCGGTACGCCGTGTTTGGCGAAATACTCCGGAGAGCCGCACACCACCTGCCGCGACGAGGCCAGGCGGCGGGCGATGAGGCTCGATTCGCCCAGTTCCCCCAAGTGAATGGCGAGATCCAGCCCCGCTTCGATGACGTCCACCGTGCCGCCCTGCAAAAGTAACTCCACACGGACGTCCGGATGCAGTTTCAAGAAATCGGAAATCGCCGGCGCCAGATGGTAGGTGCCGAAAAAGGGCGGGGTGCTGACTTTCAGGGTGCCGCGCGGTTCGGTCTGCATCTGGGTGACGGCCAGCTCGATTTCCTCGATGTCGTCCAGCACCTGCAGGCAGCGCTCGTAATAGGCGCTGCCCACCTCCGTCAGGCTCAGGTGCCGCGTGGTGCGGTTCAGCAGGCGCACGCCCAGGATGTTTTCCAGTTGCATGATGTGCTTGGTTACCATCGCCCGGGAAATGCCGAGCTCATGGGCCGCGGCGGCAAAACTGCCGGCTCGGGCCACCTTGGTGAACACTTTCATCCCGCCCAGTTTATCCATCGTCAGATTTCCGTGTGGATTGTTTCACGATAAAAAACAATCAATAAATTGATAGGCCATTGTACACCTGGAAATAGCAACCTAATATCTCACTCGACATTTATGGGTTATGGAGTATCCATCATGACCAGAGTACGACGCATCGGATTCGCGATCCTATTATCGCTGTCCTTGGCGCATTCCGTCGCAGCCGCCATCGCCGGTCCCCGCGAGATTGCGGAGGCGACCGCCGCGCAGTGGAACGAGGCATTCAGAAAAGGGCGCATCGAGGACATCCTATCCCTCTACGCGGACAACGCCCTGCTGTTGCAGCCTAGCGGCCAGGTTTCCAGGACGCCCAAGGAAATCGCTGAATTCTGGAAAGGGGTGATCGAAAGGAAAAGCAGCGAATACCGCATCAACGTGGTCGATGCGCGGATCGAAAAGGACGGTTCCATCGTAACGACATTGCAGTTTTCCCGGCAGCAGAATCCGGCCAACTCGGGACGGACCATGAAATACAACTACGACGGCGAATTGCTGAACGTCTTCAAGCGCCAGCCGGACGGCACCTGGAAAGCCCAGGTGCAGCGCTGGAACTGATTGCCGAACAAGGTTTCCTCCTCCTCGCAGCGGCCTTTGGGCCGCTTTTTTTGTCCGCCGGGCTTTGGCGAGCCCGGGACGCTTCCAATGGACAGACGTAGGCGCAGCCGTCAAAATACCCACCTAATAAGGAGGGGTGGCCGAGCGGTTTAAGGCAGCGGTCTTGAAAACCGCCGCGGGTTTACGCCCGCCGTGAGTTCGAATCTCACCCTCTCCGCCACGTCGCAAGGCCGTTTCCTGGAGGGGAAACGGCTTTTTTGTGGGTTCAAGGTACTGTCCGCTCTCCAGAATACTGGATCACCCGATGACTTCTTCCAAAACCTCCAGCCTACGTGTTTACAAGCGTTTGCTGGGCTATGTCCGGCCTTACTGGTTCATCTTCCTGCTCAGCCTGCTGGGATTTCTGCTGTACGCGGCGACCCAGCCCGCATTCGCCGCCATCATGCAGCAGATCGTCGACGGGGTGCAGCAAGGCGGACAGCGGCGCGAGCATCTGCGCTGGGTTCCCCTGGCCATCGTGGCCATCATGGCGGTGCGCGGCGTGGGTTCGTTTCTGGGCAATTACTACATCGCCAAGGTGTCGAACAGCATCATCCACACCCTGCGCTGCCAGATTTTCCAGCGTTACACGCTGCTGCCGACGCGCTATTTCGACGACAACAACTCCGGCCACCTGATTTCCCGCATCACCTACAACGTGACCCAGGTGACGATGGCGGCCACCGACTCGGTGAAGGTGGTGGTGCGCGAGGGGCTGACCGTCGTGGGTTTGCTCGCCTACCTGTTTTACCTCAACTGGCGCCTGTCGCTGGTGTTCCTGGCCATTGCGCCGGTGATCGGTTTCCTCGTCATGCACGCCAATCGGCGTTTCCGCAAGATCAGCAAGAAAATCCAGGCGGCGATGGGGGATGTGACCCACGTGGCGTCGGAATTGATCGGCGGGCATCGGGTGGTACGGGTTTTCGGCGGCGAAGAATACGAAAACCGCCGTTTCGGGGCAGCCAGTCTGGACAATTTCCGCCAGTCGATGCGCATGGTGCGCACCGGTTCGATCAACACCCCGTTGCTGCAACTGATCGTGACCATGGCGCTGGCGGTGATGATCTATCTGGCGCTGCATCTCATGAGCGACGCCACCGCCGGCGAGTTCGTCGCTTATCTCACCGCCGCCATCCTGGTGCCCAAGCCGGTGCGCCAGTTGAGCGAGGTCAGCTCCAATATCCAGAAAGGCCTCACCGCCGCCGAAAGTATCTTCGATGTCCTGGACGAGCCCTGCGAGCGCGACGAGGGAACGCTGGAAACGGAGCGTGTTAAGGGCCGGCTTGAGTTCCGCGGTCTGTCTTTCACCTATCCGGGCAGCGACAGGACGGTGCTTGCCGACATCGATTTCATCGCCGAGCCGGGCCAGACGGTGGCGCTGGTGGGGCATTCCGGCAGCGGCAAATCGACGCTGGTCAACCTGATCCCGCGTTTCCACGATCATGAACGGGGACACATCCTGCTGGACGGCGTGGAGATCGGCGCCTATACGCTACAGAGCCTGCGGCGTCAGATTGCTTTCGTTAACCAGCAGGTGACTCTCTTCAACGACTCGGTCGCCAACAACATCGCCTATGGGGGGCTGGCCGGCGCGGCGCGCCGGGCCATCGAGCAGGCGGCACGGGAAGCCAACGCGCTGGAGTTCATCGAAGACCTGCCGCAAGGTCTGGACACCTCGATCGGCGAGAACGGCGTCAAGCTGTCCGGCGGGCAGCGGCAGCGGCTTGCCATCGCCCGCGCCCTGCTCAAGAACGCGCCGCTACTTATCCTCGACGAGGCGACTTCCGCGCTGGATACCGAATCCGAGCGCAAGATCCAGCAGGCGCTGGATATAGCCATGCGCGGCCGCACCACCCTGGTGATCGCCCATCGCCTGTCCACGGTGGAAAACGCCGACCTGATTCTGGTGCTGGATCAGGGGCGGATTGTCGAGCGCGGAGCGCACGCCGAACTGTTGGCCTTGGACGGTGTTTACGCCCAGCTTTACCGGATGCAATTCCGTGACGCGCCTCCTGTTTCGGAAGGCTAATACGCTTGCCTTGTAGTCCCCGAACGGGTATTACTTTCCAAACTATCGACAAGGAGCGATGCGCATGGCCCGCATGAAATTTCTCTGCGACGCGGAGCGTTGTATCGAGTGCAACGCTTGCGTGACCGCGTGCAAGAATGAGCACGAGGTGCCGTGGGGAGTCAACCGGCGCCGCGTCATCACCCTCAACGACGGCCTGCCGGGCGAGAAAAGCATTTCCGTGGCCTGCATGCACTGCACGGATGCGCCGTGCAAGGCGGTGTGCCCGGTCGATTGCTTTTACACCACGCCCGATGGGGTGGTGCTGCACGACAAGGATTTGTGCATCGGCTGCGGCTACTGCCTTTACGCCTGCCCCTTCGGCGCGCCGCAATTTCCACAGGACGGCGCATTCGGCTCGCGCGGCAAAATGGACAAGTGCACCTTCTGCGCCGGCGGTCCGGAAGCGGATTTTTCCGAGGAAGAATACAAAAAATACGGGCGCAACCGGCTTGCCGAGGGCAAGCTGCCCTTGTGCGCCGAGATGTGTTCCACCAAGGCGCTCCTGGCCGGCGACGCGGACGAAGTGGCGGACCTGTTCCGCGAACGGGTGATCCGTCGCGCCGACGCCGCCGGAGGAGAACCCAAGCAGCAACGCTTGCGGCAGGGCCGTCCCTGGGGTTGGGAAACCGCTTACCCCGAGGCTAGGCCGTGACGCGCCGCGTTTGGCTGTTTTTCCCCTGCCTTCTGCTGGCGGGCTGTTACGAGGAGAGTAGCGTCACGCTCTACCAGCCGCATGTCTATTTGGGCGCGAAAGACGCGCACGCCTATAAGCCGTCAGCGCACGAAATCGCACTGGCGCAGCGTTTTCGCATGGTGCAGGCCGATCGCTGACCGCTCGTCATGAGGTTCCTGGCGCGCATTCTGGCGGTTTTTTTCCTGTTTCCCCAGGGTGTTGTGCGTGCCGGCGAGTACGACTACCTGCTCGACTTGACGGTGCAGGATCTGCTGAGCCAGAACGTCTATTCCGCAACCCGTTCCGACCGGCCCTTGGTGGATACGCCTGCGGCGATGACGGTATTGACGCGCGAGGACATCCGCCGTTCCGGGGCCACGAACATCCCCGATTTGCTGCGCTTCGTTCCCGGCGCGCAGGTGGCGCAGATGAACGGCAGCCAGTGGGCCGTCGGCGTGCGCGGGCTGGCTGGAATCTACAGCAACAAGCTGCAGGTCATGATCGACGGCCGCAGCATCTTCAAT
>DATDOO010000136.1:0-5396 GCA_035293245.1 Methylococcaceae bacterium
GTGAACCAGTAGATCATCGCGCCGCCCACAATGAACCCCAGGAAAAACGGCGCGTGCAGCAGTGACAGTTTGTCCACGTTCTCGGTGATGCCGTTGGTCAGCGCCATGATGATGGAAAAGGTCATGGTCGTGGCGCCCACCACGGCCGTGCCGATCAGCACCGGCTTGGCGGTAGCTTTGAAGGTGTTGCCCGCGCCGTCGTTGGCCTCCAGCATGTCCTTGGCGTGGCCGAAATTGGCGTCCACACCGAAGTCGCGTTTCAATTCCTGCTGGATGTTGGGAATTTGCTCGATAAGCGACAGCTCAAACACCGACTGGGCGTTGTCGGTGACCGGGCCGTAGGAGTCCACCGCAATCGTCACCGGGCCCATGCCCAAAAAGCCGAACGCCACCAGGCCAAACGCGAACACCGGCGCCGCGATCATCAGGCTGCCTAGTCCCGCCAGGCTTACCAGGTAGCCCACCGACATCAGTGCGACCATCGCCAGTCCCAAGTAATAAGCCGAGAAGTTGCCGGCCACAAAGCCGGACAAAATACCCAGGGAGGCCCCGCCTTCCTCCGCCGATCTGACCACTTCCCTTACGTGTCGCGATTCGGTGGAGGTGAAGACCTTCACCAGTTCCGGGATCAACGCCCCGGCCAGTGTGCCGCAGGAGATGATCGTCGCCAGCTTCCACCATAGCGTCGGGTCGCCGCCCAGCTCCGGAATGATCACCGCGGAGATGGCGTAGGTCATGGCGATGGAGACGGCCGAAGTGATCCACACCAGCGAGGTCAGCGGCGTCTCGTAGTTCATTTCGCTGGCCTGGGCGTAGCGGGCCTTGGCGATGGCGCCGTTCAAGAAAAAAGCGGCGGCGCTGGCCACCAGCATGGCGATGCGCATCACAAAAATCCACACCAGCAGTTGCACCTTTACGACATCGTCCGGAACGCCCAGCAGAATAAAGGTAATCAGCGCGACGCCGGTCACGCCGTAAGTTTCAAATCCGTCCGCGCTCGGACCCACCGAATCGCCGGCGTTGTCACCGGTGCAGTCGGCGATCACGCCCGGATTGCGCGCGTCATCTTCCTTGATCTTGAAGACGATCTTCATCAGGTCGGACCCGATGTCGGCGATCTTAGTGAAGATGCCGCCGGCGATGCGCAACGCCGCCGCGCCCAGGGACTCGCCGATGGCGAAACCAATGAAGCAGGCTCCGGCATAGTCGCCAGGAATGAAAAGGAGGATAAACAGCATCATCAGCAGTTCCACGCTGATCAGCATCATTCCGATGCTCATGCCCGCATCCAGAGGAATCTTGTAAATAGGGTAGGGCTTGCCGTATAGGCTGGCAAACGCCGTGCGCGAGTTGGCAAAGGTATTCACGCGGATGCCGAACCAGGCCACGCCATAGCTGCCGGCGATCCCGACCAAGCTGAAGAGCAGGATGATGCCCACCCGCAGCGCTTCCATGTGCAGCAGCACGCCGAAATACAGCACGATGACCGCGGCGATGAAAGCTTCCAGCAGCAGCAGGAACTTTCCTTGCGTGATCAGGTAGGTCTTGCAGGTTTCGTAGATCAGTTCGGAGATCTCCCGCATGGAGCGATGCACGGGCAGGTTTTTCAGCCGGCTGTAGATCGTCAATCCGAAAATCAGCCCCAGCACGCAAAACCCGATGCCGAATAGCAGCAGTGTGTGTCCGTCCAGGCCCAGAAAGCTAACCTGCGACACGTCCGGGAGCTGCAGGTTGGCCTCGCCCCCGGCCTCTTGCGCCAGTGCGGAGCCGGCCGCTGCCAGCACACCGATCGCCGTCGCGCACATTCTCGCGACCGGGCGCAGAAAAATCCGCCCCGTCACCCCCCCGAACCAGACCCATCCTGCTGTCAGCATGCTTCCTCCGCTCTCCTTCACTCCTCAGGAATCAAACACAGGCGTGATTAAGACAAAATGGCCAACGAATTGTATAGCAGGGTCCCCCACACCGGTCAAGAACGCGGAACGCGGCCGGGCCAAAATGTTTTAGAGGTCCGATTTCTCACGGCTGGCCCGCCCGCTCTGCTACAATCGCGGCTTTTGGGGACCGGCGTCCGGCTCGCCGCAACCGTCGCCACCATGGATTCGTCAAACTTTCCGCATTGGTTGCAGGCGGTCCTGGCCCTCAGCGGCGGCGTGGGCCTGTTTGTGGTGGCCTTTCTCGATTCCACGTTTATACCGTTTCCGACAGTCAATGACCTTCTGTTGATCACCCTTTCCATCCGCACCCCGGCGCGGATGCCCTACTACGCGGCCATGGTGACGCTCGGTTCGCTGGTGGGCTGTCTGGTCTTGTTCACCATTGCCCGCAAGGGCGGGGAGCTGGCCTTTGGCAGCCGCGCCGGTCCCCAGGCGGCAGGCGTGCGCCGCTGGATGGCGCGCAATGGGTTCCTCAGTGTGGCGGTCGCAGCGTTGCTTCCGCCGCCGGCGCCGTTCAAGGTTTTTGTCTTCGCGGCCGGCGCTCTGGGAATGCCATTGCGAGTGTTCCTGCTGTCGCTGGCGGTGGCTCGGAGCGCGCGCTTTTTTGGAGAGGGTTACCTGGCGGTGAGATATGGCCAGCAGGCAGCGAATTACCTGGCGGAACACAAACTGGCCTTCGCGGGTGGCTCAATTCTTTTCGCCGCGGTCTTGTATCTGCTATGGCGCTGGTTCGCACACCGCGCACCGCAGCAGATTTCCTAGGCATGGGTCACGGGTTCCATGAGCCTGTTTGCGGCGAGCCGCGTTGTATAATACGCCGCTGTCTCGATGAGCGTTCCCTGAGGTCTTTGTGGCCGCCGGCAAGCACCAAGAGCTCCTCAAAGTGCGGGACAAGATCGCCAAACTCCGCGAGGATATTCGCCGCCACGAATATCTCTACTACGTCCTCGACAACCCCAAGATCTCCGACGCCACCTTCGACCGGCTGGTGAACCAACTCCAGCAGCTCGAAGGCGCGCATCCCGAGCTGATCACGCCCGACTCGCCGACCCAGCGTGTGGGCGGCGTCCCGCGCAAGGGCTTTGAGACCTGCCCGCATCGCCCGCCCATGCTCAGCCTGGACAATGCCTTTTCTTACGAACAGCTCGACGACTTTGACCGCCGCGTGCGCCAGCTCGCCGGGCGCGACGCCGTCGAGTACGTCGTCGAGCACAAGTTCGACGGCCTGAGCATCTCGCTTTGCTACCAAGGCGGCGTGCTCGCGCGCGGCGTGACGCGCGGCGACGGCAGCACCGGCGAAAACGTCACGCCCAACGTCAAGACCATCCGCTCGATTCCTCTCAGCGTGGACCTGGCCGAGTGCAAACGTCTCGGCTTGCCCGCCGATTTCGAGGTGCGCGGCGAAATCATCATGTCCCGCAAGGCTTTCGAAGAGCTGAACCGCCAACAGGAAGAGCAAGGAGGCAAGTGCTTCGCCAATCCGCGCAATGCCGCCGCGGGCGCCGTCCGCGTTCTCGACCCGGCCATCACCGCCTCGCGCCGGCTCGATTTCTTCGGATATTACTTGATGGCCGGCGGCGTGCTGCCCTTCGCGCGGCATTCCGAGGCGCTCCAGGCCACCGCAAAACTGCACTTGAAGGCTTCGCAGGATTGGAAGCTCTGCCGTTCGATGGAGGAGGTCAAGAAATATTGCGACGCCTGGGAATTGAAGCGCGAAAAACTGCCGTACGAAATTGACGGCATCGTCGTCAAGGTCAACGAAACGTCCTTGCAGCGGGAGTTGGGATTCACCGCCAAGGCGCCGCGCTGGGCCATCGCCTACAAATATCCCGCGCGCCAGGAGACCACGGTCGTCAAGGAAGTCATTTTTCAGGTGGGGCGCACGGGCGCTCTGACGCCGGTGGCCGTGCTCGAACCGGTGGCCGTCGGCGGCGTCACCGTCAGCCGCTCGACGCTGCACAACATGGATGAAATCGAGCGGCTCGGACTCGCCGCCGGCGATACGGTGATCATCGAGCGGGCCGGCGAGGTGATCCCCCATGTGATCAAGGTCGTTCAGCGCGGCAAGCCGCGCCAGCCGGTCACCGTACCCGAGCGATGCCCGGAATGCGACACCCGCATCCACCGGTCCCCGGATGAGGTTGCCTATCGCTGCGTGAACGTGGCCTGTCCGGCGCGGCGCAAAGAGTCGCTCATCCATTTTGCCGGGCGGCACGCCATGAATATCGACGGCTTGGGCGAGAAGATCGGCGATCAACTGGTGGACCGCGGCTTGGTCAAGGATTTTGCGGACTTGTATCACCTCGATCTCGAAGAAGTGGCCGCTCTTGAGCGCAGGGCCGAGAAATCTGCGCAGAACCTGCTGGACGAAATCCAGGCCAGCAAGAAAAACAGTCTGGCGCGGCTCATCTATGCGCTGGGCATTCGTTTCGTCGGCGAGCGCACCGGCCAGTTGCTGGCGGAGCATTTCGGTTCGATTGCGGCGCTGGCCGAGGCCAGCGAGGAGCAACTGACCGAGGTGCCCGAGGTGGGCCCGGCGGTTGCCTCCAGCATCGCAGAGTTTTTCTCCGAGCGCGCCAATCGCCATGTGATCGAGCGCCTGCGCGCCGCCGGCGTAAATCCGAAGCACGAACGCATGACGCCGCGCTCGACTCGTCTGGCCGGCAAAACTTTCGTCTTCACCGGCGCGCTGGCCCGGCGCTCGCGCGAGGAAGCCGGAGCGCAGGTCGTCGCCAACGGCGGCAAAGTCTCCAGCTCCGTCAGCAAGAAGACGAGTTACGTCGTCGTGGGCGCCGATCCGGGCTCGAAGTTCGATCAGGCCAATTCTCTCGGCGTGACCATCCTGAGCGAAGACCAATTCGACGCCCTGCTCGAAGGCAAACTTCCCATCGCGCCCGCCCCCGGCAAAGGGAAAAACTCCGAGGCCAAGTCCTCGCCCTCGAAATCGCCGCGCGACTCCCGTCGCGCCAAGTCCTCCAAGACTTCTCGCCAACCGAAACTTTTCTAAAGGCATCTGGGCGTGTTTGGGTGTTTTCGCCCGCGGTCGCGGTATAATGAATGTGGCGAGCGGGCCGGGTGATCGCTGGGGCCTTGTTGCAAGACAAGGGCCTGGAGGAAAGTCCGGACTCCGCAGGGCAGCGCGCCTGGTAACGCCAGGGGGTCGGGCCGGTGACGGCACGGCCATGGAAAGTGCCACAGAAAATAAACCGCCGGCGCAGGCGGCCTCGGTGATCGGCCGGAGGCAAAACCTCGGGCAGGTCTTCAACGGCCGCAGCGTCTGGTAAGGGTGAAACGGTGGGGTAAGAGCCCACCGCCCCGATGGTGACATCGGGGGCACGGTAAACCCCGCGCGGTGCAAGGCCAAATAGGAGGGGAGGGCTGGCCCAGCCCGTTATGACCCTCGGGTAGGCCGCTTGAGCCGCCGAGCAATCGTCGGCCCAGAGGAATGATCACCGCAGC
>DATDOO010000137.1:0-16075 GCA_035293245.1 Methylococcaceae bacterium
GCTGTAGATCAGCAAGCCGACAAACGGGTGCGACAGCGACTGCGGCCGGTACGCTTCGGCGACCGCCGGAAAGCCCTGAATGGCGGAATAGCGGCCAAGCAACTCGGCGTTGTCCGACGTCAGGCGGGCGATGGCCTCGGCCTGCCTGGCTGCCTGCGGCGCGCATTCCTGCCCGCCGCGAAAATCGCACAAGACCGCCGCTGAGCCCGCAAACGCGAGCGGTGTCGTGGCCAAGGACTTCTGCACCTCCTCGACCTCGGCCTGGCTGCGGGCCCGATTCATCGCCTCGATCCAGCGCCGCCCCCAGGCGTGGGCGTCCTGGCCCGACGGAGCCGAGAGGCCGGCCAGCGCAAAGTAGCCGTTATCGCCGTCCTGCACCGCCGGCTCCGGCCAGCGCATGGCCGCCGCAGCCTCGGGCTTCAGCGGTTCATCGAAGGCGTTGATTGCGAAAAGCACCCCGACGAAGGCGACAGCAAAGATCGAAGCCCATTTGAACAGCTTGAGGCAGGCTCGCGCCGCCGTTTTTAACATCTCCATGGCATTTCCTCGGGTGTCGTTATACCGCTTGTCCGGTTTCCGCAACGCCGAACGCCGGTTTTGCCGATGACAACGATCTTGTGGAGCGTGCCTATTGCCATGGTTGTTTCCTGCGTTGGTGGCTTGCGGGGGATTCAATCAAGCCCGGACGTCGACGTTTTGTCCCAATGCGCCCGGTGTGGATTCGATGAGCTGCATCGCGAGTTCGCCGGTCTGCTCGATCTGGTCGTTGGCCAGTTTCAAGATGGAAGTCGCCACCTGTTCCTGCACCCTGCGGGTTTGGAGAGCCTGGGCCAGGGTGACCAGGCCATTGGATGACAGGCCGGAGATGTCCATGGAATGTACCTCGGTGGTGGGTGCGTAATGAATAGCATATAGCCGATCTGCATTGAAATCGCACAGCAGGGGCGCGCATTTGCGAGGCCACGCCCGGAAACGTGGAACCGTCCCGACTGAAATTTACCAACGGGCGGGCAAATTGCCTTGCAGGATGATGCGGTGCTGGGCGATGGCAATGTATCCCCCGCGTTTGAGGTCGTTCAGTATCCGCGTGACCATCTCCCGCGATGCCCCGGTCATGCTGGCCAGTTCCTGATGGGTGATCGCAGGCGTGGCGCGCCGGCCCTCCACTTCTTCCTTGGCCAGGCCGAGCAGGGCGCTGGCGACCCGGCCGTAAACGTCCATCAGCGCCAGATTGCCCACCATGCCCGCGAGTCCCCGGGTACGCCGCGCCAGGGCTTGCAGCAAGGCGACGGGTATCGCCGGGGTGCTTTGTGCGCACTCCAGGAAATGCCGGCGGGGTAGCACCGCCAGTTGGCTGGTTTCCACCGCCATGACGGAAGCCGAGCGCGGCTCCCCGTCCAGCAAGGACAGCTCGCCGAACGCATCGCCCGGTGCCAGGAAGTCCAGCAACACTTCCCGCCCGTCCTCGTTGGCCATATACGCCTTGAATCGGCCCGACAACACGACGTACAGGCTGTCCGAGAGCTCCCCCTGGCTCAGGATGATCGCGCCGCGCCGGTAGGTGTGCTTTTGCGCGCCGGATTCCAGGCGCTCGAGGTCTTCCGGCGCAAGGCCGGCGAACATGGAAACATTTTCAAGCATCCTGCGGATTCCCCTTGCCTCCTCCACTGGAGGGCGTGTGCATAAATCACAAAACCGACGTGAATGGCGCACAGAACGGCGCACGTCCCCTGCGTAGAGTCATCACCAACCCGAGAGGGTCCGTGAAAACCAGTTCGACACAGGAGACCGACATGAAAACTTCATCCCGCCCATCGACCGCTTCCCTGGTTCGCCGGATCGCCGGGGGACTCTCCCTCATGCTGATCGCCGTGGCGACTTGCGCCGCCTCCCCGGCCCATTTGGGCTGGGCCGAAGACATCGCCTTGAATGTTACCCCAGACAGGAACGAATACGGCACCAATCCCAACTACATCCGCTGGAACGGCGTCAACGGTGCCACTGGGTATGAAAACCGCACCGAGTGCAGCTCTTTCGTCACGCGGGTGCTGAAGCAGGCTTACGGCTGGAACGATACGGATTTCCGCAACTGGATGGGCTCCAGCAGCCCGACCGCCGCCAAGTACCACGACACGATTGTGAGCCGGAACGGATTCGAGGCCATGCAGAGCGTCGCCGACATTCAGGCGGGCGACCTCATCGCCGTGAAATATCCGCAAGGAGCCTCGCCGACCGGGCACGTCATGCTGGCGGTCGGCCCGGCCACGCAACGCACCGCCTCCGCGCCCGTGGTGGAAGGAACCACCCAGTACGAGGTGGAAGTCATCGACTCGACCAAGTCGGGCCACGGCCCCAGCGACACCCGCAAGATGGAAGACGGCACCTGGGACACCGGCGCCGGCGTCGGCATCCTGCGCCTCTATGCGGACGGCAACGGCGTCATCACCGGCTATAGCTGGAGCACGTACAGCAATTCGGTGTACTACGACCAGAACAGCCGCCATCTGGTGGTTGGCAAACTCATCCGCTGAGGCAGTAATCCGGCCGGGCCGGATCGGGATCGATCCGGCGCTGAACAGGGCGTCGCGACGGCGCCTTGTTTTGGTCGCTGGAAAGTCCATTCAAACTCGTACGCTTTCCGGTGCCAGTTCGATTCCCGAGCGCGGAATCGCGCGCCCCGTCCGACATCCGATCAGCAGCGGAACTGGAATCAAGTCTATCTCCGCAGCACAATGCTATGTTCTAAACGCGGGCAAGAATGGGGTCACCCATTAGCCTGCCTCCCAAAAGAGCAGACGGGGCACGAGCTGAGGGGGCTATCGCCCACTTTGGCTCGCCGGCTTGGCTCAAGCGATGGATATATACCAAAATGAAAGTGCTGTCTTGACACGCGCATCGGGCTTAGACATCGACGCCGTACTCGGCTAGCAAGCGATCCATATCGTCACCCACGCCATAGCCGATTGTGCGACTTACATGGCGGACGGCATCCAGGCGCGCCCAAAGCTCCGGACGTCGAACCTCCGGCAATGCGGCGATCGTCTTCAATGCTTGCTCGAACATCCGCACCAAGGCGTCCAAGTAGCCCTCGTCCTGCAGACCGATGTCGCTGCTGAAGCCCGACGCCTGCTCGCAATAGAACACCATCAGTTCCGCCAGCCCCTCGGGCTGGCCGATCGCCTTCCTGTAATCCGATATGGCTTTCTTGGCCTTGGCTACCGAAGTGTCCTGGTTCTTGAACACATCCGGCCAAAGCCAGCGGTCGATGGTCGCCATGTAGGGTTTCAGCACGTCGCTACCAAGCCCAAACCGTGCGTGCAGAAAGGTCTGGTTGTCCTTGCCGGCCGCGTAAAGGTCTTGCACCAGCCCGAGCAGGCCGGCGCGGTCGAATTCGTTGAGCTTGACCTTGACGTCGGTCCATGTGGGGGATTTCTTGCGCGGGGTGCTCATAGGTGGGTTTTCCTTCTGCATGACATTGTTCGTAATGCGCCCCTGCTGAGCCTGGATGCCCAGCCGGCAAGCACACATGAATTCCTCACGGCTATCGAAATCGCCCTTGCGCCCTTAGAAGTGCTTGCGCAACAAGAATACGCCGCCTGACTCAACCCTTCATACACAACTTTCCGGCATAACTCTTGACGGTTTACCCACGACGTCGCATCATTCCAGAGGCATCCATACCGACATATATATATAGTTATTTCAAATAATTACATTCAGGCGGAGCCGCATGTTCAGGAGCCGGGCACTGTTCTTCGCGCTGATCGGCACGCTGTATTTCACCCAGATTTCCTGGGCGGCGAACGAATGCAAGGACGACACAAGGGTTGCACGGATGGCAATGTGTGCGTGCTGGCGGTGACGCCGCATGTCTGCAAGGCTCCGCAACTATCGGACGCGGCCGGCAAGTGCGATGCCGTATGCGAGTCCAAAAAGTGCGAGATTCCGTCCGGCAAAGATGTCGGGAAATGCAGCTGAAAATACGCAGAGCGGACGGCATTGTTTCCGCAGGGCATACCCAGGATCCCCGTTTGTCCAAAAGATGAGCGGGGATTTCTTATGAGATTATCAGCCGACAAGAATTTTCGGAGTTGTAGTTTAATGAATATTCAGAAAACGCTCAAAGCAATCTTTGCTTTATCTTTTCTTGTCGTGAGCTTGTCTGGAGCGGATGGATTTTCGCAGGATATCGCCTATGCGGCCCAAGACATTGAACAAAAGAGAACCGTAGCGATGTTATCGCTTTGCGACGCAAAGCCGCCCTTAAATGTGTCCTATTTGGCTGCGGCGAGGAACTTTCAAAACATCGCTGAAGCCAAACCCAACGATATTGAGGCGCTTTATTATCAAGCCATTGCATTAAACAGGGCCGGACTATATAAGCCCGCAGTCGAAACTATTAATAAAGCACGAAGCCTGGGTGGGCGGCAAGGCGGACTGCCGCTGGAGCTTGGCTGGAGTTACGTCGGGTTAGGCCGTTCCCAAGCCGCGATTAGGGAGCTATCCATCTATGAGCGCTCCCACTCCGGCGACATTCAGGCCATCCAACTACTCGCACATGCTTACTACTTGGCGGGCGAAACGCAACAAGCACATGAAGCATTAGCGCGCATATTGCGTATTGACCCTCGAATGAAAGCCTCCATTAGCGGGATAGAGGATTACATGGCGGCCAATAAAAACTGGCAGGATCCTCCGCCTTCGCTACCGCCGGAAATCTGCTCCAAAAGTCTTTCAGTTGAATCCGGAATGTCCATCAAAAAGGGAAACATTGAAGGATACGGCATTCAGTTGGCGGTTGGCGGGGGTTACAATTCAAACCCAATGGGCCTGGGAAATATCTTTCCCTTGCCAGCAGGAATACCCAATCAGGATTCCAGCTTTTTTGAAACCAAGGCCGATTTATCTTATCGGAAATTGCTTACCCAAGAGGATTTACTCACATTGGATTATGCCTTTCAGGCAAAAATTTATGGCGAAGCGGCAATTTCCAGAAATTTCGATCTCCTTGATCACCGAGCATCCGCAAATTTGAGACATTTTGTTGCCAGCGACTTATCCCTGGCCTTAAGCCTATTGGACGACTATACCGAACTTGGGGGCAACAGCTTAAGAAACCAGTTCACGCTCAAACCCACGCTAGCCTACCAGCTAAACCATTGGGTTACGGGTGAAATCGGATATAGATTCACCAATGAAGATTTCTATTTTTCAAGCGTTTCGCTGAGAGATCGGGACAACACGGCTAATGGGATGGATCTGACAGCCTATTTAACCATTCCTGACTCAAGGTTTCGCGGCAGGCTTGGATACGCGTACAATGCCGCAGACTCCGAGGGACGCGACTTTGATTATTTTTCCAATGCGCTGATTGCCGGATTAGGCTATACGTTTCCAAGAGGCATCAGCGTAGATACCTACTACACGCGCACTTACTATCGATTTGACCACATCAACAGCCTGTCGTTGAGCGGATCAAATCGAGATGACGAAACCGACTCAGTCAGTCTGGATGTAAAAATCCCCATCCACTCCAATGTGAGCACGTATCTTCATTACGATTACATGGGAATAAACTCCAACATACCAATCTACGAATTCAGCAAACATACGGCTACCGCCGGAATCGCGCTCAATTATTAAGGAGGCGGTAAATGTCCAGCAAACGCATCGAAATTTCCTGCAAGATTTTTTCCATGGTGTTTTTTTTCGTCTTCGGTAGCTTTGGGGGATGCGCTGAAGCCAATGAATCTCAGTGCGATGAGTGTGAACGTCAGGAAATCACACCCCATGAGTTAGGCGCACTGATCCATCCAATTAACATTACCGACGCCCCGCCCAGCGGGCCCATATTTTTGCAGTCCACCTATCCTGGCATGAGCCAGACTGAAGGCGATAAGTTTAATGACGTTCTAAGACTGCTTTTCACTCTCGGGGAATCCAATTATGCAAGGCTGCTTGAGCAACACGCCAAGGACGGAAAAATTACCTTTGGTGAAATGGCATCCGACGAGGGCGGAGAAACCGGTGTTACCGGCCACATAACAATCAATCAATCAGCGCTGCAAACCGCTGGAACCAGGCCGATGTCCTTAGGCCAGAAGCTTAAGCTTGCGGCGACGCTGATTCATGAATATTCCCATACATTGCAAAGCTTCCTCGAAAAATGGCAAGCAGACGTATGTCCCGGAAATTTTTGCGAAGTTGAAGCATGGGGGGCGGGCATTGGCTTTCTTGCCCGTGCCACGAACAAGATGGTGGATGATCTGAAAACGGCGCAAGCCAATAACGAATCGGCGGAAGCCATTCAGGAAAAGGCGATTGCGCTTAAGACAGCTGCAGGAGCATTCACCACATATGAAAGCCTTTCCTTAAAGGAAAGGAAAGATCCAAAAACGGAGACGAGGGAAGGCGCTTATAGGCCCTGGACCAATATGGGCCGGGGCAGTGGGGATTACACTTGGACGGATAGCGCTGGAACCAAATTCAGCAGCGAACAGGTTTCCAATCAAGCATCCAAAATCGCCAGTGAAGCAGACCGCATCGTGAACCATGATCCGAGCAGCGGCCCTACCCCAACGTTTACGGAAAATCCCCTCCCGGAAATGTCCAGCACGGGCATAGGCTCATACACAACCCCGCCGGAAGCCCCCCGTCCTACAGAGGTATATGAAGATACAAATAAAATATAAGGCGCACCGAAAGAGCCGTTCGATCTGGCCTGACAGGGAAAATTCATACATTCCGGTTTGGTAGGTCTGGTCTGGAATTGGCAGCCCAGCGGCGGATGCGGCGGGGGATTCCGGTGGAGTGGGCGTTACAAGACAAGTCGTGGCCTATTTGAAGACGGTCGCGGTTGACGAAGGTGTTTCCGGATTGGATGATTCGGAAACCTTCATGCACAGGGCGTTCCTGCCGTGCGGCTTTCAGTCGATGAGCCGCTTTCTCAGAACCATTCCGGAGGCGTTCCATGAAAACGTGGAGAAAGGCTGGGTTTCTGGCGATGGCCAGTTGGTTGGCGCCCCCGGTCTGGGCCTACGGTGGCGGCGGCGGAGGAAGCCAGGAGTCCTGCACCCCGCACTATTACGCCAATGAGATTCCCGCGCAAAACGCGGACGTTGCGGGTGTGCCGGAAGTTTCCTTCACCGCGACCGACAACACCGCCACCCATACGCTGGTGGTCAAGGTCAACGGCCAGTCGGCGTCTCTGACAGTCTCCCCGCTTGGCAACGGCAAGTTCTCCGTCGTGGGCAAGTTGCCGCAGGCCGTAACCCAGGCGGGCAAGGCGCAAATCAGCATTCATGGCAAAAGCAAGGACGGCTGCGACAAGCTGTTCGTGTACTACGTCACCATCCGGAAAGCTCCCTGATGGATTTGGGGCATTCCCCTTGACCGGCTCGCCCGCCCAGGACTCCCGGCATCGAATTTTTGCGGTCACGGCGAGCCTGCTCCGCTTTCTTCTTCTGGCTGCCCCGGCCGTCCTTGTCATCGGGATCGCCTACACGTTCCTGTTTGAGGCTACCAGTTACATCCTGACTTTGGCGCTGGCGGGGATCGCGGGCGGGGCCGCCTACATGGCCGTTTCGTTTGGGCGGATTACCCACGAAAAATGGGCACTGGCGGCGGGATTCTGCATCGCCGTCGGGATTGTTCTAACCGGTTACAGCGCCTATGCACGCGCCAGCCAATGGAACTTCGACCAGGACGTGGCGGAAGAGTATGCGCGGAGGCATGCGCAACAGCCAGGCCTCTCGCTGGAAGAAATCCGCCGGGACATGCTGACCCGGCGCTTTGGCCCGGACGCGGACGGCGGGTTTTTAGATCACATCACCCATTTTGCCCGCACGGCGGTTATCGACTGGAAATGGCCTTCCTCCAAGCCGCATCGCAATATTCTCTTTCCCGATTACCGCAGCGGCGGGGACATCTGGTTCGCCTGGTTTGCGCAGTTGGTCATGTTCCTTGTGGGTTGCGGCGCGGGTGCCCGGTCCGGCTCGGAACGCGCCCTCTGGAAGCAATACGAGCGGGAAAGACCGCGCGCCAAGTCCGCCGCATCCCGGCAAGTCGGCGGGAAAGAGGAATCCTTCAAGGAAGCGGGAGCCGCTTTCCTTGAACCGGACGTTTACGGCCAGGGGCCGCTCCATATCGCCGTTGCTCTCGGACAGACGGAAAACGTCCAAAGCTTGCTGGACTGGGGAGCGGAGGCAGACAGCCGGGATCACGAAGGCCGGACGCCATTGCACGGCGCGTTTCCCAACCTCGCCAATCCCGGAATCGAGGAAATCGTGACGTTGCTCCTTCGCCACGGCGCCGACCCTTCCGCAGAAGACGCGAACGGCGAAACGCCCTTGATGCGCGCGGCTTCCAGCCAGAATCTGGCGGCGGTCACCATGCTGGTGGAAGCGGGCGCGAGACTGGATGCGTTCGAGAAGAGCCGGGGCTGGTCCGTGCTTGCTTTCGCGGCGGCGGCGGACGCGGTGGAAGTTCTCGAATATCTGCTGCAAATCGAGCCTGCCGCGTTGCAAAAACTGGATCGGGACGGGGAAACCCTGGCGGCGGCGGTGGAACACCTCGCCCTCCGTGCGGTGGAGTTTCTGCTCCGGCGCGGAGCGCGGGCGGACAAGGCGCGCCTCCTGGAAATTCTGTATGTTCTGGAATACGACCGGCCCGTGGAGAAAGCTCCTTTGTGCCGGGCCCTTCTGGAGCGTTACCTGCCCGGATAGGGATGGGGATCGAGCGAAGGGCGCGATTCGGGGATCCCTTCGCGGCGACCTTCAAGGCGGATTCTTCCGCCGCGCCAGCAGACGGCGGATTTCTCCCGCCAAGCCCCTCTTCCGCTTTCCCCGGCCAAGAACGCAGCTTCCAGCAGATGCAGCCACCGGATCGCGTTTTCCTCGTCTCCGCCTGGCGGCCGGCGTTCGGCCAAGCCATGCAGGGCTTCGCCCAGATCGTAGGCTGCCCGCAACAGATAGGTTTGGGCGATGTCGAAGGCCCCGGCGGATTGCGCATGACCATCCAGAAAGGCGAACCCATCGCGAATCCCGGCATTCGGGCGCAACAGCGGCTCCAGTTGCAAGGAAAGCGTGGCGGCCCACTCCGGCAGTCCGGGCTCTTCCCGGATGGGGCGTGGGGCGCAGCCAGCGCGTCAAGCGGTTCGCCACGCACAAGCCTTGGAATTCGTGGGACAGATGCCAAGCGGATTGCGTTCCCGCGAAAAACTCCGCGCGGGCGAGTAGCATTTCCCTCCATTGCGCATCTTCCGCCATCTCTTCCCGCCCGGCTTGCCACACGGCGCGGCAATAGCCCAGGCGCAGGCTGCGGTTCCAGCGCGCGGCCAGGTTCATCATTCCTATTCCCCGTTCCTGATTGCGTCCTTCCACGAGCCATTCCAGGCCGGTTTCCGCGCAACGAAAACGGGTTGGCGACAAGCCGCCTTCGGAGATGTCTCGCTCTACCGGCGCTGAGCCAAGGCAGCGATATGGTCCCGGCGCGCCGCTTGGAGGACGTCCAGTCAGGCAAGGGCAAGACAGTTTCGGCATGGCGTTACGATGGCGAAGGAAAGGGGACGCCTAACCGGAATCCTCATAAACCCGCCTGGATTTTGAACCACACCGGATTCTGCTGATCGCCCAGCTTTCCCAGATAGGTGCGTTCCCGGAATTTGCCGTGGTCGTAGATGGGGTCGGATTCGACCTCGACAAATGCCGCGAATGGGGCATTGGACATCAAGCCCGCTTCCTTGCGGTGAATCTTCGCCTCAAAGCGCCGGTAGCCCTGGACGCTGGCCGCGCCTTGAGCCATGCGGTAAATGTTCCAGTCGGAAATCGGGTATTTTTTCCAGCGCTCGTTTTCGCTCACCGGCGGCGCGCCCCGCCAGGTCACCGTCGTTTCCCGGATGGACGTGGGCGTTTGCTGGCCACGGCCATCGACATGCAAGCGTTCGTTCCGGATGATCGGATCCAGGTTGACGTGAACATAAAAACGCAGTTGATCGAATCCGGATGGGGTGGTGTCTCCCGGCACCTCGGCGGCAATGTACAGCCAGTCCGAATCCGCTTCCAGGAAGAACACGGTTTCGGTCTCCAGCGGCAGCAAGGCCATGCTCAAGGCCTGCCGCCATTCTTCGGCGCGCAGGACGCCGTCGATTTCCACATCGCGCGTGGGATCGCCTGGAATCTCATGCACCGTGGCGTTCGCGGGCGGCTTCACCGCCTGGGCCAACTGACTCCGTGCCGCCTTGATCCGGTGCTCTTCGTCAAAGTCCTGATAGCCCTGGGGGATGCCGGGACGATTCATCCAGGTGAGGTAATCGGGATTGGCCAGTTTTTTCTGATACAAACGGGCCAACTTTTCCGGTTCATTGGGGTAACGGGGTTCGTAAGCTGGGGCCGGCGCGGGGAGGATCAGCGGACGGTTCTGAATCCGGGAGAGGGATTGCGGTGGATTGGCAGGCGGCGGTACGGGCTTCGGCGGGGCTTCCCTGGGGGGAGATGCCTTGGAAATGCGGGCCAACGCTTGGTCGATCCACCGGCGCACGTCCGGGTCTTCCAGGGCTTTCGACAGAATCTCATCGCCCTTTTTCGACAGGAAAGCCCGCCAATCCCATCCATCCTCGAAAAACAAATCCGGCAGTTTGGGCAAGGCGAAGCCCAGAATCAGCAACAGCAACAAAACACCCAGACAGCCGCCGCACCCGCCGGAGGATCGGGGGTTCAAAAAAGCCTGGGGGTGGGTCTCCTGGAGATGCGAGCGGATCGCGTCGATCTTCTGCTTGCTTTCCGTCAAGCTGCACTGGGTGTGTTCCCGGTAACGCTTGATCGCATCCACAGTCCTGCCGGCGTAAATGGCCTGGGAGATTTCAAGCTGGGCTTCCGGAGGGAGCGGGTTGAGGTAGGGATGCATGCGAAAAGCCGACGATTGAAGCAGTACACCGCGACCGGATGATGCGCCGCACTGGAAAGACCGTCAACGCGACTGAAATTCTCTTTCTCAGTCGGCCCCGCCCACCAAAATCCATTTCCAACCCGCCGCCCTGAAACCCGCATAGTTGCTGCATCGGGCCTCTTGAGCGCTCAAGAGCAAAAAACTGAGAACAGAGAAGAAAACGGGCCGGAAAATGGCCGAAATCGGGGTAAGAAATGGAGTGACGCTCAAGAGGCCAAAGCGCGGAACCGCGCCAGACGTGGCCTGTAGAGGGGACATAAAAAAGCCGGAGAAGATTCTCCGGCTTGGCACGTGGTGGTGGGATGTTACCCCGCACCAAACGACTATTGAAAGTACGGAATCGAAGCGCTGCGGGCTGCTGCGAACCATTGCGAACTCAATCGAAAAGCCTGCCGGTGCCCCGTCCGGCTGCGGACAATCAAGCAGGTTTTTCGCCGCGATTGGTCACCGGCAAGGCCGTTCAACTTCGTCTGCTTTCCAGGCCCAGTTCAGTTTACAAACGCGGAATGGAACCCGCGTCCGTCAGATCGCCACCTTCCACTCCCGCAACTGGCCAACGGTCTGCGTCAGACCCTGCTTGAGCAGGGTGTCGAGGTACTCGTCGGTCGTCTTGGGCGGGTTCTTCAGTGACCGGCGATGGTTGGCCGCCGCCTCGCACACTCGGGCAGCGTGCAGATCCAGTAGATCGAAGATGAAGTCATCCGGATGCTGGGCGGCCAAGTTGTAGGGCTTGAGCCGCTCCGGCGGGAAGTCCTTCATGTTGAAGGTCACGATCAGACTGGCGCCGCCGTGGATGGCAGCGGCCACCACATGACGGTCGTCGGCATCCGGCAATTCGACGGCCGGGATCAGGTGCTCGAAGCCGGTAACGAGGCTGTCCCGCACATGGGCGTTCATCAGCGATCGCGTGCGCTCCAAGTCTTCGGCTTTCAGGTCTGGTCGCTGCTTCAGAACGTTACGCGTCCACTCGTCGTGGATCATGTCCGTCCAGCGCGCCCGGTACAGATCGGTCAGTGCCAGGCGCATCAGGAAGTCGCGCAGCGGGGCCGGGTAGAGCACGCACGCGTCGTAAATGACGGTGAAGTTCGAACTCATTCATTCGTACCCCATCTTGAGCGCCTGGCCTTGCTCGGCGAGTGCATCCAGGGCCTTGCTGCGCTCCACATCGATGCGCTCTTTGTACGCGAGCACGTCCTGGTAGCGGACACGACGGTGCGTGCCGATCTTGTGGAACGGGATCTCGCCGCGCTCCAGCAACTGGACGAGGAACGGGCGGGAGACGTTGAGCACATCCGCCGCGTCCTGGGTGGTCAGTTCTGCGTGGATCGGGATGATGCTGACCGCGTTGCCCTCACCGATTTCGGTCAGGACATCCACGAGCAGCCGCAGCGCCGACACCGGGACGCGGACCGGGTGGGACGCGCCCTTGTCGTCGAAGATCTCGATCTGCTGGGTTTTCGCACGGGTCTGCAGGAAGGCGGACAGCGCCCGGCCGCTCTCGCGGGCGATGGCAACTTCTTCGGCCGTCGGCAACGAATGGGTGGGAGATAGAGTGGTCATGGCAGCCTCCTGGGAGCTTCAAACAGCGTCATGGGAGGAAGTATAACCGAAATAAACGAATAATCGCAATATCCGAAACGGCGCGCTCCCGGGGTGGTCTGGCACGCCCACGCCCTAAAAGACACCCATTTACACCCAATCAGGCGCCAGGCCGCGCTACGCCTTGGCTCGTGGGCGGAACAGCGCCTTCATGGACTCCTGCCAACTCATTCGGAAGGAGGCCAAGATGGAAGTAGCTCACCTCAATCAAAAACAACTGGCCGCCCGCTGGAGTATCAGCGAGGCCACACTGGAACGCTGGCGCAGCGAGGGGCTCGGGCCCAAGTTCCTGAAGCTCTGCGGCCGGGTGATCTACCGCCAGGTCGACATCAAGGCCTGCGAGGAGTCCTGCTTGGCGACATCGACCAAGACGGTCGCGGCGCAGGTCGGTGCTGGCTAAGAGATGTTCCGTTTCGTCGGTAGATTTGGCCAACTGCCGACGTTTCGCAACACGACGGCACCAGCGACGACGCTTACAAGCCTGATGTCCGGGGTATTGAAAGTCCGCAGTCCGCAAGCGCGGACCGATCGAGCGGTTTGTTGAAAATCAATGACCTGGTATCGGGCCGTGCGGGCTGGTGAGGGTTCCTGCGGGTTCGTGCGGAAAGATTCGAACTCCTGCGGAAAGGTGCGGAATTCAGCCCCTGATGCCGACAATCCTACCAGTTACGCCCGGCCGAGGTCATCAGCCAAGTACATCAGAAAGGACGCCCGTTCGATTCCCGTTTACGGAATTGAACCCGCGTCCGCATCGGCTCACCCGACCTTCGATCAGGCGGTGAACGAACCGCTCCCGAAACGCTCGCCGGCCTTGGTCGTAAGGCACAGGGTTAGTGGCGTGCGGGACCGGCGCGCTTCTGTCGCCGATGAGGTAATTGATCCGGTAGGTGCAGTTGCCGGATGGGTGAAGCATCCCGCCGATGACCCGCCACTTGCGCTGCAGCCAACGGGTGCGGCGAACTGCTCGGTTCCGCAACTTAGCCTCACGTCGCTGCGGCCCCTCGTAGTCGTCGCTCATCTTCTCGGCGCAGACGCAGCCGACCTCGAAGCTCTCGCCCAGATCCGGGTGCTCCATGGTAGACGTAGCGGATATTTTCGTTGCCGCACATCTGGCAGGTGGCGTAGTCGGTTTCGTCTGCTGTGAGCGAGTTTGAGCTTGGCTTCTCTGGCAACCAGCGCGTTCATTCAGACCCCGTCAACAAGACAAATACGGAGTCATGATGAGCACGCCAAAACAATCATTCTCAACGCCGCCATCGGTGGCGGCCCAGATCGCGAAGTTGCCCGAACTGCCGATGGCAGAGTTCCGGGCGCTCTGGCAGAAGCTGGTCGGTGGCGACACGCCCACGCACAACCGCCAGTTCCTGGAAGGCCGTATTGCCTACCGGCGAGCGCATCCGCGACAAGATCGCTGCCAGCAAACGCAAGGGCATGTGGATGGGCGGCGTGCCACCGCTCGGTTACGACGTCGCGAACCGGCGGTTGGTGCCCAATGAACGCGAGGCCAAACTGATCCGGCACATCTTCCAGCGCTTCGTCGAACTCGGCTCCAGTACCGCACTGGTCAAGGAACTGAAACTTGATGGCGTGCCGTCGAAGGCGTGGACCACGCAAGACGGCAAGACCCGCGATGGCAGGTTGACGCTGTCCGTGCCGATCCAGATCAAACGCCGCAGCGGGCGCAAGCTGGTCACGCTGCCAAACGGCGAAACCGCCCACGGTCAGACCGTGGGCCGTGGCGCCGACACGGCTCCAGTTGGCGCTGGCCAGGGGGCACCGCTGGCTCGCCATGCTGGAATCCGGGGAAGCGAAGTCGTTGAAGGAGATTGCCACGCGGGAGGGGATCGACAACAGCTACGTGAGCGGATGGTCAACCTGACCACGCTGGCGCCGGACATCGTGGCTGCGATACTCGACGAAACGTTGCCAGCGGAGGTGACTCTGTTTGACCTGGCATCGGGGACGCCGCTGTGGGACGAGCAGCGGCGTATGCTGCATGAGGCGGGCAGGGGATGAATCCCGGGTAAATAGGAACTGTCCCTTTGGGTCAGGGAGGAAAGTCAGGACTCCTCGGGCGGCCAAGATTGGCCGGATCCGAGATCGGGATGACGCGGTTCATCCGTCGGCCTGCCATGCTCCAGACGCCATTCCTCGATTTGACCGAGAAGCATAAAGGCAGACTTCCGTCGTTTCTCGTCCCCAATCGCCATCCTGAAGAGCCGGACGCGCAGTTCGTTTGACGCGCGTGCGTGTTGCGTGAAGACGTTGGGACTTTGCCCATACAGCCGTCGCTCGACGAAAGCGGTTTCGAGTTGGTCCCAAATGCCTTGCGGAACCGGCGATGGCTTAGCGTCATCAATCAGGTTCAGATTTGCGGCGAGGGCTTCGGGCGTTCCGAGCCAGTCCATGACCTTCGAGAGGACGTGCCGATTGAGTTCCGGCAGGCCGCGTTCGCACAAATTCCGCAGCCACGCGGCCACCTCGGGCCTGCGCCGGGCCAGCTCCGCGAGCCGCGCGACCAGCACGTCCTCGCGGTGAGGACGGCGCGTCAGCGCGATGCCGCGAATGTCCGGATCGACAAAACCCATGAGCAGCTCGTGCGCGCGTGGCGTATCGAGCACTGCGAAGGCGTTGATGAAGTAGTCCTCGCATTGCTCGAACGTGTGCGCGTCGGACGCAAGCTCATACAAGAGATCGACGGCGGCATCCGAACGGCTCTCGCCGAGAGCGGTGACGAGTTCGCGCAGTTCGTATCCCCAGAGCCGCCGCTTGCCGAGCACGTCGCGCATCTTGGCGATCCCTGCCGCAGGGGTGTCGACGAAGGGGCAGAGCGTGAGGATACGGCGCAGAAGGTACCTGTCTGAATCCTGCATCGATCTCTCCGTCCGCTCGACGATGGAATCGACGAGGGCGAAAGTGGTAATTACGGGCAAGGCGACACCCGCCATCAACAGGTGCTCGGCGGCGTCGAAACAGGTGTATTGGTCCCATTGGCCAGGCATGGCAATCACGTCGAGCACCGCTGACGCGGAACCGCGGCCGTCAATTGCGGCAAGCGCCTTTGCGAGCTCTTTCAGCCCTGCACCCGGTTTCCCGTCCTGGTTCTGCTCTCGCAGGCGCTTGATTTCGGCATCGAGTGCGGTGGCGAACCGTGTGCGCCGCTGGTCGTCGCTGGGCGGCGGAGTGTGGCCTTCGCGTGCGGCCCACATCAAGTCGTAGCGGAACGTCCGGTCGAAGGAACGCTCCGATTTTGGCACGAAGTCGCTCGCCATCGCGACGGCGGCCTCGGAGCGGTATTCCGGCTCGGGAAGCAGGTCAATGAGCACCTGCTCGGCACCGGCCGCGTTGAGGTGCATGACGGCGGCGATGTGCCAGCCGGCGTAGCTCATGGCTCCACCATTGCCGAGAGATCCGCGGTCGCCGGCTGCACGCGCGGCCCGGCCGCGGCGTACCCGCTCGATGTCGGCGCGGATGAGCGTCACGAGGTCGGCCATGTCTTCGGGTTTTCCGACCTGTGCAATCGACGAGGCCA
>DATDOO010000138.1:0-9151 GCA_035293245.1 Methylococcaceae bacterium
AAAACCGCGCTCGAACCAGCCGGAACTTCCGGGAACCTCCGTCAGGCAATAGGCCAGGCCGCCGCCGGTGCACGATTCCGCCGTCACCAGCCGCTCGCCGCGGCCGAGCAGGGTTTCGCCCACGGAATGCGCCAGCGTGCGGGGAAGCGGCTCGCTCGCCATGGGTTCAGTCGATGGCGTGCAGGCAGTCGAAGCCCACGATGCCGAAAGCAATGTTGCGGCGGTTGAGGAGCCGCACGAAGGTCATCCCGTTGTCGGTCAGGAGGCGCACGCGGTTGATCTCCTGCTGGCGCATGGATTGCAGCAGGATGAACGAGCGCGGCTCATCGCCGGGCACCTCTTCCAGGTACAGCAGGGCGCGCTGATAGCTGCCCTGGTTGGTCATGGTCAGCTTGGCGGGTTGAAGACCGGCGGTGACGGCGCGGATGGTAAGGGGCCGGATCTGGAACTTGACCAGCCCGTCCGTCTGGTCCATCGACACGCGGCTGACCACGCCGATGCCCCGGACCTCGACGTCGCTCTCGGCGACGAACCCTAAAAGCAGGCCGATCTGCACGCCGCCCGGCGTGTCGCGGTCGTAGGCGAGCATCCCGTCGGTCAAGGGGGTCGCGGTCCAGTGCGGAACCGCGGCGATATTCAGCGGGGCGGGCTCGCCGAACAGGTGGTGAACGTTGTTGAAGCCGGGAATGAAGTGCAGCGCGCCCTGGGGCGGCGCGGGCGGCACGGGGGCGTGGCTCCAGCGCCAGAGGAGGTAATTCAGCAGGCCGGCGCTCAGGCCGCCGCTGTCCGAGTCGGCGACGGGGTTGGGTTCGAAGCGGCCGGCACGGTGCGTCCAGCGCTGGTCGGGGTTTTCCAGGATTTTCAGGATGGGCCGGACGTCCAGGCCCAGCGTTTTGTCGTTGTCGCCGCCGGTGGGTTTGGGCTCCCACCAGGGCGGCTTGTCCTCGTGAAAGGCGAGGCGCCAGCCGGGTTCGTCCGTGCTCTGGAGGGCGACGTTCGCCGTCCACTGCGCGCTCGTGCGGCGCAAGGCGAGGATTTCCTTTCCGTGCAGGCAGTAAGGGTCGCTCATGCCCAGCAGGAGAATCTCCTTGTAAACCTCCTCGGGGGTGGCGAAGCCGGCTACCGCCGCGTCGTCGCGGACGCGCTCCTCGTGTTTGCGCTTGGCAAGCGTCTGCTTGTACACGCTGTGCACGTCTCGCCACAGCCAGGCGGGAATCTTGAGATGCAGCAGGTAATAGCCGAGCAATACCTGATCCAGGCAGCGCAGCAGTCGTTGCGACAGGAGCGCCAGCGATTTGTCTCCCATCTTGCCGCTGTCGTAGTCCTGCATCAAGGCGCCGTACATCCGGCCGAATTCCCGCGTCATGCCCTGTAAAAGATCGCCGTGGGCGCGATCCTCGGCGGGGAGGGGGAACGTCTTGGCTTCGATGTTGGCGGTCAGGTATTCCACGCTGCGCAACACGCCGGGACGCAGTGCCTCTGCGATTTCCAGGAGGATTTTGCCTTCGGGCGGTGCGCGATTGATCGCGACCAGGTGCTGGAGCAATTCATGCGCAAACAGGTCGGGAATGGCGGCGGGCGAATCGTGCAGCCATCGCGCCATTTTCTGCGGCGTGTGTTCGGGATTTGCATTGCCGCGCCCGGGAGGAGGGGCAGTGAGGAAAAACAGGGTAGGCAAGGGCGGCCTACCGTTCCAGGCGCCGGGTGAGATCGTCCCGCCAAGCGGCGGACAGGGCCTCGATCCCCAGCGCGCGGCGGATGATTTCCCCCTGGCGCGGTCCTTCCTGAATCGCCAGCATCGCGTCGCGCAGATTCAGCCGCGCCGGGTCTTCGCGCAGTCGTTCGATGGCATCCCCCGCCCGAATTGCGCCGGTTTGCAGGACGCGCAGGTAAAAGCCGCAGCGGCCGGAGGGCAGAAAACGGGCCGGGAATTGCGGCAGGCCGAAACGCAGCCCCAGCTTGTGGCACGGCACGCGCGGCTGGGTGACCTGGACCGTGATTTCGCCGATGCGGAACACGTCGCCGATGTGCACGGATTCGTCCGGCATTTCCGTCACGGTCAGGTTCTCGCCGAACTGGCCGAACGGCAACTCCGGCAAGCCCAGCTCGCATTCCCAGAAACGGTAGTTTTCCAGGGTGTAGGCGTAGAGCGCCTTGTCCGTGCCGCCGTGGTTTTTCAGGTCCGCCTGACCGTCGCCTTCCAGCCCGTTGGATGTAACGGCGACAGGACCGGCGACCGGCGATTTGTAGATGCCGGTCAGTTCGCTGCGGCCCTGATGTTCCAAGTAGCGCGGCTGACCGATGCTGACGGCGAGGAGTTCCATGGCGGCGGTGTAAGCGGTGCGAATGAAAGAGTAAAAATCGCGGGAAACGGGTTCCGGAGGCCATTCGAATTTCGATCGGCAAGCATCTTCAAACGCAGCGGGATCGCGCTATTTTTCCTTTTCCCCGCGGGGGCGGGAACAAAATCCCACAACGTGCAGATTGTTTCTGATCGGGTTCGAAGTTTACCGCGTGGCGGAGAAAAGAAAACTCCTTTCGCCTCGCGGCGGCACGCAGTGGACAGGAAAACTGGTAGCATCGCCCGAAGACGACTCAATCGAGGGAGGCTTGGCATCCATGACCATCGTCCTGAACCACACCATCGTCCCCGCCCACGACAAGGAAGCCTCCGCGCGCTTTCTTGCCGACCTGTTCGGCCTGCAATGCCAAAGCGCCGGCCACTTTGCCCAGGTGCACGTCAACGACACCCTGACCC
The DNA here is from genome assembly GCA_035293245.1 of Methylococcaceae bacterium. GTDB lineage: Bacteria > Pseudomonadota > Gammaproteobacteria > Methylococcales > Methylococcaceae > DATDOO01. The sequence continues at coordinate 2,759 of DATDOO010000138.1, forward strand.
TGGATTTCGACAACGCACAAAGCTTCGAGTCCCATCACTTCGCCTTTCACGTGAGCGATGAAGAATTCGACGCGATCCTGCGCCGTCTGCAAGACGCTCGCGTTCCGTACGGCAGCGACTGGGCGAACGCGGCAAACGGCCAACTGAACGACTGGCACGGCGGTCGGGGCTGCTATTTCCACGACCCCAACGGCCATCTGCTGGAATTGCTGACGCGCACCTGAACTCCGGCGGCTCAGCCGGGCCGATCATCCCGCCAGTTTCTTCGCGATGCGGGCCACGTGCGCGCCCTGAAAGCGCGCGATTTTCAGTTCGTTCTCCGACGGCCGGCGGCTGCCGTCCGCATCCGTCAGGGTGCTCGCGCCGTAAGGCGTACCGCCGGTGATTTCCTGCATGTTGAGCAGTTCCTTGCAGGAATAGGGCACGCCCACGATGACCATGCCCTGGTGGAGCAGCGTGGTGTGGAAGGAGGTGATGGTGGTTTCCTGCCCGCCGTGCTGCGTGGCCGTGGAGGTGAACACGCCGGCGACCTTGCCGACCAGCGCGCCGCTCAGCCAGTGCTTGCCGGTCTGGTCGAGAAAATTGCGCATCTGCGCGCACATGTTGCCGAAGCGCGTGGGCGTGCCGAAGACGATGGCGTCGTACTGGGGCAGTTCGTCGACCGTGGCGACGGGAGCGGCTTGGTCGAGCTTGGCGCCCACCCGGCGCGCTACCTCTTCCGGCATCAATTCCGGCACCCGCCTGATCGTGACCTCGACGCCCTCGACGGAGCGGGCGCCTTCGGCCACCGCGTGGGCCATGGTCTCCACATGGCCGTACATGCTGTAGTAGAGGACGAGTAGCTTGGCCATGGTCGGTTCCTCGCAGGTGGTGATTGGGGGAGGCGGGGGAAATTCCCTGCGCCTGCCGGTTTAAGACTGCGCCTGGTGCGAATTGTCCCCGCGCCTTGGCAAAGCGCCGGGGTGGTTGCCGGGCGTCAGGAAAGAATGGCGGCGGCGATGGCGAAGTAGAGGACGATGGAGAGCAAATCCTGCAGCACGGTGGCCAGCGGGCCGCTTCCAAATGCCGGGTCTAAGCCGCATCGATTCAAGAGCCACGGCAAAATCATGGCGACGATGGTGGCGGTAGAGCAGGCGGCGAAAATCGAAAGCCCCACCGTCAATGCAACGTCCCTGTCTTGCCAGCGCCACAGGACCAAAGGTGTGGCGATGAGCGCCAGGGCCAGGCCGATGTACAGCCCACTGAGCAATTCCAGCCTTAAAACGCGGCCAATGCCCACGCCCACGGAAAGTCCGCGGACCAGTACCGTTTCAGTCTGCGTGCCGACCGCGTCGGCCATGTAGACGATCCCGGGAATGAAAAAGGCCAGCACCAGCTTTTCTTCCAGCCGGGTCTCGAAATAGCCGACGATGTCGGCGGCGGCGAACGCTCCCGCCAGGCCCAGCAGCAGCCAGGGAATCCGGTGCCAGAAACGCCAGCGGACCGGCTCCTCGCTGGCAAGATGGGCGATTGTGGAATTCTTCAGGAAGCCACCCAGCCGGGCCATGTCTTCGTCGTGTTCATGAAGGAGCACGGCCAGCAGCCGGTCGGGAGGAATGATGCCGACGAATTTCCCTTACGCATCGACGACGGAAAGCGCGGCTTCGCCATGTTGCACCGCGTGCCAGGCGGCCAGTTCCTGATCCAGCCCCGGTCTTACGGACGGCGCACGGGCGTCCATTACCTCGGCGACGACGCTTTCGTCTGCGGCGGCCAGCAAACCTTCGATGCGCAACACGCCGCGGAAGACCCCCGCATCGCAGACGACGATGTGGCTCGCACACACGTAAGAGCGGCCAAAGATGGACTTTTTCAGTTCGCCGATCGTCTCCGCCGGACGCGCCAGGGGCACTTGGGTGGACGCGTGTTCCGAGGCGATTTCGAACAGGTCCCGAGCGTTCTGCGGCGGATTTTCGCTATTCATCGCTCTTCATCTCCGGTACGACGGGCCGCACAAGTACTCAGGGCAGTTCGAAGGGTTCAACTGACGACGCCCAGCGATAGCGCCGATGTGCCTCCCGATGTGGACAGCCCCGGGCACCAGGACCCTCCTTTCTCAAGGATTTTCCCGGCGTAGCGCCGCTATCTGCCGGTCGTGCATTCCGCTCATGGCAAACAGCATGCACAGAGCGCCGATCAGCGCCATGAACATGTCGGACTGGGTGTCCCAGCCGTCGCCCTGGGTGCCGAGGAATTCGTCCGCACCCTGTCCCAGCAGCATAGCCGAAAACCATTCGAGCATTTCGTAGACCGCGCTGACCGCCAGCGCCACGCACATGCAGAGAAAAAACAGCATTCTGCGGCCGTTCACGTAGCCGCCGCGCAGGAGGATTTCCCGTGCCGCCAGGGCGGGGATGAAGCCCTGGGCGAAGTGGCCGAGCTTGTCGTAGGGGTTCCGGGCCAGATCGAAGAGTTCCTGTACCCAGAAACCGGCGGGAACCCGGGCGTAGGTGTAGGCGCCGCCGCCGATGAGAATCAGGGCGTGGAGGCCGACGAGGATGTAGAGCAAAGGGGTGAGGGGAAAGCTGCGCCGCGTGGCGGCGAGGAGGGGGAACACGATCAGCACCGGCATGACTTCCATCAGCCAGGTGAGGCGGTCGTAAGGCGCGACTCCCGACAGCGCCAGCGCCGGAAGCACCACGAGGGCGAGGCCGGCCAAGTGGGCGTCTTCCTTGCGAAAATCCATGGCGTCCGGTTCGCGCATCGCGTGGGAGAATCCGGGCGGGATCTCACCCGCCCGGATTGACGTTTGCTACGCCCGGAGGGCGCTCAACACTTCGTCGAGCATCTTCTTGGCGTCGCCGAACAGCATGCGGTTGTTTTCCTTGTAGAACAGCGGGTTGTCCACGCCCGCATAGCCGGAAGCCATGGAGCGCTTCATGACGATGCTGGTCTTGGCCTTCCACACTTCCAGCACCGGCATGCCGGCGATGGGGCTGTTGGGGTCTTCCTGGGCCGCCGGATTGACGATGTCGTTGGCGCCGATCACCATCGCCACGTCGGTTTCGGGGAAATCCTCGTTGATCTCGTCCATTTCCAGCACGATGTCGTAAGGCACCTTGGCCTCGGCCAGCAGCACGTTCATGTGCCCCGGCATGCGGCCCGCCACCGGGTGGATGCCGAAGCGCACCTCGACGCCTCTCTCGCGCAGCAGCTTGGTGATTTCGAACACCGTGTGCTGGGCCTGGGCCACCGCCATGCCGTAACCGGGCACGATGATGACGTGGCTGGCTTCGCGCAACAGTTCCGCGGTCTCCTCGGCGGCGATGGGCGAGACTTCGCCCGCCGGTTCCGCGCCGCCGGCCGCCGCCGGCTTGCCACCCTCGGTGCCGAAGCCGCCGGCGATGACGCTGACGAAGTTGCGGTTCATCGCCCGGCACATGATGTAGCTCAGGATCGCGCCCGAAGAGCCGACCAGTGCGCCGATGACGATCAGCAGGTCGTTGGACAGCATGAAGCCGGTGGCCGACGCCGCCCACCCCGAATAGCTGTTGAGCATGGACACCACCACCGGCATGTCTGCGCCGCCGATGGCCATGACCATGTGCACCCCGAAGGCCAGGGCGATGGCGCTCATCGCGATCAGCCAGAAAATCCCCAGCACGCTGCCGGCTTCCGCGCCGAGGAACAGCTTGCCGACGAAGATCACGCCGATCAGTCCGGCCAGGTTGAGCCAGTGGCGTCCCGGCAGCAGCATCGGCTTGCCGCTGATCTTGGCGGACAGCTTACCGAAGGCGATGATCGAGCCCGAGAAGGTGATGGCGCCGATCAGGATGCCCACGTAGATTTCCACCTCATGGATGGTCTTCTCCGCGCCCGCGAAGCTGACCGAAGTGTCCACGTAGTTGGCGTAGCCCACCAGCACGGCGGCGAGGCCGACCAGGCTGTGCATGAGGGCGACCAGTTCCGGCATTTCGGTCATCTTGACCTTGATGGCGGCGAACACGCCCACGCTGCCGCCGATGGCCATGGCGACGAGGAGGGTGACATAGCTGGACAGGCCGCCGATCTTCGGCCCGAACACGGTCGCCAGGATGGCGATGGCCATGCCGACGATGCCGTACAGGTTGCCGAGCCGCGCCGTCTCGGGGCTGGAAAGTCCCCCTAAGCTCCGGATGAAGAGGATGGTGGCGACGATATACGCCGCGGTAACTAATCCTTCCGACATGATGATTCCCCCTTATTTCCTGAACATGCGCAACATGCGCTGAGTGACCCAGAAGCCGCCGAACATGTTGACCGCGGTCAAGGCGATCGCCAGACCCGACAAGGCGGTGATGCCGATGCCGGGCGACGAGACCTGGATCAGCGCACCGATGGCGATGATGCTGGAGATGGCGTTGGTGACGCTCATCAGCGGCGTGTGCAGGGCGGGGGTCACGTTCCAGATCACCATGTAGCCCACGAAACAGGCCAGCACGAACACGGTGAAGTGGCCCAGGAAGGCGGCGGGGGCGGAGACGCCGATGCCGTAAAAGGCCAGGCCGAGCAGGCCCAGGGTGAGGCTGGTCTTGGCCCAGGCGGGCAGTTCGATGCCTTTCTTCTTCGGCGCTTCCACCGGCGGAGCGGCAACGGCGCCCTGGGGCGGGGCGGCGGAGATTTTCGGCGGCGGGGGCGGCCAGGTGACGTCGCCTTCCTTGATGACGGTGGTGCCGCGGATCACTTCGTCTTCCATGTTGACGTCGATCACGCCGTCCTTGGTCTTGCACAGCTCTTCCAGCAGCCTCAGCAGGTTGGTGGAGTAGAGCTGGCTGGACTGGCGCGCCAGGCGGCTGGGCAGGTCGCCGTAGCCGATGATGGTCACGCCGTGGCGCACCACCGCTTCGCCGGGGACGCACAGTTCGCAGTTGCCGCCCTGTTCGGCGGCCATGTCCACAATCACGCTGCCCGGCTTCATGGATTCCACCATGCCGGCGGTGATGAGCTTGGGGGCCGGCTTGCCGGGAATCAGCGCGGTGGTGATGACGATGTCCACGTCCATGCACTGGCGGGCGATCATCTCGCGCTGGGCCTTCTGGTAGGCTTCCGACATGACTTTGGCGTAACCGCCGACGCCGGTGCCTTCTTCCTTGTAATCCGGCTCCACCCACTCCGCGCCCAGGGACTTGACCTGGTCCTTCACTTCCGGACGGGTGTCGCAGGCGCGCACGATGGCGCCCAGGCCGTTGGCCGCGCCCAGGGCGGCCAATCCGGCCACGCCCACGCCGATGACGAACACCTTGGCCGGCGGAACCTTGCCCGCCGCCGTCACCTGGCCGGTGAAGAAGCGCCCGAACTGGTGCGCCGCCTCGATCACCGCGCGGTAGCCGGCGATGTTGGCCATGGAACTCAGGGCGTCCAGCTTCTGGGCGCGGGAGATGCGCGGCACGCTGTCCATGGCCAGCACGGTGGCTTTCCGGTCCGCCAGGCGCTGCATCAGTTCCGGATTCTGCGCCGGCCAGATGAAACTGACGAGGGTGCCGCCTTCCTTCAGCAGTTCCGTCTCGTCGACGCCCAAGGCGGGATGCTGCTCCGGCGCGCGCACCTTGAGCACGATGTCGGAAGACGCCCACAGCGCCTTCGCGTCCGGAACGACCTCGACTCCCGCCTCGCGGAAGGCGTCGTCGGACAGATTGGCGGCGTCGCCCGCCCCCGATTCGATGGCGACGGAAAAGCCCAGTTTCTGGAGTTTTTCCGCCACATCCGGCGTCGTCGCCACGCGCTTCTCGCCGGCGCGGACTTCTTTAGGTATGCCTATTCGCATGAAGTTTCCTCCTCGGTTAGTGTTATACGGGACAGACCGGCTCACCTGCTTCGCTCTCTTCGTTGTTATTGTGGCTTGGGATACGGGGGTTGCCGACGAATTCGCACCGGGCAATGAAAAAGCCGCGGCGGGAAGAAACGCCATCCCGGACGCGGCTTGCTCGAAATCAACGGAACAATTCGTAACCCTGAGTGACCAAACCTTTTCATTCTATAAAACAATTGGCCTGCCGCGTCAAAGGTTTTCCGCGGGGGAGGGGGCCTGCCGGGCGGCACGAAGCCGTGCCGGAGGGCGTTCTTGCCCACCGTCCGCGTCCGGAAGAACGGCTTGCGGTAATGCGGATCGCCGGCCTGGATGCCGCAGTGACTGGGTCGATGCGCCCCTGTGCCCCAGCATGGCCATGCGGGACCGGGTTATCGAGATGCTCACGCCACAGCTTGCGGGGGTTGCCGGGAAACAGCTCGGCGCCAAGGCCGCCGATCTTTCCCGGAATCGGGGTGAGATCGTTGCGGCGCTCGACCTGCCGATTACCGGGATTTAGCCGGGGTTGAGCGGGCGCTGCGCACCATTATCGGCTGAACGACAGCGCCGGTGAGCGTAAGCGGATTGTT
>DATDOO010000139.1:0-17452 GCA_035293245.1 Methylococcaceae bacterium
AGGATCGCATTCCCGCCACCCTGATCGCCGACTCCGCTGCCGCGTGGCTGATGAAAAGCGGCGCGGTGCAGTGGGTGATCGTCGGCGCGGACCGCATCGCCGCCAACGGCGATACCGCCAACAAGATCGGTACTTATTCCCTGGCCGTGCTGGCCCGGCAACACGGGGTACGCTTCATGGTCGCCGCGCCTTTGTCTACGGTGGATTGGGCGACCCCCTCGGGCGACGGCATCGAAATCGAGGAGCGCACCCCGAGCGAACTGCTGCACGAATCCTATCTGGAGCCCGAGAGCGTGATTTCCGCCTGGAACCCGGTGTTCGACGTGACTCCGGCGCACCTCATTGATGCCATCGTCACGGAAAAGGGCGTGATACGGAGTCCTTCCGTGCTCTCCATGCGAGTGCTCAAGGCATGAACGCGCTGCTGGCCGTCGCCCTGGGGGGCGCCGCCGGCTCGGTGGCGCGCTTTTGCACCACCAACGCCGTTTACGAATGGCTGGGGCGGGATTTCCCCTTCGGTACGCTTACGGTCAACGTCGTCGGCGGCCTGCTGATGGGCTTCCTCACCGAACTGCTCATCGCCCGCTACGTCGTCGCCGTTGAATGGCGCGCCCTAGTGCTGGTCGGTTTCCTCGGCGGCTTCACCACCTTTTCCACCTTTTCCATGGAAACGTGGCTGCTGGTGCAGGAGGGTGACTTCGCCAAGGCAACTCTAAACGCACTGGGCAGCGTGGTGCTGTGCGTGGCGGCGGTCTGGGCGGGCATCAACCTGGCGCGCTGGGGATTCGAGGAAGACTGGAGCCGCTGGTTGGGCCTGGAAACCGTCGGCGCGCGCCTGGCGCTCCTGCTGGTGCTTGCCTGGCTGCTGGGCGTGGCATTGGGTCAATTGTCCTCCCGTCTCGCCTGGCCCGAGAATTGGCAGATCGCCGCCTCTTTCCTGGTCGTGTGGCTGCTCGTTCCGCTGGGCGCCTGGTATGCCTCGAATGCCGCCGGCACCGCCGGCGTGACGACGGCCTACCTGATCCTCGCGGGCAGCGCCGCCTTGTCCGGTGCGGGCGTATGGTTGGGATTGTTATGGCCGGTACAGAGGCTTTGAATCGGCGCGGGCTATTCCGCCTTCCATCTCTCGGTGGATTCTTCCCCCGTCCTGCCTGGCTTCCCCAACGATTCCCACGGTGGCGAACTCGCCGCGTTTGCCTCGTGCTCGCCCTCGGAAAACGGGGGTTCATACAAAATGATGACGAGGTTGTCGCGTGACTGGATACGAGCGCCGCGTTTCCGGTCGAATGTGTTGTAGCGTTTCATGGCCGTTCTCCAACGGGAACCTGGTGTTGGCAGCAAAACTAGTTCTTAGGGCAAGAATACGACATCGGGTGAATCGCGTATTTCGGAGTCAGGAAGAATGTAATCGCGCCTAAATATCGATGCCGCACCTGACCGGCGCCGGATTTGCCGTTGGTACTCGCAGAAAAAGCGAGGAAAAGGTAGTCTGAAAATACAAGCGGAGGTCGAGCATGCGCAACCTGGCGAGACGTTTTCGAAACGGCCCGGATTCACGGCGTTTTGGGGTAAGCCGGGGACCATGGGCGGGCATTTTTTTTCTGGTCCTGCTGCTTGCCGCCGCTCCCGCCCAAGCCCTGCGTTGCGGAAACCTTCTGGTGCTGGAAGGCGATTATGTTTTTTCGGTGCTGCAAAAATGCGGCCCGCCGCAATACCGCGACGAACGGGTGGAGTATCGCAGCCTCCGTCTGAAGGGAAAGGGGCTCGAGCACGAGCAGTTCGTGCCGGTCAGGGTCGAAGAGTGGCTCTACAACTTCGGCCCGCAATACTTCATGCAACTCCTGCGTTTCGAGAACGGCCGGCTGATCGAAATCAAGAATCTCGATTACGGCTATTGAAGGCAGGCACAGCCCGCGGACGCAAGCCCACCAACGCCCTGGAATTCACCGTTTCAAAACGATTTTTTGTAACCACAGCGATTGACCATGCTAGATCCTCGTTTATTTCGCACCGATCTCGACCTGGTGGCCGCGCAACTGGCGCGGCGCGGGTTCCCACTGGACAAGACGGCGTTTCAGGAACTGGAAAGCCGGCGCAAGGACGTTCAGGTCCGCACCCAGAATTTGCAAAACGAGCGCAATACCCGTTCCAAAGCCATCGGCCAGGCCAAGGCGCGCGGCGAAAACATCCAGCCCCTGTTGGATCAGGTGCAGCATCTGGGCGAGGAGCTGGACGCCGCCGAGAGCGAACTGGCCGTGTTGCAGGCGCAGTTGGAGACCTTGCTGCTGGGCATTCCCAATATCCTGGATGAAACCGTGCCCGAGGGTCGCAGCGAGGAAGACAACCTGGAACTCAAGCGTTGGGGCGAACCTCAGCGCTTCGCGTTCGAGGCCAAGGATCACGCCGACTTGGGCATGGCCTTGGGGCTAATGGACTTCGATGCCGCGGCCAAACTGACCGGATCGCGTTTCGTCACCCTCCAGGGGCCGCTGGCGCGGCTCCAGCGCGCCTTGACCCAGTTCATGCTGGACATCCATACCCAGGAGCGCGGCTACACCGAAACCTATGTGCCTTACATGGTGAACGCCGACAGTCTGCGGGGGACTGGCCAGTTGCCCAAGTTTGAGGAGGATTTGTTCAAGGTCGCGCACGATCCGGATTTTTTCCTGATTCCCACGGCCGAGGTGCCGGTGACCAATCTGGTGCGGGACGAAATCCTCGATGCGGCCAGACTGCCGCTCAAGTTCGTTTGCCATACGCCGTGCTTTCGCAGCGAAGCCGGAGCTTACGGCAAGGACACGCGCGGCATGATCCGCCAGCATCAGTTCGAGAAAGTGGAGCTGGTGTGGATCACCCGGCCCGAGGATTCGGCGGGCGCGCACGAGCAACTGACCCGCGATGCGGAAATCATCCTCGAACGGCTGGGTTTGCCCTATCGCCGTGTGGCGCTGTGCGCCGGCGACGTGGGCTTTTCCTCGGCGAAAACTTACGATCTGGAGGTCTGGCTGCCGGGGCAAGGCGCGTATCGGGAAATTTCCTCGTGCAGCAATTTCCGCGATTTCCAAGCGCGCCGCTTGATGGCGCGCTGGCGCAACCCGGCAACGGGCAAACCGGAACTCGTCCATACCCTCAACGGCTCCGGCCTGGCGGTGGGCCGTACCCTGGTGGCGGTGCTGGAGAACTATCAGGACGGCCAGGGTCGCATTCGCGTTCCCGAAGCATTGTTGCCGTACATGGGTGGAGTGGCTGTCATTGCCTGACGGAGACGTTCGTATGGAGCCGCCGGAGAATCCGGGCGGTGAGTTGCCCAAACCGGCGCGTAAATTGCTGGAAACTGTCACGCAGGCCATCGGCCCGCTGCCTCTCTCCCTGGGTGTCCCGTCAGCGGAAGAGTGGGTGGATTCGACGCTGGCCGCAGCGCCTATCGGTGTAGTCGGCCGGGCGCGGCGGCGGGTGGAGGGGCGCGAAATTCTCCGTCAGGCCAATTGCGAAGCAATCGTCGTGCTCGCCTTGGCGGAACTGCCGGCGGAAGTCTCCGACGAAGCCGTGGAACCCGGCTGGGTCGTGCGCTTTTTCGGTCTGGCGCAGGATGTGGCGCGTCCCGAATTCCAGCATATCTGGGCGCGGTTGCTGGCGGCGGAAGTCGCTAACCCGCAAAGTAGTTCCACGCGCACCCTGCACACCTTGGGGATGATGGACGCCTGGGAGGTCGAAGGGTTCGAGGCGTATTGCGCCTTTTCGTTCGCGTTCGAGAGCGGCGGGCGTTTCATGATCGCCGACGATGCGGCACGCACCGAAATGAGAGGTTATCTCTCCGGCGACGACTTGACTCAGCACTTCATCGACAGCGGCCTGCTGTCGGCCGAGCTGGAGCAGCGCCGCGTCCTTCCCGCGCGCGGGCTGCGCATCGGTTACGCCGCCAAGCGCTACCAACTGGCGAAGCCGCAGCCGGAATTCGAGGAGCGGTTTTTTTGTTATCGGCCCTTTACGCGGGCAGGACAACAACTGGCCTCGGCATTGCGCGCCAAAACATTCTACGGCTATGCCCGAAACGTTTTCCGTGTCCTGCAAGTGGAGCGCGGCATTTCGTTTCAGGAGATCACGGACGGGCAGTGAATTTTGTTGCGTGTTTTGCACGTTAATGGTGCCAATGCCCCATTTTGTTGCACCAATACAACGCATGCCGGCCGAAAGCATCAAAGTATTCTTGTTAACGGATTGTATCGATTGGCTTTTGTAAAATGGCACTGGTTGTGCTAATTTTGTTACATGATTGAAACAACACGGGGAGTTGGCAATGAAACGAATTTTTCCTTTGGGCATGGCGCTGACGGGATGCCTTGCGGGTGCCGCAATAGCCGAGGAAACGGCCACTGAAGCGCCGGCCGGGGCCGTCGAGGCGTTGACGGGCGTCAATATCAACGAATCCGGTTTCATGAAGGACTGGAATCTCAAGCTGGGCGGCTGGCTTAACAGCAGCGTGTCGGCCAACTTCAACGGCTCGCAGGATCAGTTCAACGGCCCGGTCACCTTCAATGACCGCACCGGCGAAATTCAGATGAACCAGCTCTACCTTTATTTGCAAAGAGCGGTTACCGCCAGCGGCGATGCGTGGGACGTGGGCGGCCGGGTGGATTTCATGTACGGCACCGACGCCATCTTTACCCAGGCTTATGGTTCGCCGGCCTTCGATCCGCGCACCGGCTTGCCGATCAATCGTGGACATTGGGATCTGCATCTTTCCAGCCATACGGACCGTTTTTACGGCATCGCGATTCCGCAAGCCTACGCGGAATTCAACCTACCGGTCGGCAACGGCCTGACCGTCAAGGCGGGGCACTTCTATACGCCGATCGGCTACGAAGTGGTGACGGCGCCGGACAACTTCTTCATCACCAAGCCGTACACCATGCAATACGGCGAGCCCTTCACCCATACCGGCATCCTGGGCAGTTACACGTTCGATTCCAACTGGAGCGCATTGGCCGGAGCGGTCACCGGCAGCAACACCGGCGGTTGGGATGGCAACTGGGATCGCGATCTGGGCAATTGGGCCTTCCTGGGCGGTGTGACCTGGACCAGCGACGATGCCCGCACATCTTTCGCCTTGACCTCCACCGCCGGCGAGCGCGCCGAGGATGCCAGTTCCGCCTGGGCCATGTACAGCATGGTGCTCAAGTACAACATCACGGACAAGCTGCACTATGTGTTCCAGCACGACAACGGTTTTGCGGACGACGTGATTACCGCAGGTACTTTGGCTAGCGGTATTCCGGGTGACACGGAAGATGCCCAATGGTACGGCATCAACCAGTACCTGTTTTACGACATCGACGACAGGCTGACGGCGGGTATCCGCGGCGAATGGTTCCGCGACCATAACGGCTTCAGGATTTTGGGTCCTGGCCGCTGTCTCGCCGCCACGAACGCGACCAGCAACTATGCCTGTGGCGCCGATTATGCCAACTATACGTTTGACGACAGCAACTATTATGCGGTTACGGTGGGTCTGAACTACAAGCCGACCAAATGGCTGAGCGTGCGCCCCAACCTGCGCTATGACTGGACGGATAAGATCAACGCCTTCAGCGACGGTGATCGCAATGACCAATTGCTGTTTTCCACGGACGTGGTCGTGACTTTCTAAACGGTAGGAAAAGTCGGCGGGGAGTCCTGCCGTGCTCAAGATCGGCGTCGCCCTCCTCAAGGGGCGGCGCTTTTTTTGTGGCCTGTGGATTCGCGGGCCGAAAAAAATCGCCGCGCCAGGCGGAAAGTCCACAAGGCCCTTTTCAGGGCACCCGGTTTGACTTTCCGCCGCGACGCGGCGATTTCGAAGCTACGTTCTCCTCACTCCTGGTGCATTCTTCGAGTGTTCCTTCAGGTTACGGCCTCGAACGGCCGTACAATTATTTTTTTGCTTTGGCTGAGTCGATCTGCTTCTGCGTTTCGGCCTTCAGCTGTTGATAGGCCGATTCGCCGCCGGTGTTGCCTTCGACTTCGCGCTTCTGCAGCATGACCACCAGGACGATGGTCAGGACGATGATGCCGCCGATGTACAGCCAGAAGTTGTCTTTTTCCTGTTCCATTGTGATACCTCATTTATCTAGTTATGTGAACGTAATTTCCGCCCGCAGGCGGTGCCATTCAATTTAGCTGCGAAAGACACAAAACCATGATAGTTCTGTGCTTTTTTCTGAGAACATGGGATGTTTCTCAGGTGCTTTTATTAAACAGAGTGTTTCCCTCTGTCAAGGATTTTTTATCGGACCGCTTGGTTATTGGCCTGGAAGGGGTGCCGGTCGGCGCGCTCCGGCGAAGCGTTTACGCCAAAATGGGCGTTCCAGGCTGGAAATCGTCACGCCGCCGCTCCGGTCGCTGGGAGCGTGAATGAAATGCCCGTGTCCCAAATAAAGGCCGACATGCGAAAAGGGCTTGTTTGCGATGTTGAAAAACAGAAGATCGCCGTTTTCGCACTGCTCCAGCGGAATTTCGGAAAGGCGCTCCGCCATCTCGTGCGTCGTGCGCGGCAGTGGAACGCCGAACCGGGCGTAGACATGCTGGACGAAACCGCTGCAGTCGAATCCGCGTTCGGGATCCGTGCCGCCGAAGCGGTAGGGAGCGCCCGTAAGACCGGTGGCGTAGGAAATCAGGTCGTCTGCGTTGGGTACGGCGGGGGCGGGCGGGGTGCCGGCGCAACCGCTCAGCAGCAGCAACGCCAGTCCGCACGCAATCCGGATGCGGGGTTTGCCGAGGTGGTTCGTGGCAGCGCGTATAAGCATCGGAAAATTATGCGCCGGGGGAATCGGGTTACGAAGAGGAACGACTATGGAGCGAATCCGTGTCGGCGTGAGCCGCTGCTTGCTGGGCGACGCCGTGCGCTACGACGGCGGCCATAGGCGCGACGAGATCGTTTGTGGCGCCCTGACGCGGCTGTTCGAGCTTGTGCCTGTATGTCCAGAGGTCGTCGCCGGTTTGGGCGTGCCACGGCCTCCTGTGCGGCTTGTGGAAAGGGGTGGTGGCGGCATTCGCGTGGTCGGTACGGAAGACGACGGTTTGGACGTCACCGAAGTCCTGGCGGGCCATAGCCGTGCCCTGGTGTCCGGACTGGAAGGCATCGGCGGCTTTGTTCTCAAAAGCCGCTCCCCCAGTTGTGGGTGGGTGGATGTCCCGGTTTTCCACGTGGATGGGAATGTTGCGGGGTTCACCGCTATGGGCGTGTTCGCCCGCGCCCTGCGGCAGGCGTTCCCGGACATGCCGCTGATCGAGGAGACGGAGTTGAACGACGCCGCTCTCCTGGAAGATTTCGTCCGGCAAGTGCGGGATTATTACCGCCGGAAGTGGGTAGAGGCGCATGATGGCGGCGCCCAGTGATACGCCGCCATCTGCCGGAGACGGTCAGTAGGTGTATCCGGGGCGCGAATCGGCCGGCGGATAATACGGGTTGTAGCCCGGCTGCGGATAGGCGGGTTGCGCGGGGTAGCGTTGGTAGCCGCCCGGATTGTACGGCTGCCGAGGCGGATATGCCGGCGGCGGCGCATAAACCGGTGGGTTGTAGGCCGGCGGAGGCGGTGCGTAACCCGGCTGCTGTTGGGCAGGGGGATAGTAGCCGCCCGGTTGCTGCGGCGGATAGTCAGGCTGCGGAGCGGCGGCCGGCTGGCTGATCGGCTGGATGAGGATTTCCACCCGGCGGTTTTGTTGCCGCCCGCCGTCCGTGTCGTTGGAGGCGAGCGGCATGCTTTCGCCCATGCCGCGCGCATTCATGCGCGCCATGTTGACGCCCTGGGCGGCGAGATAATCGGCCACGGCGCGTGCCCGCTCTTCCGAGAGGCGCTGGTTGTAACTGTCGCTGCCCTTGGAATCGGTGTGGCCGGTGATTTCGACTGCGGTCTGGTCGTTTTCGCGCAGAACCTGCGCCACGCCGTTCAAGGCGGAATAAAAACCCGGACGGATATGGGCCGAGTCGAAATCGAACGTGACTTGGCTCGGCATGATGACGCGCAGGTTGTCGCCTTCGCGTTGCACTTGCACGCCGCTGCCGGAGTCTTCCAGCCGCTGGCGCAGTTGCTGTTCCTGCCGGTCCATGTAGTAGCCGATGCCGCCTCCCAGCACCGCGCCGGCCGCCGCGCCGATCAGGCCGCCCTTGAGGTCCCTGCCCGCCAATGCGCCGATCGTGCCGCCGCCCAGCGCGCCGATGGCCGCGCCTTTGGTCGTGTTGCTCATTCCGGAAGAACCGCTGCCGCCATAGCCGCCTCCGTAAGGGTTGCTGGCGCAGCCGGCGGCCAATGCGCCGACCATCACGGAAATGCCCAAACTTCTGTTCATGAATTTTTGCTCCGAAGGAATAAAGCGTGCTGCCCTGGTTCGCAGCCGCTTTCCGGAAACGGAGGAGGGGGTGCGGAACGGCCAGCCGGTGAATTGTTCCTAGCGGAGGAGAAAAAGGCAATTCGCAATCCGGGCGCGCCCGATTTATAGTATTTAGTCCTTTTTTATGGGGCCTTCAGTCCAGGCACTATGCACACCGGCATGTATCAGTACGACCATTTCGACCAGACGCTCGTGAACGAGCGCGTGGCCCAGTTCCGCGACCAGACCCGGCGCTTTCTCGCCGGCGAGTTGAGCGAAGACGAGTTCCGCCCGTTGCGCCTCATGAACGGCCTGTACATCCAGCGCTTCGCCCCCATGCTGCGCGTCGCCATCCCCTACGGGCTGCTCTCCTCGAAGCAACTGCGCATGCTGGCGCACATCGCCCGGACCTACGACCGGAATTACGGCCATTTCACCACCCGGCAGAACATCCAGTACAACTGGCCGGAACTGGCCCGGGTGCCGGACATCCTCCAGGATCTGGCCACGGTGCAGATGCACGCCATCCAGACCAGCGGCAACTGCATCCGCAACGTCACCTCCGATCATCTGGCCGGCGTGACGCCGGATGAAATCGAAGACCCGCGTCCCTGGTGCGAGATCATCCGCCAATGGAGCACCCTGCATCCGGAGTTTGCCTTCCTGCCGCGCAAGTTCAAGATCGCCGTCAGCGGCGCCGCGCGCGACCGGGCGGCGACGCAGGTGCACGACGTGGGCCTGCATCTGGTCCGGAACGAGCAGGGCGAGGTCGGTTTCGAGGTGCTGGTGGGCGGCGGCCTGGGGCGTACCCCGATTCTCGGCCAGGTGGTCCGGCCGTTCCTGGAAAAGCGCCATCTGCTTTCCTACCTGGAAGCCATCCTGCGCGTTTACAACCGTTTCGGCCGGCGCGACAACAAGTACCGGGCGCGCATCAAAATTCTGGTCAGGGAAGACACCCTGGAGCGTTTCCGCGCCTTGGTGGAGAAGGAGTGGCTGCGCATTCGCGACGGCCTGCTGCTCGACCAGGCCGAGATCGACCGCGTGGCCGCTTTTTTTGCGCCGCCGACTTACGAATCGCTCACGGTGGAGCAGATCGCCGTGCCGGAGAAGCTGGCCCTTAGCGATCCGGCCTTTTTCGCCTGGTACCGGCACAACAGCGTCGCGCACAAGCAGGCCGGCTACCGCGCCGTATTCCTCTCCCTCAAGCCGCAAGGCGTGGCGCCGGGCGACCTGAGCGGCGAGCAGATGGATGCGGTGGCCGATCTGGCCGACCGTTTCAGTTTGGGCCTGGTCCGGGTCACCCACACCCAGAACCTGCTGCTGGCCGACGTGCGCAAGGATCGGTTGCCCGAGTTGTGGCGGGAGTTGAAGGCGCTGAATCTCGCCACCCCGAATGTCGGCAAGGTCACGGACATGATCTGCTGCCCGGGGCTGGATTTCTGCTCGCTTGCCAACGCCGCTGCCATTCCGGTGGCGCTGGACATCGCCCAGCGTTTCGAGGACCTGGATTACCTGCACGACCTCGGCGAGGTTCGCGTCAACCTGTCCGGGTGCATGAACGGCTGCGGCCACCACACCGTCGGCCACATCGGCATTCTCGGCGTCGATAAGCACGGCGAGGAATGGTACCAGTTGACCCTCGGTGGCTCCTCCAGCAACGACGCCGCCCTGGGCGAACGGCTGGGGCCTTCCCTGGCCAAGGGCGACGTTGCCGACGCGGTCGTGACCCTCCTGCAAACTTACGTCGATCTGCGCGAAGAGGAGGAAAGTTTCCTGGACACCCTGCGCCGCGCCGGCATCGAACCTTTCCGGGAGAGACTCTATGCAAATCATTAAGGATGGCGTCCTCGTCGAGGACGGCTGGATTCATCTGGATGACGACGCACCCCTCCCGCAGGCGGGTTCCGTGACCGTTTCCGCCACCCGCTGGCTCAAGGAACGCGAGATATTGCTGCAGCGCGGCGGGTCGCTGGGTTTGCGCATCGGTGGCGCGGACGATCTGGACGCGCTCGCCCCGGATTTGGCCGGTTTCGCCCTGATTACCGTGGAATTCCCCGGTCTCGCCGACGGACGCGGCTTCTCCATCGCCCGGCTGCTGCGGGAGGACTACGGTTACGGCGGCGAAATCCGCGCCCGGGGGAATTTCATTCAGGATCAGCTTTTTTACCTGAAACGGGTCGGTGTCAACGCCTTCGAGTTCACGCAGGCGGCCGATCTGGCCAAAATGCTGCCCGCGCTGGAAGAGTTCACCGTCACCTATCAGGCGGGGTGTGACGAGAGAACTCCTTTGTACCGGCGGCGCAACGCCGGCTGCTGAGAGTTAACCCAGGCAGTGCGGCGGCTTGGGCAGCCCGGCAATCCGGCACGCCTGACGCAACGGGCCTTTGGGGAACAGCCGGTAAAGATGGCGGCTGGTTCCTTGTTCCGCGCCGAGGCCGTTCTTCACCGCCGTGACGAACAGGCGCAGGTTGGCCGGGACATGGCGGAAGCGCAGGAAATAATCGCGCAGGAAGTGGACAATTTCCCAGTGCGCGTCGCCCAGTTCGATGCCTTCCTCAGCGGCCAGCCGGAGTGCGATCGCTGCGTCCCAATCTTCCGGCCGGGCGAGGAAGCCGTCCGCACCCAACTGCACCGCGCCGTTCAACTCCATGTCACCGACGTCCTGTATTCGACGGCCAGGGCCACGAAGCCAGCGTCATCCACAGGATTCAGTCCGTCGGGTGCGGCGATGCCGCGCCGCAGCAGATCGTCTTTGAGCGCGTAGAATCGTGTTCCTTCCGCCGGCGGAACCAGCGAGCGCCACGGCCCATTCTCGCGGATTCCATGCAGCGCATCGCCCAGCAGGAAAACGGCGTCGCCGGTTCGCAGCCGGCCAAACCATGCAGGGACACCCGGGCCGCGCGGCGGATGGAATACGAGATGCAGCGTCGCCATGCTTTACAAGCTGAGCACCACGTCCGCATCGCCAAGAAGGGCGGCGACCTCGTGCCGGCCGATGTGCCGCGCCGGCAACAGCTTTTCTCCGTCCAGCCCGCGTTCGAGCAGCGACTCCCGTTCGACGAGGGGCGGTTGCTCCAGACCGTAAAATGGGAGGGCGGCGAGCAGTTGCGCAGGGCTAGGCGGGCCTTCGGGGAGGGATTGCCGATCGGGCAGCAGGGCATAGACGCCGTCGTCGAGAAAAAGGAGTTCCACCGCTTGTTCGAAAGCCGCGAGGGTCAGCGTCAGGTCGAGATGTTCGCGCAGGACGGCATCCGTATGGGGCGCGCGGCGGAAAACGCACAGAAAACGGCGACCGTCCATTCAGGTGAAACTTAGGGTACGTTCGGCTTGAAGGCAGGCTTCCACCCACTGTCCCAGGCCGCCGACGCGGAATCCTTCCGCCACGGCGCGTCCGCTTTCCCCGCTCCACACGCCGCGCCGTTCAGCCGCCGCACTGCACAAGACAAGATCGACGTTTGCGTCTCGCGCCAGTTCCGCCCAGCGCGTCGTAAGCGACACTTCGCTGCCTCCCGGCGGGGAGGGCGGCAAAGCATGGTAGACCCCCTCGCCGTGGAAAAAGACCCGGATGACCCGATATCCCTGGCCTACGGCGGCCCGGGCGAAACGGAACGCGGCATGCGCCTGGGCGGAGTGGGGGGCGGAGTTGATTAGTAACGCGAATGTCACCATATTGCCGGTAACCAAGACCTTGTACATAGTTTCCCGAAAACCCGGGACCAGTCGATGAAAAAATTCCTTTCGTGGGTCGTTCTTTCCGCGCTTCTGGGCGCTACGCTTGCCGCGATGGGCGACGAGTTGCTGTTGCCGGAGATCGGCGACCCCACCGGAACCCTGTTCACGCCGGATCAGGAGCGCGAACTGGGCGAAGCCTTTTTCCGCAGCCTGCACAATCAGGTGCAGATCAGTGAAGACCCGGAAATCACCGATTACATCCAGTCCATCGGCCAGAAACTCGCCACCAACAGCGACAATCCGGAACAGAATTACACTTTCTTTATCGTCGTGTCGCCGGATATCAACGCCTTTGCCGGGCCGGGAGGCTACATCGGGGTCAATTCCGGCCTGCTGTTGACCTCGGAGTCGGAAAGCGAACTGGCCTCGGTCCTGGCGCATGAAATCGCCCACGTGACCCAGCGGCACCTCTACCAGGCTTTCGACGCCGCCAAGAAAATGAGCATCCCCAGCGCCGCCGCCATGCTGGGCGCGATTTTGCTCGGCACCCAGTCGCCGCAGCTCGGCCAGGCGGCCCTCATCGCCGCTCAGGCCGGCATGGTGCAGATGCAGATCAATTTCACCCGCGACAACGAGCAGGAAGCGGATCGCGTCGGCATGCAAACCCTGTCGCGCTCGGAATTCGACCCGCGCGCCATGCCGCTGTTTTTCGAGCGGCTGCAGCAGTCCACGCGCTACGTCGGGCGCGAACTGCCGGAATTTCTGCGTACCCACCCGGTGACGGTTTCGCGTATTTCCGATACCCGGGCTCGTTCCGAATCCTTTCCCTACCGCCAGTATCCGGACTCCATGGGCTACCAACTGGCGCGGGCCCGGCTGAAGGCGGAGGCCGCGGGCGACGCGGAGGAGACGTTACGCTACTTTCGGGCCAGCGTCGGGCAGGGCACGCCGGCGCAACGGGATGTGGCCCGCTATGGGTTGGCGCTCACGCTGTTGGGACGGAATAAAACCGCCGAAGCGCGGCCGCTTCTCGAACCCCTGGTGGCGAAATATCCGGAATATCCCCAATTCATCAACGCCTTGGCGCGGATGGAGCTGGCCGCGGCCCGCCACGAAAAGGCGCTGGCCCTGTATGGTCAGGCGCTGAGCCGCTTTCCCGGCAACCGGGCCGTCCTCATCGAGTACAGCAAGGCCCAACTCGCGGCGGGCAATGCCGAACTGGCGCGCAAGAGCCTGCTCGCCTATCTGCGCGATCACCAGGTCAACGCCGAAACCAACCAACTGCTCGCGGAAGCCTATACCAAGCTGGGGAACGAAAGCGAAGGCCACCGCTACATGGCGGAATATTATTACCTCAACGGCCAGACCCGCGCGGCCATCACCCAGTTGCGCATCGCCGCGAAGGCCGCGCGCGGCAACTTTTACCTGTACTCGATGGTGGACGAGCGGCTCCGACAACTGGAGGCCGAGGAAGAGGAGCGACGCAAAGCCAGGGGCTTCGTGCACTGAGGCAGCGTCTTACTTCGCCGCTTTCGTCCCGTCGGTTTTCTGTTTCCCGAAACTGCAGCTGTCCTCGGCATAGGCGAGGGCTTCCTGCAGGCCTTTGCGCAACGGTTTGCTTTCCGGATGGTCGCGGAAGGCACCGCCCCGCTCGCCGGCCAGCCCGCTCAAACTGGTGAACGCCTGGGCTTCGGCGTAAGTCTGGTAAGGCATTTTTTCCGCCAGCTTGTCGGCGCTGCAGACGCAGGAGTACAGCGTGTCGTAGTTCTGCGCACCTTTTTTGTTCATGCACTGCATGACGAATTCGACGCGCGCCAGGGTCGGGTAATCGTTGCTGGGCGGTTGTTGGGCAAGGGTGGGGGAAACTTCCTCGCGGGGAGGCTTGCCGGTTGCGCAGCCGGCGAGAGCGATGCCGGCGAGCAGGATGGAAATGGACTGTTTCATGGCTTTCGGGTGACGGTGAATGATGGCCGTAGGTTAGATCAGTGCGAACGTGGAACGCAAACCGCTCATTTGCCGGTTCCTTCGTCGACAATAGCGCGGATCTGCCCGTTCATCCGGACGGCGAAATCCCGGAGGCGCGCATCGCTCGCGCCGACGGGCAACTGGCGCGCATACACGATGGTTTTTCCCGCGCGGCTGTGCACCGTGAGGGTACAGGGCATGTGGCGGACGCCTTCAGGATCCAGGCGCAGCAGTTCCTCGGCATAAGTCAGGTTGCAGAATTGCAGCGTGTCGTATTCGGGAAAGTCGCCGCCGTTGCGTTCACGGATGGCCGCCCCGATGCGGTTGTGGGCCGCGAGGCGGAAATTGTGTTCGCTGATGGCCCGCTTCAGTTCGTCGACGACTTCCTCGAACGGCTTATGGGTTTCCGCGCGGTAAAAGCCGTCGGAGGTCGTTTCACCGGCGAGGGACGGTGCGGCGAAAAGAAGTAGGGCGAGGGCGCGCCCGGAAAAACACTTTGCCGATGACGCGCCCGTTGCCATCAATGTGCCGGCGTCGCCGGTTCAGCGGGGGACGCTTCGGGCTGGGCGTTCGCCGCAGCGGGGGCAGGCGCAGCTTGCGGCGGCGCGGCTGCCGTCGGTGGCGTCACCTCGGCGGCGGGAGCAGGTGCCGGCGGCAGCGTCTTGGCGATCTGTGCTCCGGCGCGCAACTCGTCCACGTGCTTCTGCATCGTCTGCGTTTGCAGCATGTGGCGGAGCTGCTCCTTGACCATCTCGAAGGGCGGTGCGGCCTTGCCGCGCGTTTCCTCGCGCAGGATGACGTGCCAGCCGAACTGGGTCTGCACCGGGGTGGTGGTGTATTTGCCGTTTTCCAGGGCGATGACGGCCTGGGAGAACGGCTCGACCATCTGCTGCGGTCCGAACCAGCCGAGGTCGCCGCCTTCTTTCGCGCTGCCGTCGGTCGACTTGGCCTTGGCGAGTTCCTCGAACTTCCCGCCCTTGTCGAGTTTGGCGATGATATCTTTTGCCTCCGCCTCGGTCTTTACCAGAATGTGGCGCGCCTTGTACTCGGTTTCCTTCGACGCGGCGACGCGCTGGTCGTACTCCTGTTTCAGGGCTTCCTCGCTGAGGGGATTGGCCTTGGTGTAGTTTTGCGCGGCGGCTTGGGAGAGGATGGCGCGACGGATGTTGGACAGGCGCGCGGCCGTTTCCGGATCGCTGTCGATTTTCTTGCTTTCGGCTTCCTGACGCAGCAGTTCGCGGGAAATCAATTCATCCAGCAGGCGTTCTTGGGTCACCTCGCCCGCCATGCCGCGCTGGGCGATTTCGCCGCTGAGATTGTCCAGTTCGGCTTTATAGATCGGTTTGCCGTTGACGGTTGCCACCGCTTCGCCGAGAGCCGCCGGAGCGGTCGTGGCGTCGGTTTGCGGCGCTGGCCGGTCGCAGCCCGCGAGCACGGGGAGAAAAGCGGCGGCGAGCAGGAGTGTTTTTTTCATGCGTCAGATTCCTTGATGTGGAGTGAGTATTCTTCCGGGGTGTGAAGTTTCATGCTTAGGGCGTGGATGTCGCCCTGCATCAGGTGGCCGAGAGCCTGGTAAACCCGCTGGTGGCGGCGCACGTGGGACAGGCCGGCGAAAGCGGAGGAGACGACGGTGAGGTAGTAATGCCCGCCGCCGTGTTCCCTCATGCCCGCGTGCCCGGCGTGGGCGCCGCTGTCGTCGACGATTTCCAGCAGTACCGGGTCGAGGGCGGCTTGCAGCGCGGCGCGGATTTTTTCAACTCTGTCGGTCATGGCAGCACCTTGCGGAAGGGTTTGACGCTGACGCACCGGTAAACGCCGGCCAGCCTGTAGGGGTCGGCATCGGTCCAGGCCTGCGCGTCTTCCAGGGAGGCGAATTCGGCGACGATCAGGCTCCCGCTGAAGCCGGCGGGGCCGGGGTCTTCGCAGTCGACGGCAGGAAGTGGACCGGCCAGGACCAGCCGCCCCTCCGCTTGCAGGGTATGCAGGCGGGCCAGATGCGCCGGGCGGTTTTGCTGGCGCAACTCCAGGCTGTCTTCCCGGTCTTCGCCGAGAATGGCGTAAAGCATCGACCCTATTCCTCCGCCGCCGTTTCCTGAAGGTAGCGGGACAGCCAGATCCCTTGCAGGAGGATGAATGCCACCGTCAGTCCCAGCATTCCGAACAGCTTGAAGTTGACCCAGGTTTCGGTGTCGAAGTGGTAAACCACGTACAGGTTGACGCAACCCATGGCGAGGAAGAACAGTCCCCAGGCCAGGTTGAGGCGCGGCCACACCACGTTCGGCAGGCTGATGTTGCCGCCCAACATGCGTTCGACCAGGGTTTTCCTGCCGAACAACCGGGTGAGCAGAAAACCCGCGGCGAACAGCCAGTTGATCACGGTGGGCTTCCACTTGATGAACGCCTCGTCCTGCAGCCACAGCGTCGCGCCGCCGAACACCACGATCAGCGCCAGGGTGACGAGATGCATGGTTTCGACCTTGCGGGTTTTCAGCCAGACATAACCCACCTGGACGAAAGTGGCGGCGATGATGACCGCCGTGGCGACATAGATGCCCTGCAGCTTGTAGGCAATGAAAAACAGCAGGACCGGGAGGAAATCGAGCAGCAGCTTCATGGAAGGAAAATATCCGGTTCAAACATATTGGTCGATGCCGGCCAACTGAAAAGCCGCCTGCAGGTCTTCCCTCTCCAGGGAGGATTGCAGGTCGGCGTAAGCGTCCAGCGCCTGACGGCTGGAGCGGGGCAGGTCGGAACCGAGGCGCTCGCTTGCGCTCCGCCCTGCCAGAGCCAAGCGGGACAAGGTCTCCCGCTGTTCCGCCGCCGGCAGCGGACTGGGCCCGTTCGGCGCTTGTTGTTGCCGGGTGGTTTCGCTGCGGGCGGAAACGTCCTTCCGCGCGCTGTTCGCCTGGAACGCAGAGCTTACGATGCTGGAACTGGAAATTTCCATGGAGATGCCGGGAGAATTTCGGGGATAACTTGCTTTTATAATACCGCAAGCTGTGCATCCGTGTGCGGCCCTGCCGTACGTGAAAATTACCGAATGCTGTCCCTGTCTGGAGGTCTGCCATGAACGAAGCCGTGCGCACCGAAATCGAAGCGGGGGTATTCCGTCGTCTGACGGAGCATCTGCGCCAACACCCGGAAGCGCAGAACATCGATCTCATGATACTCGCCGCCTTTTGCCGCAACTGCCTGGCCAAATGGTACCGCGCCGAGGCCGAGGCGCGCGGGGTCGCGCTGGATTACCCCGCGGCGCAGGAAATCGTTTACGGCATGAGCTACGACGAATGGAAACGGAAACACCAGGCCGAGGCGACGCCGGAACAACTGGCGGCCTTCGAGGAAGTACAGAAAAAACGCGCCGCCGCCGGAGAAATGTGAGGAAAGGGGCTAGGGATCAGGGGCCAGAGACTGGAAAAAAGGCTATCCTTCCCTAGCCCCTAGCCCCTAGCCCCTAGCCCCTAGCCCCTAG
>DATDOO010000140.1:0-3109 GCA_035293245.1 Methylococcaceae bacterium
ACGAAGTGAAATAACGGGCGCGAGGGGATGTCGGTTGACGGATTTGGGAATGCTGATTTTTATCGGCAGAACATTATGCAGGCTATTTACACCGGCTGGCTAATGGGCGTCCCCTTTTTGTTCAAGCGACGCTTTTCCCGGATGCCCCTCGACGGGGCCTCCGGGCTACCCTGCAGAATGGATATGCCTCTCTTTACTAAGTTGGACATTTACCGCTTCCGAACTTGTGCTACATTGCAAAATATGTGGCACAAGCGAGCATCCGACCATGCGCACCCTGTCGATTCGTGAAATTCGCGCCGAACTCGGTCGGCTGGACCAGGTGGTTCAACAGGAAGGCGAGGTGCTGGTGACCCGTCACGGGGTTCCCATCGCCCGTTTGTTGCCGGTCAAGGGAACCCGGTGCAGGCCGCATCACGCCGAGTTGCGGGCAACCATGCCACGGCTTGCAACGGCGAGCGAGGATTTGGTGCGCCTGGACCGGGACGAGCGTTAACGTGGTTTACCTCGACACGTCGGCCCTGGCCAAGTGGTATCTCAACGAATCGCGCTCCGAAGATTTCGCTTCCTGGATTCAGAACGAGGCCGATGTCCATATCGGCAGCCTGACCGTCGTGGAAATGCGCTGCCTGTTGGCCAGGCGGCGGCGCAACTGCGAACTGTCGATCGACCTGGAACAGCAGGTTTATGCGACATTGCAGGACGACATCGCCCAAGGGTTCCTGACCCTCCATCCGGTAGAAGACGAACACGTGGTTGGAGCGCTCAATCTCCTTGCGCTCCTGGCGAATCATCCGCTTCGAACCCTCGACGCCATTCACCTCGGCATTGCCCGCCGTGTTGGCGCCTACCGGCTGGCGACGGCGGACGCGGTCATGGGAGATGCGGCGCAGGCTCTGGACCTGGAAGTCATTCGATTCAATCCGGTCTGACTTCCCTAAAAGGGGACGGCCCTGCTTTACGAAGCAGTTCCGGCTTGGCAAGCATTCGCCTAAGATTCCTTCACAAATCCCACCCCTCGCCGCGGAAATTCATCCCGTCTCCATGAACCGTCCCGAGCAGATTTTCACCTTTTGGGGAACCGCCACCGTCGTGTTGGCCTTTGCGCACGCCTATGCCTTTCTGCGCATGGCCAGGCTCCTGGCTCTGTCGCCAAGGGCACGGACCGCCGCTGCCCTGGTCTTGGGCGGCTTGTTTGCGGCGGGGATTGCCGTGATGCCTTTGTTCCGGGCGTTGCCCCGCGACATGGTTTCCCCCCTCGCCTGGTTTGCCTTTACCTGGCTGGGCGTGCTTTTTCTGCTCATCCTGGCGTTGCTGGCCGGTGAGGCCGTGTTGCTGGCGAGAAAATGCACTCCACGAACTTCCGCCCACGATCCCCAGCGGCGGGTCTTTTTCCAGCGAATGCTGGGCTTCGCCGCGCTGGGCTCCACCGGCCTGACGGCCGGCGGTTCGGCCTGGAACGCGCTGCGTCCCGTCGAGATACGTTCCGTGGCCGTGCCCCTCGACCGTCTACCCCAGGCGCTGAACGGGTTGTGCATCGCCCAAATCACCGATCTGCATATCGGGCCGATGATCGACGGCTTCTGGCTGCGGGACGTGGTGGAAAAGGTGAACGCTTTGGGTGCGGATATCGTCGCGATCACCGGCGACCTGGTGGACGGATCGGTGGCGGAGCTAAAGGAGCATGTGGCGGCGTTGCGCGACTTGCGGGCGCGCTACGGCGTGTACTTCGTCACCGGCAATCACGAATACTATTCGGGCGTGGAAGGCTGGGTTGCCCATCTGGGAACCTTGGGGATACGCGTGCTGGACAACAGCCACGTCACGATCCGCGCGGGCGAACCACTCGAACCGCTGGTGCTGGCAGGCGTAGCCGATTACCGCAGCCACCGGTTTCCGGGACATCGGGCCGACCTGCCCAAGGCGCTGGCGGGCTGCGACCCCGAGTGCGCCGTCGTTCTGCTGGCCCATCAACCCGTCGCGGTTCTGGAAGCGGCGGAATACGGCATCGACCTTCAGCTTTCCGGCCACACCCACGGCGGGCAAATATGGCCGTGGGGTTATCTGGTGCGGCTGCAACAGCCGTACATCAGCGGCCTGCACCGCCACCCCGGCAGCAATACCCAGATTTACGTCAGCAGCGGCACCGGATTCTGGGGACCGCCGATGCGACTGGGTACGGCGGCGGAAATCACCCGCCTGACGCTGCTGGCAAAGGCTTAGCACTCACACGCGGCCATAGCGACAGCCGATCCGGCGGCTATTTATGAGGAAATGCTTTTCCGGCTTCACACCAGCGTTGCATTTCGCTAAGACAAAAACGAAAAAGCCGGAACAGAGTTCCGGCTTTCTTTTCTAACTTAATGATTTTATTGGTCGGGGCGAGAGGATTTGAACCTCCGACCACCTGCACCCCATACAGGTGCGCTACCAGGCTGCGCTACGCCCCGAATCGAGCGCGAATTGTACCAACACGCGCCCGCAATTTCACGCGGAAGCCGTATCAAGTTCCGTAGGGCCTGCGGCAAAAAACGCTTCCACCTCGTCCAGGCGCTGGGTTCGGCGCATGGGCGGCAGGCTGTCGAGAAACACCCGGCCGTAACCTTTGCTCTTGAGGCGCGGGTCGCACAGCATCAGCACGCCGCGGTCGTGGGCGTCGCGGATCAGCCTTCCCGCGCCCTGCTTGAGGGCAATGACGGCGGCGGGGAGTTGCATGGCGGAAAAGGGCTCCACACCGCGCGCCTTCAGCGCGTCCAGGCGGGCCTTGAGCACGGGGTCGCCGGGCGAGGCGAAGGGCAGTTTGTCGATGATGACGCAGGACAGCGCCTCGCCGCGCACGTCCACGCCTTCCCAGAAACTGGAGGTTCCCAGCAGCACGGCGTTGCCGTGAGTCTTGAACTGTTCCAAAAGAAGCGGCTTGGGCTGCTGGCCCTGGACGTAAAGCGGAAATTCCAATCGCCCTTCGAGCAGGCGGGCGGCTTCCTGCAGCGCCTGATGGCTGGTGAACAGAAAAAACGCCCTCCCCCGGCTGGCACTGAGCACCGGCAGGGCGGCCTCGACCATGGCGCGGGTATAGCCGGGACTGGACGGCTCCGGCAAACCGGCGGGG
>DATDOO010000141.1:0-9404 GCA_035293245.1 Methylococcaceae bacterium
TGCGCCAGGGCGACGGCCGCCATTACCGGCTGGTGCTGCGCGAGGTGCGCCACCGGGTGTTGGGCGTCAATCTGGTACCGGACGAGGTGTGGATCGACAGCCTGGACGATGCCCTGGCGCTGATCGGCAAATCCCGCGAAGCGCGGCGCTTCACCGAACTGGTGGAACTCACCGCCGCACGTCAACCGGCGCTGCTGCCCTGGCTGGCGAAACGGCCATTGAACGCGCTGGAACTGGCCAACGACTGGCCGCTGTTGCTGGAGGTGGTCGCTTGGCTGCTGGCCCATCCGCGCCCCGGCATCTATCTGCGCCAGGTGGACATTCCCGGCGTGCACAGCAAGTTCATCGAAGGCCGGCGCGGCGCGCTGGCGGAACTGCTGGACCTGGCCTTGCCGGCTGAAGCCATCGACTTCGCCGCCAGCGGCGCAAGCCGGTTTTGCCGCCGCTACAGTTTCCGCGACAAGCCCCTGCGCATCCGTTTGCGCATGCTCGACCCACGGCTGGCTCTGCTGCCCACCGACACAGCCCAGGACGTCGCGCTCGACCAGGACACCTTCAACGCCCTCGATCCGTCGGCACGCCGGGTGTTTATTACCGAAAATGAAGTCAACTTTCTCGCCTTCCCGAATGTCGCCGACAGCTTGGTGATTTTCGGCGCCGGCTACGGTTTCGACGTGCTGGCCCAGACGCCCTGGCTGCACCGCAAAGAGATCCACTACTGGGGCGACATCGACACCCACGGCTTCGCCATTCTGAACGAGTTGCGCGCCTACTTCCCCGCCGTCGAGTCCCTGCTCATGGATCGCGGCACGCTTTTGGCGCACGAAGCGCATTGGGCTGAGGAAACCCAGCCTTTGCGCCGCGACCTTCCGCGGCTCAGTCGGGAGGAAGCCGCGCTATACGACGATCTGCGCGACAACCGCATCCGTCCCGCCCTGCGCCTGGAACAGGAAAGGATCGGCTTCGGCTGGCTGGAGGCGGCGCTGGCGAAGCTGTAAGCGAGAGTCGGGCCTGGGTCAGTCCCGCACTTCCAGTTTGAACTGCCCCCGCGTCGCTTCGCCGAGCTGGGTTTCCAGGCGGGCGAGATTGTCGCGGCTGGCGCGGGCGGTGATGCGCACGCCGGTTTCGCTGTAGGACTCGGCGCCCTTTTCCGCCGCCAGGCTGCCGAGCAGGTGATAGAGAACGCCCAGAAATTCAAAGGGCACTTCCACGGTGAAAGTTTCCAGCGGGGTTTCCACGCGCTTGTCCGCGTGGCGGAGCATCTCGGCGCTCACCCCGCCATAGGCGCGCGTCAGCCCCCCCGCCCCCAGCTTGACGCCGCCGAAGTAGCGGATCACGCCGACGACGACGTGGTCGAGCTTCTGGCCTTCGATGGCGCGCAGAATAGGCTGGCCGGCAGTGCCGGACGGTTCGCCGGCGTCGCTGAGGCGGTATTGGCCGCCGATCTTGTAGGCCCAGCACAGGTGCGAGGCGTCCGGAAAGCGCCTAGCCAGGCTTTGGAGAAATTCGAACGCTTCCGCCGGGTCGTCGGCGCGGCGGGCGAAGGCCAGGAAAACCGACTTCTGGATGTCCTCGCGGTGTTCGGCTTCCCCGGTAAGGGTGAGGAAACCGCTCAAATTCCCATGTTGCTGAGGGTCATCATCAGGTCGTTGAGGACGGCCGTGAGGGTGGGGTGTTCGACCTCGAAGTGCTCCACCGCCTCGCGCAGGTTTTCCACCAGCGTGTGGCTCTCTTCGGCGTCGCCGGGGCGATCGATGCGGCTCTGGATGTTTTCCACCAGCGTTTGCAGTTTCCGCCGCGCCTCGGCGTCGTTCAGATCCAGCTCCTCGATCCGGGCTTTCAGTTCCAGCAGGGCTTCGTG
This sequence comes from Methylococcaceae bacterium, assembly GCA_035293245.1. Taxonomy (GTDB): domain Bacteria; phylum Pseudomonadota; class Gammaproteobacteria; order Methylococcales; family Methylococcaceae; genus DATDOO01. The sequence continues at coordinate 1,862 of DATDOO010000141.1, forward strand.
CAGTTTTTGCTCGCTCATGTCGTGCCGCTCGCGCATTCCATAATGAAAGGGCGGTATCCTATCAAAATCGCCATCCCCGTTCATTGCCATCGTTGCCTCTCGCCATGACCGACTCCGCGCGTTTTCTTTCCGCCCTGCGCCTGATCGACCAAGCCAACCTCCAGGACCCGAACCGGGAGCACTGGGAGGGGCGGGAGTATGCCAAGGAACACCTTTATTCCTTGCGCATGAGCGCGTGGCTCGTGCGCCTCGACCCCGAGGCGGACGAAGCCCGGCGGCTGGCCGCCCGCGCCCAGCACATCCGCCGCTGGATGCTGCCGCGCGACCGCTACCCCATGACGCGGGAGGGCTATCTGCGCTGGCGCACCGAACTCTACGACTTTCACGCCGACCAGACGGCGGAGATTCTCGCCCAGGCCGGCTACGGCGAGGAGACCATCGCCCGTGTCGCGGCGATGCTGAAAAAGCGCGGCTTGCGGCGCAATCCCGATACGCAGATGATCGAGGATGTGGCCTGCCTGGTGTTCCTGGAACATTACTTCCTGCCGTTCGCCGCCGGCCAGGACGAGGCCAAGCTGATCGACATCGTGCAAAAGACCTGGAAAAAAATGTCCGAGCCGGCGCGTGCAGCGGCGCTGCAACTGCCCTTCCCGGACGATGTGCGCGCCTTGCTGGGCCAGGCGCTGGCGGGGAGCTGAATCCATGGCGCAAGCCGGCGACGCGGAAAACCTGCGCAACCTGCGGCGCCTGCACACCCGGCGCGCCATCGCCGAGCGGCTGGACAGCGAACACAGCCACTCCTATTTGCGCGACTTCATTTACGGGGCCATCGACGGCGCGGTGACCACCTTCGCCGTGGTCGCCGGGGTGACCGGCGCGGGGCTTTCCAGCGGCGTGATCATCGTGCTGGGCGCCGCCAACCTGCTGGCCGACGGCTTCAGCATGGCGGCCAGCAATTACCTGGGCACGCGCGCCGAGCGCCAGCGGGTGGACAAGCTGCGCGGTTTCGAGGAGCAGCAGATCGACGTCTATCCGCGCGGCGAGCGCGAAGAAATCCGCCAGATCATGGAACGCAAAGGCTTCCGCGGCCGCGACCTGAAACGCGCGGTGAACGTGGTCACCGCCGACCGCCGGCTGTGGGTGGACACCATGCTCCAGGAGGAGTGGGGCCTATCGCAGTACGTGCCCAGCCCGTTTCGGGCCGCGCTGACCACTTTCCTCGCCTTTCTCGGCGTCGGCCTCTTGCCGCTCGCGCCTTATCTCCTGGCCTGGACGGGCGGCGCGGATGGCGCGCGCAGCTTTTACACCAGCATGCTGCTGACCGGGCTGGCGTTCTTCGTCACCGGCGCACTGAAAAGCCGTCACGTCGTCCAGCACTGGCTGCTCGCCGGCTTGGAGACGCTGGTGGTCGGCGGGCTGGCGGCAATCCTGTCCTATTGGGTGGGTTACGCGTTGCGCGCCGTGGCGGCGTTTTCCTGACGCTACGGCGGCTAGAGCCCCAGCAGCCGCTCCGCCCAGCCGCCGTTCATGCGGCGCAACTGCCGAACCAGGGCGGGAAATTCCACGCCCAACTGAGCCTCCAGGCCCTCCGCCCGGCTTTTCAGCTTGCGCCAGTCCGGACGCGGCATGGGCCCCGGAAAAGCCAGGCCGATGACGTTGCCCCGCCCCGGCACCGGCAGGCGCAGCACCGGGCCGGCGAAAGACTGCCCGAACCGGTCCAGTGCGTAGTCCAGCAAGGGCCGGTTGCTGCCCCACAGATTGGCGGCGCATGCCCCGTCGGGGGCCAGCAGTGCGGCGCAGCGGTCGAGGAAGGCCTGATTGAGCATGGCGGAAGCCATCCCCAGGCCGTCGTAAGCATCGAGGAGGATCAGGTCGTAGCTGTCGCCGCGTTGCGGGGCTTCGGCCACATAGTCCGCGCCGTCGGCGACCCAGATCTGGAGCCGGTCGTCCTCCGGCAGGTCGAACCAGCCGTGGGCGACGCGCATTACGGCGGCGCGCTGTTCGACGGCGTCGATGCGGCACTGGGGAAAATTTCTCCAGAGGAATTTCGCCAGGCTCCCTCCGCCCAAGCCGACGAGCAGGACGCGGCGCGGTTGGCCGCAGAACAGCAAGGCGGCGAGCATGGAACGGGTGTAGGCCAGCTCCAGGCGGTGCGGGTCGGCGAGGGCCATGGCGCTTTGGCGGTGCGGCGTGCCGAAGTGCAGCGCACGGACGCCGGCGCTGTCCACCACCTCGATGGAACCCTGTTCGTCGTGGCTGACGTGGACCGGAACGCCGCCGTGCAGGCGGGAACGCGTCACGGTTGCGGGGAAAGAAATGGGTCGGGCATGGCCTCATTATAATGGGCCGAACAGCGGACAAATCGGCGGGAAAGGCGATTTGCTCGCCGCATCCATGCGGCTCGGGCTACGCCGCGCGCTTCGCGCATCCGAATTTGCTCCAATAGAGATGCGGCATAGGGATAGGCCGCATGTCTCCTGAACAGCGAGAAATGCCATGGCCTACTTCACCAAGCGTTACCACCCGCCCGGCACCACGCCGGGCACGCTGACCGGCGGCGCGGCGCCCGCGCCGGAAGCGCCGCGGCTGTCTTTCATCCGCTACGACGTTGCGACGCTGGAGGAGAAAACTCCCGCCGTTCTGGACGACTGCGGCGCCGAGGGCGGGGTCCGCTGGCTGCACCTGCAAGGCGCGGCGGATCCGGCCACCCTGCAGGCACTGCACAGCCGTTTCGGCCTGCACCATCTGGCGCTGGAGGATGTGCTCAACACCGGCCAGCATCCCAAGGCCGACCCTTACGAGGATCAGTTGTTCGTCATTCTCAGCCATCCGCGCCTGGAAGACGGCAAGGTGCAAACGGAACAGGTAAGCCTGTTCCTGCTGGAAAACCTGGTCGTCAGCCTGCACTCTGGTTCGAGCGATCCTTTCGAGCCGGTGCGTAAGCGTTTGCGTGCCGGCAACGGCGGGCTGCGGCGGCGTGGGGCGGACGATCTGCTGCACGCCCTGATCGACCTGGTCGTCGACGAAGGCTTCCCGCTGCTGGAAACCCTCGGCGACGACCTGGAGGCGCTGGAGGACGCCCTGCTCGACAAGCCCACGCGCGATACCCTCAACGCCATCCACCGCCTCAAGCGCGAACTGCTGCTCCTGCGGCGCCTCCTGTGGCCGCACCGGGAGGTGCTGAACACTTTGCAACGGGGCGATTCGCCGCTCATCGACCCCGGCACCCGGCCCTACCTGCGCGACTGCCAGGACCACGCCGTGCACATCATGGAACTCCTGGAGGTGTACCGCGACATGACCTCCAACATGCTGGACGTGTACCTGTCCTCCCTGAGCAACCGCCTCAACGAGAACATGCGCATCCTCACGGTCATCGCCACCCTGTTCATGCCGCTCACTTTCATCGCCGGCGTGTACGGCATGAACTTCGACCGCAACGTGAGCCCCTGGAACATGCCCGAACTGGGCTGGGCTTTCGGCTACCCGGCGGTATGGGGCGTCATGCTCGCCGTTGCGCTGGGCATGGTGATGTACTTCCGCCGCAAGAAGTGGTTGTGAAGCACCGAAAAAATATTCCGGCCGTTATCCACAAAATCTGTGGATAACTCTGTGCAAAATGCTGCGACAGGCGCGCAGGGACAAGGGATGAAAGGGATTGGCCGAAGATTGACCACCGCCCCTTGACATCCGCTGTACCTGCCTAAGTCAATGATTTGTCATGCAATATAATGAATGCGTCCGCGTGCTGCCCCAAAATGAGTGCGCCCCTGCCGCCTAACCGACTGATTCGCTAAGCGGTGGATAAGTAGCCGCTCATTCGTTGCGCCCCGCTGCCCTTGTCAAGTGCAACCGGCAATCTTTGCGCAGGACGACCCGCGACACGCAGTAGAATAAGGCCGAACGGGAGGATCCTTCCCGCTTTACCCGCATCGATTTTCAGATATTCCCATGCCCAAGACAGTCAGCCGATCCCACATCCCCAGTTCCGCGCTCACCGCCTTGCCCACCCTGGGCATCAACGCCGCCGATCTGGCGGAGGACATCCGCCGCCACTACAACTACACCCTCGGACGGGAGACACCCCACGAGTCGCCTTATTACCTGTACACCGCCCTGGCGCTGACCTTGCGCGACCGGCTGATGGAGCGCTGGAAAAGCACCATCCAGGCCAAGGACGACGCCGATTGCAAACGTGCCTATTACCTGTCGATGGAATTCCTCCTCGGCCGCTCCCTGAGCAACGCCATGCTCAACCTGGGGGTCGCCGACGCGACGACCGAAGCGCTGCGGAGCCTCGGCATCCGCATGGAAGAAGCGGCCGACCAGGAGCAGGACGCGGGTCTGGGCAACGGCGGTCTGGGACGGCTGGCGGCCTGCTTCATCGACAGTTGCGCCACCTTGGGCCTGCCGGTGGTCGGCTACGGCCTGCGCTACGAATACGGCATGTTCCGCCAGGTCATCCAGGACGGCTACCAACTCGAAGAGCCGGATCACTGGCTGCGCAACGGCCATCCCTGGGAAATCGAGCGCCCCGAGCTGACGGTGCGGGTCCGGTTCGGCGGCCACACGGAATTTTTCCGCCGTTACGACGGCCAGATCCGCGTGCGCTGGCAGGACACCCACGACGTCCTGGCGGTGCCCTTCGACATCCCGGTGCCCGGCTACCGCAATGGCGTGGTCAACACCCTGCGCCTGTGGAAAGCGGCGGCCACCGACGAATTCGACCTGGAGGAATTCAATGCCGGCGGCTACGCGGAAGCCGTGGCGGCCAAGAACGGCGCCGAAAACATCACCATGGTGCTCTACCCCAACGACGCCAGCGAGAACGGCAAGGAACTGCGCCTGAAGCAGCAGTATTTCCTCTCCTCCGCCAGCCTGCAGGACGTGCTGCGCAAGTGGGTGAAGCTCCACGGCGAGGATTTTTCCCAGTTCGCGGCCAAGAACTGCTTCCAGCTCAACGACACCCACCCCAGCATCGCCGTCGCCGAACTGATGCGCCTTTTACTGGACGAGCACGGCCTGGTGTGGGACGCCGCCTGGGAAATCACCGGCCGCTGCATGGCCTACACCAACCACACCCTGCTTCCGGAAGCGCTGGAGAAGTGGCCGGTGCGCCTGTTCCGCCAGTTGCTGCCGCGCCTGCTGGAAATCATTTACGAGATCAACGCCCGCCATCTCGCCGTCGTCGCGGCGCGCTGGCCGGGCGATACGGCGAAGCTGGCGCGCCTGTCGCTGATCGAGGAAGGGCCGGAACCCCACGTGCGCATGGCCTATCTTGCCCTGGTGGGCAGTTTCTCGGTCAACGGCGTGGCGGCGCTGCACTCCGACCTGCTCAAGCAGGGCCTGTTCCGCGATTTTTACGCCCTGTGGCCGGAAAAGTTCAACAACAAGACCAACGGCGTCACCCCGCGCCGCTGGCTGGAAGGCTGCAACCCCGGCTTGAGCGCCCTCATCAGCGAGGCGATCGGCGACGGCTGGAAGAAAGACCTGGGGCGATTGGCCGCGCTGAAGCCCTTGGCCCGGGACGCGGCCTTCCGGGAAAAATGGCGCGCCGTCAAACGTGCCAACAAGGAACGGCTCGCGGTATACAAGGGCGCGGAACTGGGGATATCCCTCGATCCCGAAATGCTGTTCGACGTGCAGGTCAAGCGCATCCACGAGTACAAGCGCCAGTTGCTCAATGTGCTGCACATCGTCCACCTGTACGACCGCATCAAGCGCGGCGACGCCGCCGGCTGGACGCCGCGCTGCATATTGATCGGCGGCAAGGCGGCCCCCGGCTACGCCATGGCCAAGCGCATCATCAAGCTGGTCGGCAACGTCGCCCAGCGCATCAACAGCGATCCGGACGCGGAAGGCCTGCTGCGCGCCGCCTTCCTGCCGGACTATCGGGTCTCGGCGATGGAAATGATCTGTCCCGGCACCGATCTGTCCGAGCAGATTTCCACGGCGGGCAAGGAAGCCTCCGGCACCGGCAACATGAAATTCATGATGAACGGCGCGCTCACCATCGGCACCCTGGACGGTGCCAACATCGAGATCCGCGAGGAAGCGGGAGCGGAAAACTTCTTCCTGTTCGGCCTCACGGCCCAGGAAGTGGAGGATGGCCGCAAGCACTACGACCCCGCGTCCATCATCCGTGCCGACGAGGATTTGAGCCGGGTCATGCGCCTGCTGGAGTGCGGGCACTTCAACCAGTTCGAGCCGGGACTGTTCGACGACCTGATCGCCTCTCTCAAGAACCCCTGGGACCCGTGGATGACCCTCGCCGACTTCCGCGGTTACGTGGAGGCGCAGCGCCGGGCGGCGGAAACCTTCCAGGATGCGGAAGCCTGGACGCGCATGAGCATCCTCAACAGTGCGGCCAGCGGCAAGTTCTCCACCGACCGCACCATCGCGGAATACAACCGGGACATCTGGAAGCTGACGACCGTCGCGCCGGGGGCGTAGGCGTCGCCCGCGACGCGCCGGTCAAAGAATGTAGCGGCTCAGATCCTCGTCCCGCGCCAGTTCGCCCAAGTGGGCGTTGACGTACTCGGCGTCGATGGCGACGGTCTTGCCGGCGTTGTCGGGGGCATCGAAGGAGATGGTCTCCAGGAGACGCTCCAGCACCGTGTGCAGGCGGCGGGCGCCGATGTTCTCGGTACGCTCGTTCACCTCCCAACTGATTTCGGCGATACGGGCGATGCTGTCCTCGCTGAAGACCAGTTCCACGCCCTCGGTGGCCAAGAGCGCCTGGTACTGCTCGGTCAGGGAAGCGCTGGGCTCGGTGAGGATGCGCACGAAGTCCTCCGCCGTGAGCGCGTCCAGCTCGACGCGGATGGGAAAGCGGCCCTGCAACTCGGGAATCAGGTCCGACGGCTTGGTGAGGTGAAAGGCGCCTGAAGCGATGAACAGGATGTGGTCGGTCTTGATCATGCCGTGCTTGGTACTGACCGTGGAGCCCTCCACCAGGGGCAGCAGGTCGCGCTGCACGCCCTCGCGCGACACGTCCGCGCCGCCGTAGTCGGAGCGCTTGCAGATCTTGTCGATCTCGTCGATGAAGACAATGCCGTGCTGCTCGGCGGCCTCGACGGCACGCAGCTTGGTTTCCTCCTCGTTGATGAGGTTGGCGGCTTCTTCCTCGACCAGCGCCTTGAGCGCGTCCTTCACGCGCATCTTGCGGTTCCGGGTGCGGCCGGTATTCATGTTCTGAAACAGGCCCTGCAACTGGCGCGACATTTCCTCCATCCCCGGCGGGGCCATGATTTCCACCCCCACCGACGGCGCTTGCACGTCGATGTCGATTTCCTTGTCGTCCAGGTCGCCGGCGCGCAACTTCTTGCGGAATTTCTGCCGGGTGGGCGATTCCGCTTCTTCGTCGGCCAGGGACTCGGCGCGCGGCAGCAGGGCATCCAGCACCCGGTTCTCGGCGATTTCCTCGGCGCGCACCTTGACCTTTTCCATCTCCGCCTGGCGGGTCTGCTTCACGGCCACGTCCACCAGGTCGCGGACGATGGATTCCACGTCGCGGCCCACGTAGCCCACTTCGGTGAACTTG
>DATDOO010000142.1:0-5154 GCA_035293245.1 Methylococcaceae bacterium
CAAGGAGTCCAGTTCCAGGGGGAAATCCAGGCGCGACAGAAGATGGCCGGCGAAGATCACCCCGCCGTTGAGCACCGTCAGCACCAGCGGGTTGCTGGAATTCAGCCGGGCCGTGATGTCCGCGGCCATCCGGTCGATGGCCCGCTCCACTTCCTGCGGACTGTACAGGCGCTCGGCGTGCTCGCGCACCGAACGGATTTCCTCCAGGGTGACGGTCATGCGTTTGTCTCCGCAAGAATTTGGATGGCCCGGGCGGTTTCCCGCCATTCCACACCGGCCAACAGTTCGCGCCGCTCGATCCGGCCTCGGCCGCGCATGGCCGACAGCCGGCGCGCGCGGGTTGCGTCCTCTGCCGTTCCCACGGTGTCGAGCACTTCGGGGATGGCTTCCGGGCGGTTGCAGACCGGCAGCATGTCGCAACCGGCGTCCAAAGCAAGGCGGGTGCGCTCGGCGTAACTTCCCGCGGCGGCCGCGCCTTCCATGGACAAATCGTCGCTGAAAATCGCGCCCTGGAAACCCAGCCGCCCGCGCAGCACCTCGCCCAGCCAGAAGCGGGAAAAGCCGGCGGGTTGGTCGTCCACCGCCGGGTAGACGACGTGGGCGGGCATGATGCCTTCCAATCCGGCCGCGATCAACGCGGGATAGGGATGGACATCGCGCGCCAGAAGGTCGGCCAGCGGCCGCCCGTCGACGGGCAACGCCAGGTGCGAATCCGCCGCCACGCCGCCGTGACCGGGGAAGTGCTTGGCCACCGCAGCCATGCCGGCGCGCTTCATGCCGCGCTGGAAGGCCAGCGCCAGCCGGGTTACGGCTTCCGCGTCGCGGGCGAAGGCGCGGTTGCCGATGATTTCGCTCACCCCGGAGTCCACGTCCACCACGGGCGCGAAGCTGAAGTCCACGTCCAGGGCGCGCAGTTCCGCCGCCATCAGCCAGCCGCCCTTTTTCGCCAGTTCCGCCGCGCGTTCCATATCGCCGCCGCACGTTTGCAGATAGTGCGCCGCCGGGGGCAGGCGGGTGAAGCCGTCGCGGAAGCGTTGCACCCGTCCGCCTTCGTGATCGACGGCGACCAGCAATTCGCCGGCGCGCGCGCGGCGAATCCCGGCGACCAGCGCGGCAAGCTGTTCAGGGTTTTGGTAATTGCGGGTGAACAGAATGACGCCGCCGGCGGCCGGGTGGCGCAGCCATTCGCGTTCGTCCGTTTCCAGCGCCGCGCCGCGTAAATCCAGCATCACGGGTCCGGGGGCCAGGGGCCGGGTCATGCACGCTCCAAGTCCGATTAAGATGAAACTTCATTATACTAGCCGGAGTTCCCGCCCGGCTTCCGGCTCAAATCATCGATAATTGGAGGATCGTCCAGTCATGCGAAAGATCAGTGTGTTCCTGTTGGCCTTGATGTTGAGCCTGGGCGCCGTGGCAAAGGAGGAGGAACACGGCGGCGGCGGGCACGATGGCGGCGAGACGAAGGAAGGCGAAGCCGCCGCGCCCGCGCTCGAATACCTGCCGCTGGAGCCGCCGCTGGTGGTCAATCTGCAAGGGCAGAAGCGCTATCTGAAGGCGGACGTCCAGTTGCTGATCGAGGGCGCGGAAAACCTCAAGCGCATCAAGGAACAGATGCCGGTCATCCGCCACGCGCTGATTCTCCTCATGAGCGAGCGCGACCCGGCAACCCTGGCCAACGGTGAGGAGCGGGAAAAGCTCCGCGCCGCAACGCTCAACGAAATCCGCGCTGCACTGGAGAAATATTCCAACAGCGAAGGACTCAAGGACGTGTTTTTCGCCAACTTCCTGGTTCAGTAACCCTTTTCACTTTATTCAATCAAGAGACATGCCTACCTACGATTACCGTTGCCAGTCCTGCGGTCACGAATTCACCGTCATGCACAAGATCAGCGACCCGGCGCCCGAATGCCCCGAATGCCGCGGCGAAGCGCGCAAGAAGCTCTGCGCCCCGGCGGTGCACGGCAAGGATAGCGGCAGCAAAGCCGCTTCCGTTCCGGTCAGTTGCGGGATGGGGGGCTGTTGTCCCCATGCGCATTAACGGTCATGGCGCTCGCGTTTCCCAAAAATATGAAAGACGCGCTCGCCATGACTGTTGGTTTCCGGGCTTTCCTGCCCGGAACCTTGCAGGCGAGCTGCGCTCGACCAAAACCGTTCCAGACGGTTTTGTCCCTCAGCCCGACCCGCTCCCGGAGGGAGAGGGGGACAACGTTGCCGCGCCTTTCCCGTTAATGGCGTGCTGAGCTACCGCCATTCCTTCCACGCCGGCAACTTTGCCGACGTCCTCAAGCACGCCGTTCTTGTCCTGCTGCTGGAAGCGCTGCAGCGCAAGGACAAGCCGTTTTTCTACCTGGATACCCACGCCGGCGCGGGGCGTTACGATCTCAACGCCCCGGCGGCGCAAAAAAACCGCGAATTCGCGGACGGCATCGAGCGCATCCTCTCCCGCAGCGACGCTCCGCCCGAACTGGCCGGCTACCTTGCCGCCGTGCGGTCGTCGCAAGGCCAGGGCAGGCGCTTGCGCCACTATCCGGGTTCGCCTTACATCGCACGGCGACATCTCAGGCCCGGCGACCGCATGGCGCTGACGGAACTGCATCCCAGCGATTTTGCGGCACTGAGGGGATTATTCGCTGGCGATCGACAGGTCCAGGTGGAAAACGAGGACGGTTATCAGGCGGTCAAAGCCTTGCTGCCGCCGCGCGAACGCCGCGGCCTGGTTCTGTTCGACCCGGCCTTCGAACGCCGGGAGGAAAACACCCGTCTGCTCGAAGCCCTGCAAAACGCCCATCGCCGCTGGGCAAGCGGCACCTTCGCCCTGTGGCTGCCGATCCAATCCAGCGACACGCACGCCGCGTTCTTGCGCCGGGTTCGGGCAACCGGCATTGCCAATATTCTCCAGGCCGAATTGACCATCGCCCCGGAATCGCCGCTGCTCGGACTGTGCGGCACGGCAATGCTGGTGGTGAATCCGCCGTGGAAGCTAGACGAACAACTCAACCGCCTGCTGCCCTGGCTGTGGCAAGCGCTTTCCCGGCATGGGCTGGGGGGCTGGCGGGTGGAGTGGCTGGCAGCGAAGTGAAGGCCGAACGCCATGTTGCATATCGAGATTCTGCCCGCCCTGGCGGACAACTACATCTATCTCCTCCGCGAGCCCAAGTCCGGCGAAACGGCGGCGGTCGATCCCGCCGACGCGCAAGTCGTGCTGGACGCGCTACGGCAGCGCGGCTGGAAATTGACGTACGTTCTCAACACCCACCACCACGCCGATCACGTCGACGGCAACCGGCGCCTCAAGGCGGAAACCGGTTGCCGCATCGTCGGTGCGCAAAGCGATGCGGCGCGTATACCCGGCCTCGATCTCGGCGTGGCCGAAGGGGAAATCCTGATGCTCGGCAACGCCGAGGCGCGCATTCTCGATCTGTCCGGCCACACGCGGGGACACATCGGCTTCTGGTTTCCGGAAGAGGAAGCGGTGTTTTGCGGCGACACCCTGTTCAGTCTGGGCTGCGGGCGTCTGTTCGAAGGGTCCGCCGACGAGATGTGGCGCTCGCTGGGCAAGCTGGCCGGCCTGCCGCCGGCCACGCGCATTTATTGCGCCCACGAATACACCGAGGCCAACGGCCGTTTTGCCCTGACCCTGGAACCGGACAACCCCGCCTTGCAGCAACGGCTGAGCGAGGTGCGGGCGTTGCGGGCGCGCCATCTGCCCACCCTGCCGGTGACCGTGGCCCAGGAACTGGCCGCCAACCCTTTCCTGCGCCCGCACAGCGTTGCGATTCGCCGGACGCTGGGAATGGAAGGCGAGCCGGAGGTGGCGGTCTTTGCTGCCATCCGCCGCCGCAAGGATCAATTCCGCGGCTGAAAAACTTCAGGTTGCAATCGCCGGGAGAATTCATCAAGAATATGAAGGCTCACCAACCAGAATAACAGCCCCAGGCTGAGGAGGAGACCATGAACCGATTGCGCCCCATGATCACGGCGATTCTGCTGACCGGCGCCACCGCCGCCGCGGCCGAATGGCAACCCCTTCCGGACAAGGCCCCCGAACCGGCCAACAACCCCAGCAGCGCCGCCAAAGTGGAACTGGGCAAAATGCTCTATCACGATCCGCGCCTGTCCTCCTCCGGCACCGTCGCTTGCGCCTCCTGCCATAGCGTCATGTCGGGCGGCGAAGACAATCGGCCCAATTCTGTCGGCGTCAGGGCCCAGACCGGCGGGCGTAGCGCCCCGACCGTGTGGAACTCCGCGTTCAATTCCGTGCAGTTCTGGGACGGCCGCGCCGCCAGCCTGGAGGCTCAGGCCAAGGGCCCGGTCACCAACCCCATCGAAATGGGCATGAAAAGCTGGGACGACGTGGTCAAGCGCCTGAGCGAAATCCCCGGCTACGGCAAAGCCTTCGAAGCCGCGTTCGGCTCCAACAGCCCCATCAGCGCCGATCATGCCGCCATGGCCATCGCCGCTTACGAGCGCACCCTGATCACCCCCAACAGCGCCTACGACAAGTTCGCCAAGGGCGACGGCAAGGCGCTGACCGAGCAGCAGCAGCGCGGCCTGAAAACCTTCAGCGAAGTCGGCTGCGTCAGTTGCCACAGCGGACCGGCCTTCAACGGCCCCAGCCTGCCGGAAGGCACGGGTTTCTTCCAGAAATTCCCGATGCATTCCAACGGCTACTTCGAAGCCCAATACAAGTTCAGTAAGGACCTGGGCCGCGCCGAAGTCACCAAGAAAGCGGAAGACGAACACCTGTTCAAGGTTCCGACCTTGCGCAACGTCGCTCTGACCGCGCCGTATTTCCACAACGGCTCGGTCAAGACTCTCGACGAAGCCGTGCGCGTCATGGGCAAGCTGCAGCTTGAAAAGGACCTGAGCGACGAGCAGATCGGCGACATCGTCGCGTTCCTGAACGCCCTCACCGGCGAATTCCCGAAACAGGAAATGCCGAGACTGCCGGGCACGCCGGGAAAGACCTTCGCTTACGAATAAGGCGAAACGGTGAAACGGCCCCAGCCTCCCCGGAAACCGCGGGTTCCGGAGAGGCTGGGGCCATTCTTCAACAGACACCTTCCAAGTTTTCCGATGCTGGCGTAGCTCAGTTGGTAGAGCAGCTGATTTGTAATCAGCCGGTCGCGAGTTCGAATCTTGTCGCCAGCTCCA
>DATDOO010000143.1:0-6049 GCA_035293245.1 Methylococcaceae bacterium
CACGGCCAAATCGTTCTCGGCGAAAAGCGGGATGCTCCCCCGCCCCAGCGCATTCCTCTGCGCGGACAACTGGAACCCGTCGGCTATCTCGAAGCGGAAGGCGCAGCCAACGCCCGGCCGGTGGCGGACCTGCTGGAAATCCTCCTGTTCGTGAGCGCCAAATACCTGATGGCCTCCGACCTGCACCTGCGGGCCGTGGAGGAGGACTACGCCGAATTGCAGCGCGAGCACGAAGCCTTGCAGGAGTCGGAAATCCGTTACAAGCAGCTCGCCGAAAACCTGGAACAGCGCGTCAACGAGCAGGTGAAAACCCTCGAGACCGCCCAGCGGCAGATCTTCGCCAGCGAGAAGCTCGCCTCCGTGGGCCGCCTGGCGGCGGGGGTGGCCCATGAAATCAACACGCCCCTGGGCTTCATCAAGAGCAACCTCAGCACCGCCCTGACTTACCTCGAAGACCTGGGGCGTTACGGCGAAACCCTGAAATCCGACCCGGCGGAAGCGCGCGAACTGTGGCGGAAAAACGACCTGGATTTCGTGATCGAGGACTTTACCGCGCTGGCGCGGGAGAGCCTGGACGGCGTCAACCGGGTGGCGAAAATCGTCGCCGACCTGCGGGGCTTCGCCCGCGTCGACGAGGGCGGCGAACACAAAGCCGACGCCAACGCCATCGTTCGCGAGGTGTGCGATGTGGCGGCCGCGCGGGTCAAGGAACGCATCCGCGTCGTCCTCGATCTGCCCCAGGTGCCGTGGGTACGCTGCGACCCGGCGCGGCTGGGGCAGGTGGTTTACAACCTGCTGGCCAACGCCATCGACGCCATTCCCGGCGAGGGCGAGATCGCCTTCTCGACGGCCGTGGACGGCGACAAAGTCCTGATCCGGGTGCGCGACACGGGTGGCGGGATTCCGGACGAGGTGGCGCCGTATATTTTCGATTTGTTCTTCACCACCAAGGACGTGGGACAGGGCATGGGCATGGGCTTGAGCTTCTGCCACGACGTGATCCGCGGTTACGGCGGCTCCATCGCGGTGGAAAGCCGGGTGGGCGAAGGCAGCACCTTCACCGTGACCCTGCCGGCAGCGGACGGCGGGGCCTGAGCATGTCGCGTTTTGCTTCCCTTTTCACCGGCGCCGCTCCGGAAACGTCCCCCGGCAAGCCGGGGGAAAACGCCCCCGCCAAGAAAAAATACCGCCTGCTGTTCGTGGACGACGAACCGAACGTGCTCAGCGCCCTCAAGCGCGTCTTCCGCCAGGAAAACTACGAAATCGAGACCGCCGCTTCGGGGAACGAGGCGTTGGCCATTCTTTACGCCCGGCCGGTGCAACTGGTCATCAGCGACTTCATGATGCCGGGCATGAACGGCGCGGAACTGCTCAAGCGCGTCAAGGCGGCGCACCCCGATACCCTGCGCATCATGCTCACCGGCCACGCCGACACCGGCGCGGTCATGGGCGCCATCAACGAGGGGGCGGTGTACAAGTTCATCCTCAAGCCCTGGAACGACGACGACCTGCGCGTCACCGTCGCCCTGGCGCTGGAACAATACGACCTGGTGCAGAAAAACCGCGCCCTGCAGCAGGACAACGCGCAGAAAAGCAAGAAGATCAACACCCTGAGCAAGCTGGTGGCCACCAGCCGCAGCCAGATCCCCCAGTTGCTGCACAAGCACCGCCTGTTGAACGACGCGCAGTTGCAGGAACTCTACAAACTTCACCAGTCGCAAAAGGAGCCGATGCTCAAGCTGATCCTGGAACGCGGCTGGGTGGAGGAAAAAGCGCTGCGCGATCTGCTGCGCAAGGAGTTGCTGGTCGAAGAAGTGTCCCTGGACGAATTCGAGGTGGAACCGGCGCTGGCGGATCTTTTGCCGCACAGTTTCTGCGCCCGCTACTGGGTGCTGCCGCTCAAGATCGAGGAGCGCCGCCTGCTGCTGGCGGTGGCCGACCCGCTGGACCTGGGGCTGCTGGACGACCTGCGCTTCGCCACCGGCTTCACCATCCAGCCCGTCGTGGCCAGCGTCTCGGCGATCCGCGCCAAGGTGGAGGCCGTCTACAGGGACAAGGAAATGGAATTCAGCGAACTGGAATCGCTCACCTCCAATGCCGATCCTTACGAAAGCATCGAGGTGGTCATCGAGGAAGAGGACGCCCTGGACATCCGCGAGCTGCTCACCCAGACCGAGGAGCCGCCGGCCATCCGCCTGGTGAACGCCATCGTCCTGGAAGCCATCCGGCTGGGGGTGAGCGACATCCACATCCAGCCGCGCACCAAGAACGTGGCGGTGCGCTACCGCCTGGACGGGGTGCTGGCGGACAAGATCCTCATTCCCAACCATTTGCACAACCCGCTGGTTTCAAGGATCAAGGTGATGGCGGAAATGGACATCGTCGAGCGCCGCCGGCCGCAGGACGGGCGCATCACGGTGAAGACGCCGCTGAGGATCGTCGACCTGCGCATCTCCACCCTGCCGACCCTCAACGGCGAAAAGGTGGTCATGCGCGTGCTGGACCGCAACTCCAAGGTTTACGCCATCGAGCAACTGGGCCTGAGCGAGGACAACCACCGCAAGATCATGCGCATGATCGCCCGGCCGCAGGGGATCATCCTCGCCACCGGCCCGACCGGCAGCGGCAAGACCACCACCCTCTACGCGCTGCTGCAATACAGCGCCACGCCGATGAAGAACTACGTCACCATCGAGGACCCGGTGGAGTTCTACATGGACATGGCGGGACAGGTGAGCGTCAAGGAAAAGATCAACCTGACCTTTCCCCTGGTGCTGCGCGCCATCCTGCGCCAGGACCCGGACGTGATCCTGCTGGGGGAAATCCGCGACCTGGAGACCGCCGAAGTCGCGTTCCACGCCGCTCTCACCGGCCACGTGGTGTTCTCCACCCTGCACACCAATTCCGCCGTGGCGACCGTGGCACGCCTGTTCGACCTGGGACTCAAGCCTTACGTCGTCGCCTCGGCGCTGGAAGGCATCATCGCCCAGCGGCTGGTGCGCAAAATCTGCACCCAGTGCCGCGAGCCCGTTGCGGCGGACCCCGCCGTGCTGGAACAGCTCGGGCCGCTATTCGAGGGACTCCCCCTCTCCCTGCTCCGCGGCAAGGGCTGCCCAAGCTGCAACAACAGCGGCTACAAGGGCCGCGTCGGCCTCTACGAAGTGCTGACCCTGGACGGACAGACGCGCAACCTCATCTCCTCCGGCGCCAGCATCCTGGAGATCAACCACTACATCTGCACCGCCGGCGGTTACCGGACCATGCTGCACGACGCCTTCGACAAGGTGGCGGCGAGCCTGACCACCTGCGAGGAAATCCTACGGGTGCTGGGGCCGCAGGACAGTCCGTGCTCCCCGCCGGCGGCCAACCCCATCCGCATAAACGAATAGCGCCGCCGCGGCTGTTATCATGGCGCGGTTATCCGCTCTTCACCGACCGGCGTCGATGCCTTTTATTTTCCGTCCCTGGCCGCTGCTGCTGCTGGCCTTGCTCTGCCAGCCCGCCGCGGCAAACCCGTCGCTCGAAGAAGCCGTCAGATCCCTGGAACACGACTGGGCGCATCTGTATTACGAAACCCCGCACCCCCAGCAGGTCGCGGAATTTCCCTATCTGCTGGAACGCAGCGCAAGGTTGGTCGCGGATTATCCCGACCGGGCGGAACCGCTGATCCTGCGGGCCATCGTGCTGTGCACCCACGCGGGACTGACCTGGAGTTTCAGCGCGCTGGGCAAGATCGAAACCGCCCGCGACCTGCTGCTCCGCGCCGTCGACCTCGACCCCGCCGCGCTGGAAGGCTCCGCTTACGTCACCCTGGGCGCGCTGTACTACCAGGTTCCCGGCTGGCCGATTTCCTTCGGCGACGACGCCCTGGCGCGCCGCTACCTGGAAACCGCGCTGCGGCATTTCCCGGAGGCGATGGACGCCAATTACTTCTACGGCGATTTTCTCGCCGGCGAGGGCGAACTCGCCCTGGCGCGGGAACATCTCCTCAGGGCGCAGCGCGCGCCGCTGCGCGACGACATGCTGATCGCCGACCGCAAGATGAAGCAGGATGTCGACATCGCCCTGCACCAGGTGGAGGAGAAGCTGGGGAAAACCGACGCCGCTGCCGCGTTGGAGCCCCTTTCGGCTATTCGATGACGGCGCTCAGTTCGCCTTCCCTGCCCTGCGTATCCCGCCAGCTTGCCGCCACCCGCTCACCGGGGGCACCGGCTTTCAGGCGGAAGGTAAAGGACGGATCGGCGGCAATGCCGGTTCCCAGGCGGCAATCGGCCACGATGCGGCCGTCGAGCCGAAGGATCAGCCGCTCGATGTAATCGGCCGGGACAAGCGCCCCGCTGCCCGCCTCCACCCGCCGTCCCGTCTCCATGGGGTGGGAGATCAGCAGGCGAACCTCGGTGAATTCCGCCAGACGCCTTGCCCGCAAGCGGGCGGAAACTTGCACGCCGTGCATCAGCCGCACGCTCCGCCGCGCGCCACCCGCGCCTCGCGCCGGGCATAAAACCACCCGGCCCGGCAGCGCGCCACTACCCACACCACGCCGTTGCCGTTCAGGCGAACGCGGGCGGCGAGATAAGGCAAGGCGTCCGCCGCCAGTTCCACGCCGGCCACCAAAGACACCGGATTCATCTCGGCCAGCACGAACAGCGCCTCGACATCTTCACGCGCCACGCTCAGCGTCAAGGGAACCTGGGCGCCGTCCTCGGCCAGTTCCGGCAATTCCAGGCGGATGTCGTCCGAGAGTTCGGCCCGCGCCCCGCCGAGCAGCGCGTTCCACGCTTCCTCGAACGGCGTCGCGGCCCAAAGCCGCCCGCCCACGCCCAGCCAGGGCAAGCTGGCCAGAAGTTTCAACCATTGCCGCCGCGTCATTTTTCTTTCCGCCCCCCCTGCAAGACCGTCCAATTTCATCGCTGTATCATGGCCGGAAAACGACCGCATGGGGAGCTTTTCATGCCTCAGAACCTGCCCGCCTTGTTCGGAACATTGACCCACGGAGTCTACGTGATCGGCGTGGCCGCCGGCGAAACGCGCAACGCCTTCACCGCCGCCTGGCTGATGCAAGCCTCCTTCGACCCGCCTTTGTTGGCCCTGAGCATCAACCCACAGCATTCCTCTTACCGCCTCCTTAAGGACAGCGGGGCGTTTTCCGTCAACGTGCTCAAGCGCAGCCAGACGGATTTGGCGGGCCACTTCGGCCAGCCGGCCAGCGTGGACAAGCTTGCCTCCATCACCTGGCAAGCGGGACTCAAGACCGGGACGCCGATACTGGACGGCGCATTGGCCTGGTTCGAGTGCCGGGTGGAGGGCGAATATCTTGCGGGCGATCACGTCGTGGTGGTCGGCCGGGTCGTGGACGGCGGGGTGCGGGACGCATCCGCCGAAGCCTTGAACTACCGCGACACGGGCAATCTCGACGGCGCGGCGGTCCTGTTCCCCGCTTCCTTCTGACCTGCCATGGACTTCCTGCCACGCGACTTTCTGGAAACGGCCGAAGGGCTGATTTTCGCCGTGGTGGAAGCGGGCGTCGAGGACGGCCGCGCGCTGTGCTTCCTGCGCTATCGGCGCGACGAAGGACGCTGGCGCAAAGTGGGCACGGAGGAAGCCAATGCCTGGCTCGCCGCGCGGCATCCGGAGTACCTGTTTCACTCACCGTTGCGCGACGCCCGTCTGCACGGCGTGCCGACGCAACGTATCCTCCGCCGTCACCAGCCGCGCCAACGGGTGCGGGATTTGCTGGCACAAGGCGCGACCGACGGCGTGGAACGCAAGGCGCTGGCGCTGCTCGGCTGGCTCCGAAAATGCGGCATCGCAGCGGAACACATCGGCTTGACCGGCTCGCTGCTCATCCAGGCGCAACGGCCCGATTCCGATCTCGATTTCGTCATTTATGGCCGCGAGCCCTTTCACGCCGCCCGCGCTGCCGTGCGCGAGGGCTTGAAGCGCGGCATGCTGCACGAGCTTTCCGAACCCCTCTGGCAGGATACCTTCGCCCGGCGCGCGTGCAGCCTGGGCGAGGCAGAATTCCGCTGGCACGAAGCGCGCAAGTTCA
>DATDOO010000144.1:0-10238 GCA_035293245.1 Methylococcaceae bacterium
CGGTGCTCCCCTACCCCACCCTGCACGGCAAAACCGTCACCCACCAAGCACCTCGGCCAAGCCCGCCAGCGGCACTGCGCTGATGCCTTCCGCCAGCGGCCAGGGGTCGCCTTCGCCGTGACAGACGACGTAAAGCTGTTCCAGTTCCAGCACCTCCCGCGCCGAGCGCATGGCGGGGGGGACGTGGGGGGAACGGGTGAGTTTGACTTCAAACCCTAAGCGCCGGCCGTCGCGGACAATGAAGAGGTCCAGCTCCGCGCCGGTATGCACACCCCAGAAATACGCTTGGTCGCGGCGGGCACCGGCGCGGCGCAGGATTTCATGCAACACAAAGCCTTCCCAGGAGGCGCCGCATTTGGGATGGGCCAACAGTTCCCTTTCGCCGACGATGCCGAGCAGGCTGTGCAGGATGCCGGTATCGGCCAGATAGACCTTGGGCGCCTTGACTTCACGCTTGCCCAGGTTGGTATGCCAGGGGCGCAAACGCCAGGCCATGAAACCGTGAAAATCCGGATTACCAGTCCGATATTTCACCGTTTACAGCATGGAATGTGCGCATGTCAGGAGGCGCATCGTTCGCGATCGATGCGGTTCGCGAACTCGCCGCATCTTACCGCTCCGCAGATTTTCGGCTAACCAAGGTAGCCCGGAGGCCCCGCCGCGGGGCGTCCGGGAACTGCGTCGGGCGGTGAATTGTTTCGTCCGCGTGGGTTCCCGGACGCGCCAGCGCGCCTCCGGGCTACGGCATGCCGCGCTGCAATCGGCGCCGGGCGGCTGATGGCTCCGGCGGGACTTATTGGTACTCGCACCGCAAAACCATCGCCCGCTACCAGCGCGCCGGTTCAAGCGTCCCAAACGATCTCGGCCAGCATCGCCTTCAGCCGCCGTCCCCGCTCCGGGTTGCAGGCGCCGATGTGGCTCACGTGGCCCGCCAGCTTCAGGCGGAATTCCGGCAAGGGCAGATCGGTCTGGCTGGCCGCGCCGAAGCGCCGGCAGTTGTGCAGCGTGGCTTTGATGCGGTCGTAATAACGCCGGTCCACGTTGACCCCCTCGTTGACCACCACGCCGGTGACGTGCTGGCGGGTGGATTGCGCCATGACCCGGGTCTTGCGGAAATTGACCGCAAAGCCCTCGTCCGCGGCGATGGCGCCGGCCAAGGGAATGAAGCGTTCGACGGCGCGCTGGAACGCGCGGTCGCCGGAGAACGTCAGGTCGTCGGCGTAGCGGCTGTAATTGGCGCCGCAGGCATCGGCGGCGGCTTGCAGCCGCACGTCCAGGGCGAATGCACACAGATTGGCCAGCGCCGGCGAAGTGGGCGCCCCCTGGGGCAGATGGGGGGAGCGCAAGCGGCGCACGGCGCGCCACTGCACCGCCCGCAGTTCGGGCGCATGGCCCGGCGGCTCGAAGGCTTCGGCGACGGCCTTGGGCGCGCGGTGGATGCAGAGCACGGTCAGCCAGTGGGCGACGCCGTCGGGATAACCCAGGGAACGAAACAGCGCCCGCACCCGCCCGGCGCCCACGTTCAGGAAAAAATCCTGCAAATCCAGCCGCACCACCACCGCCTGACCCACGTGCTGCGCCGCATGGGTCCGGCAGGAACGGGCACGGCGGAAACCGTGGGCCGCCTCGTGGGGCGGCAGGTATTCCAGAAGACCGGTCAGGATTTTCCGCTGCACGGCGCACAGGCGCGGCTTGGGCACTTCCAGAAGGCGGAAGCCGCCGGAGCGCTTGGCCAGCCAGCGGTAGCGGTAGTGCTGCAACGCCTCGGGCGCGGCGGCATCGCGGTATTGCAGCGAGCGGACGATTCCTTCCAGAACCTGGGGTTCCAGGTCCAGCCAGCGTGCCAAATCCGCCTGGGTGGGCAAATCCGGCCGGCAGGCTTCGAAAGAATCCGGCCCCGGCGCCATGCGGGGCGGCGCCAGCACGTACTGCCGGACGCGCAAATGCCCGCCGCCGATCCAGGCGTGCCCGAACAGGGGCGATGCCAGAATGGCTTCGAGAATTCCGGCGCGCGAGCGCTGATCCCAGCGCTCCCCGTACGACTTGAGCAGCTCTCGCACCAGGAGCCGCAGCCAGGCTGGCCGGCTCCCCAGCACGTCCGCGCAGCATGCCACCAGAGGCGCCAGGCGCGGAGGCTGCGACAGCAAAGCATCCGTCAGGGCGGCAGCCACCTGTTTTTTCATGGCATCCCCATGGCCCTTCGAAGAAAAGCGGCGCGCTCCAACGAGACGGGTCGAGCAACGGCCGTCCGGCGCGCAACGCCGGAAAGCCGGTGCGGCGAATGGCGAACACTCCTTTGCCGTGGGGTAGCCCCACAGAGACCGTGCGGCTCGATTCAGAGAACCTTTGCCTTCGGCCGGCTTGGAGCGCGCCGCCGACACGATAGAGGCGTGCGCCGGCGAGCGTCAATCACTGCGAAGTGCGGTGGCAAGGCTTTGACTTTCGGAGTAGCGTCGTTCCGCTTCCTGAACCGGCCTAGATCCGTGGGACTGGGCAGTGGCTCTGCGAATATATCCTCCCTGTTTTCCCCGTCACTT
Source organism: Methylococcaceae bacterium (assembly GCA_035293245.1). Classification (GTDB taxonomy): domain Bacteria; phylum Pseudomonadota; class Gammaproteobacteria; order Methylococcales; family Methylococcaceae; genus DATDOO01. The sequence continues at coordinate 2,538 of DATDOO010000144.1, forward strand.
TTCCCGACCGGATACCGGCTTACCGTATATACTCATGCGTATATCATTGCGAGCCACGAAGGAGCTTCCATGACCATCGCGCGCATCTTCAAGTCCGGCAATAGTCAGGCTGTTCGCCTGCCCAAGGAATACCGCTTTGCGACCGCCGAGGTGGAAATCTTCCGCCGAGGCGACGAAGTGGTATTGCGCGAACACAAACCCAGCGCCGCCGACGTCTTTGACCTGCTGGCCAGTTTCCCCGAGGATTTCATGGCCGAAGGCCGCCGGGACGCGCCACCCCAGCAACGGGAAGCGCTGTAATGGCCACCGCGCCGAGCCAGCCCGTTTACCTGCTGGACACCAACATCTGCATATACATCGCCAAGCACAATCCCCCGGCCGTGCGCGAACGCTTCGCCCGGCACAGCGCCGAAGAACTGGCCATGTCCGTGATGACTTACGGGGAACTGTGCCATGGTGCCGAGAAAAGCCAGGCGCGGGACAAATCGCTCGCCATCCTGCAAAAACTGACCCGCCATATCCAGATACTGCCCCTGCCGCCGGATGCCGGAACGCAATACGGCCGGATTCGTGCCACCTTGGAACGCAACGGCGAGGTCATCGGCAACAACGACCTGTGGATTGCCGCCCACGCCCAAACCGCCGCGCTGACCCTGGTAACCAACAACGAACGGGAGTTCGTAAGAGTGGAAGGGCTTCGGGTGGAAAACTGGGTTTCGTCGTAATATTCGCGATACCACATTGGAGATCAGCCATGGAAAGTATCCGCAGAATTTCCACCCTCCTCATCGCCCTGAGCCTCATCCTGCCCGAGCGCTCCTGCGTCAATGCGGGCCAGACCGAGATTCACTATCCCCTGTCCCACGCCGATTCCGTCTGGTCGGTCGCGGTCATTGTGGCCCTCTACATGCTCCCGCTGGTCTTTCTTTTGTTTACCCGTTTTCGCCTGGCGTTACTCGCGGCCGGAATGGCCGTAGTCGCTGCGGGGCTGTATTTCATTTCCTACGGCGCCACCATTTTCGCGACCCAGTTACTGGTGGGGTGGTATACCTATACGCTCGGGGCGGCTGCCTATCTGCTTGCGTCGTTGGTTGAATTGAAGCGGATGCTGGTAATCCGGAGGATACGGTGAATCGGCGAACCGCATCGCTCCTGGTGCAAATGGGTAACTATTTTAGTCATCATTATTGAATATATTTCATGGAGGCTTACCAATGAAGGTGGTAAAAATATTTATAGCCACGTTTGCATTGACATTAATAGGCACCCCGGCCAGCGCCACACAATGGCCCGATTTTCCATTCCTCTATGCCGTCGGAACAGCAAAACGAGAAGTTCCTCCCGACTTGGCGACCGTCACTTTTGGGGTAGAGGCGTTTGACGAAAGCCCGGAGAATGCCCTGGAAGTGATTAGGAAACGCAATGTAGAACTGGCGGTGGTATTCAAAGAACTTAATATCTTCGACAACGACGTGGAAGCTTACGAAATCGACAAGCAAGCGGTCCGGCAACAAAAAGACTACCAAGATCTAAAAATACTCGGCTATGAGGTCAAGCGGAATTATTTGGTCACGTTAAGGGGCCTGGGCCTATATCAGCAATTCCTGGAAAAACTTCTCAGGCTCAAGAACGTGGTGAACATCGACGCACGCTTTAACGTTGCGAACCGGGCTAAAATTGAGGCGGAACTCACTGTGGAAGCCTGCTCCGACGCGAAAGCCAGCGCCGAACGTATGGCCGGCGGCGTGGGCACAAAACTGGGGGCCGTATTCGCCATATCGGACCGCGCTTTCTCCGATCTCGAAGAGCGCTTTGGTATGTCGGGCTCGGAGGAAAAACTTGATCGGATATTTCAGAAATCGATGATGAAAGGGGATGAGTCAACACGGCTTATATACGTGCCGGCCAGCATCACGGTGCAAAAACGGGTAAATGTCGTGTTCAAACTCGAACACTAACTAACCAGTTCGTAGGTGTACCGACGTCAGGAGACGCATCAGTCGCGAACGATGCGCTTCGCCGACTCAGCGCATACGGCCCTCTTGCCGAATCCGAAAGGGGGCGAGCCGATCTGGTTCACGCCCGATCCGGGATGGAACTATAATCCGGGCCGCGCCGCTTTTACGCCGGATTTGAGCCGCTACGATCCGAAACTGGCGGAGGCGTTCCGGGCCGAGGCGAGATTGCTTGATGCCGGCCGTCCCTCTACTCTTGAATCCATGGACGATCACAAACCAGCGCGAACCGCGTGGAACGGCTTCCCGGATGTATCGATCCAGGCGAGCGAAAGCGCCGTGAAGCAGCATCCGCAGTATGCCGCCGCGAAATCCGGCGAGATCGACGCGGCGTTCGCCCTGGTGATCGATACCCTGGATGTGGCTCGGATCGGCGCGGCTCTTGGCGATTCCAAGCCTGTTGTCGCGGGCGTTCAGGCGGTGGAAGGCGCCTCGGTGAACGTCATCCCCGAGGTCATGGCTGCGTATGTGGCGCAAACCTTGGGGTTGCCGGTGGATGCGCAAATCGTGCAGATCAACCGGGTGGGGCACACGGGCGCATCCGGCTTCCATCGTCTGGCGACGCCGGCGCTGTTCGACGGCGCCGTAGAATCCGGGAAGGATTATGTGCTGATGGACGATTTCGTCGGACAGGGCGGCACTCTGGCCAACTTGCGCGGTCATATCGAGCAGTCCGGAGGCCGCGTGATCCTGGCGGTTGCGCTGACCGGGAAGCCGTTTTCATCGCGGCTCGCGCTATCCGAAACCACGTTGCAACAATTGAGAGCGAAACATGGCCCAGACCTCGAAAACTGGTGGCGAGAACGCTTCGGATACGGTTTCGAGCTTCTTACAGAATCTGAAGCAAGATACCTCCTCAACACCCAGGATGCTGACACCGTCCGAGCAAGAATCCTTGCGGACGTTCAAACGCCGGATTCATGACCGCGTCGCCGCGCTGCTGACGGGGCTGCGGGACCGCAAGGCGGCGTGACTTGATCGAAATAAAATCGCCTCTCCGGACCGGAGAGGCGATCAACACGCGGGTTTAGACGAACACCTCGAACGTCACATCACCGATGGTGGTCTCCCAGGGCCGGCCTGAATTTGTAAACCACCAGCTTGCCGCCGGACATGACCAAATCCGGATATTCCAGCAGCTTGAAGCGTTCGAAGGGGTTGCCCTTGACGGCGATGAGGTCTGCCGGTGCGCCCGGGGTCAGGGTGCCGAGCTGGTCGTGAACGCCCAGGCGCTTGCCGGCTTCCGAGGTGGCGGATTTCATGACGTTCATGACGTCCGCAAAATCCGTTGCCTGGCCGCTGGTCAAATGCAACATGAGGTGCATTTCCTCGCCGTTGATGCCCCAGGGTACGTTGTCGTGGGCCACTTCGGAGCCGTAGATGAACCGGTACTCGCCGTGATCCGCCATGGGATGGGCCAGGGCGTGGGCATTGGCGTGGATTCCGGCGCAGGAGCCGAGGGTGTCGATGGTGGTGACGAAGGTCATGCCCGCATGGACCGCCTCGTGCAGGGATTCCTCGTCGATCGCCGCGCAGGGCATGTGCGCCAGTTCGTCCACGCCGCCGGACAGCGCCAGGTCGAAGCCCTGCTGTTCGCCGACGTGGGCGATGACGCGCCGGTTGAGCTCGTGGGCCTTGGCCACGATCCACTGCACCTGTTGCAGCGACAACAGGGGCCACGGGGCCGCCGGGATGGGGTGGTCGCCATGGGGCATCATCCACGGCGCGCCGGCTTCGCCGCCCGGCTCCAGGGCAATCTTGACGGCCGTCGCCCCGCCGTCGACCAGGTGCTGGACCACGTCCTTCACTTCCGTTTCGCTGGCTGCGGGCGAAATGCCGATGCCGATCCTGTCGTACCCGCCCACCCCGTCGTGGGAAAACACGTTCAAGGGATAGCCGCCTTCGGCCTGGATGATCGGGCCGGTGCTCAGCAGGCGCAGCGTGCCGTTTCCGCCTTCGGGCGGCATGAGCGGGCCGCCGGTGTCCTGCACGGTGGTGATGCCGTGCTCCAGGACCTTGTCTTTCCGGACATCCTGGAAGGTGACGTGGGCGTGGGATTCGATGAAACCGGGCAGGATGGTCGCGTCGCCCAGGTTGATTTTCACGAGGCACTGGCTTTTCAGTTCGTCGTAAGAGCCGACTTGCTGAACCCGGTTGCCCTTGACCAGCACGCTCATGTTTTCCTGGGGCGGATTGATGCCGTCGAACACGCGGGCTGCCGTCAACAACTTGCAATGCGAGGGACCGGCGAACGCGCCGAAACTGGCTCCCTGACACACGAGCAGGGTCAGCAGCAGACGTTTGGTGCCGACCAGGCGACTTCTTGTTTTCATGTTTTTCCTCGTGGATATTCCTGATGGGGTGCGGCCCCGCGAGCCCGGCCTGAAGCAATGCCTTCGGCCATGGTCTATTCGGGACCTATCCACAAAGGCAGTTTCCGTACCACCGGGAAAATATTGATGATTCGCGGCGCCGGACGGCGCCGTGGGGCGCTTTTCGAGCCAAATGGCGCCGTTGCTGCGGTATTTCACTCACCTCGAACGGAGCGGTTCGCGGACTCACCGCATGCTACAAACCGTCAGCCCCTATCGCGCCAAGCGCCGCGTCTCCCCCGCCGCTCCCCTCCCCTGCCAACTTCACGTCCATGTCATCCTTCAACTCCACCCCCGACAGCTTGCGGCGGATCGCTTCCCGGGTGAGATACAGCAGCTTGGCGGCGGCGTCCGGGTAATCCAGACCCTCCGGCGGGCGGATGTTGGAAATGCAGTTGCGCTGGGCGTCAGTGTTGCCGCTCCGGGGGGCGTAGGTCAGGTAGATACCGAGACTGTCGGCGGCGCTGAGGCCGGGGCGTTCGCCGACGACGATGACGGCAACCTGGGCGTCCAAGGCGGCGCCGATTTCGTCGGACAGGGCCACCCGGCCGTTGGCGGCCAGGCAGATGGGGCCGACCCGTATTCCCTGGCTTTGATAGAGACCGAGAATTTCCCGCAGCAACGGCAATGCATGGCGTTCGACGGCGCTGGAGGAGAGGCCGTTGGTCAAAGCGAGCGCCACGTCGATGTCTGCGGCGGCGCAGGATTGCAGCAAAGCGCGGGAGGCTTCGGTGAGGACGCGCCCCAGGTCCGGACGGCGGAGATAGGTAACCCGGTCGGCCACGGGCGTTTCCACAATCAGGCACTCGGCGCCCAAGCCTCGAATCCGTTCGGCGCACGCGTCCACGTCCCACGGCAGATGCACCGCGTCCCTGGCCAGCGCGTGGGCCAACTGGAATTCCAACAACGCTCCGGTGGGCAACGCATGGCCGGCCCGTCCCAGGGCGATGCGGGCCTGGGTGAAACGGCGCAGGGTATGCCAGGGGTCGTTCATTCGAAATCTTGATTAGAAACAATGTTCAGCCGAAGTGGAACCGAGCCATTTTTTCCCTCCCCCCACGGGGGAGGGCCAGAGTGGGGGCGAGCTAAAACAAGGTCTTCGGCCAATTTGATCGCCCCCATCCCAGCCTTCCCCCGTAGGGGGAAGGAGCCGAACCCCACAGGCTGACACTCGTTTCTAATCAGCTTCCCAACCCCGTTCCGGGCCAGGCGTTCGTAAAGAAACTGATTTGTTTCTTGAGAGGTTCGAAATTGTCCTTTAGCAGCGCAGCCTGACTTCATACGCCGCAACCACCCCGGCGGCCATGCCGCCACCCCCCCTTGAAAAGGAGGGGATGTGTTCTTTTCCCCTCCTTTTCAAGGAGGGGTCGCCGCGAAGCGGCGGGGGTGGTTGCGGCGCCAAGGGACAATCCGGGCTCATCCCTGCTCCCCGCCCAGCAGCGTTGCCGCGCTCAAAAGCCGCGGCGAGGAACCGCGGTTCAGGCGATTGTGGCCGTCGAAAATCCCCATGCGTTCCAGCCACTCCTCGAACTCCGGCGCCGGGCGCAGGCCGAGCACGCGGCGCAGGTAAAGGGCGTCGTGGAAAGACGTGCTTTGGTAGGCCAGCATGACGTCGTCGGCGCCCGGCACCCCCATGAAATAGTTGCAGCCGGCCACGGCCAGCAGCGTCAGGAGATTGTCCATGTCGTTCTGGTCGGCCTCGGCGTGGTTGGTGTAGCACACGTCGCAGCCCATGGGCAGGCCGAGCAGCTTGCCGCAGAAATGGTCTTCCAGGCCGGCGCGGATGATCTGTTTGCCGTCGTACAGGTATTCCGGGCCGATGAACCCCACCACCGTGTTGATGAGCAGCGGCGAGAACGCCCGCGCCACGGCGTAGGCGCGCGCCTCGCAGGTCTGGGCGTCGAGGCCGTGATGGGCGTTGGCGGACAGGGCGCTGCCCTGGCCGGTTTCGAAGTACATCACGTTATCGCCCACCGTGCCGCGCTGAAGGGAAAGCGCCTGCTCGCGGGCTTCCCGCAGCATGGCCAGGTCGATGCCGAAACTCCGGTTGGCGGCTTCGGTGCCGGCGATGGACTGGAACACCAGGTCCACCGGCACGCCGCGGCGCATCAGCTCCATCGTGGTGGTCACGTGGGCCAGGACGCAGCTCTGGGTGGGAATGGCGTGCTCGCCGATGAGCTGATCGAGCAGCCGCAGCAGGGATTCCACGTTGCGCGGGCTGTCGGTGGCCGGGTTGATGCCGATGACCGCGTCGCCGTTGCCGTACAGCAGGCCATCCAGCACCGCAGCAGCGATGCCCTTGGGATCGTCGGTGGGGTGATTGGGTTGCAGCCGAGTGGACAGCCGCCCCGGCAGGCCGAGGGTATTGCGGAAACGGCTGATCACCAGGCAGCGTTTGGCAACCGCGATGAGGTCCTGGTTGCGCATGATTTTGGACACCGCCGCCGCCATTTCCGGCATCAGGCCGGTGCGCACGGCGGCGATGTCCGCGTCGGTGGTGCTGTCCGACAGCAGCCATTCGCGGAATTCGCCCACGCTCAGGGCGGCGATGGGGCGAAAGGCCTGTGGGTCATGGGCATCGAAAATCAGCCGGCTGACTTCGTCCGTTTCCGGCGCGATGAGCGGCTCTTCCAGAAAGCGTTGCAAAGGCACATTGGCCAGCACCCACTGCGCCACCGCCCGCCCTTCTTCCGTGGCGGCGGCGATGCCGGCCAACTGGTCCGCCGAACGCAAGGGCGAGGCCTTGGCCAGCAGGGTCTTGAGGTCCGCAAAAACATAGCGGCGCCCGCGGAAGTCGGTGGTGTAGCGCATGGTTCGGGACGAAAGGTTTGCGGAATTTCATTATCTGCCTGCTGTGCGGCATTCGCATGAACATGCGGAAATTCGTCGGCGATTGGAGAGGAAGAAGGCCTCTTCAGCGGTGGGTGCTCGACGCCGGGAGCGGGAGGTGACAGGCAGAGACCTGTTTTCACCCCACCGTCCCTATCTCCCGCGGAAGCACAAAAAATAAATCCGTCCCCATTCCTGGTCCCCATTCCTGGGACACGCCTTCCGGGCCGAGCTTTCGACATCATCCGGTAACCCGGCTGACATCAAATCATCACGCGGGCGCCTTAACGTTGTCTTGGCCACACCTGCCGCGAGGCAGGGCCGGAAAGCCACGGATCTCGGGGAACGTTTCGAGATCGTCGGGCTGCCTCCCCGAAGCGATGGGGAGGACCGCGATGCGCAATTCCGACACGAATCAGCCTTGCGGGCATCGCTGCTTGTGTTCAAAACATGACAGTGACGGGGATTCTTATGAAATCGGCTTT
>DATDOO010000145.1:0-16937 GCA_035293245.1 Methylococcaceae bacterium
GTCTTCCGGTAACAGGTTGCGGGCAATGGTCACCTTGCCGCCGCCGATGTGGGTGTGCATGTCGATGGCGCCGGCCATGACGATCTTGCCGGCGAGGTCGTATTCCGCGTCCGGTTTCTCGTCCGTGGGCGGCACCAGGCGGCCGTCGCGGATGAACAGGTTGCGCGTCTGGCCGTCGACGCCGTGCGCCGGGTCGTAAACCGTGCCGCCGGTGAGTTTGATCAGCATTGTGGTTACCTTAATTCAAGGCCGCTTCGATGGCTTTCAACACGGCCGCCGCGCTGGGCAGGCCGGAGTCGCGCAATTTATACAGCGGCATGGCCACCACGTTGTCGCAGCGGTACATGTGCCCGGCGTGGTCGATGCCGGGACAGCCCACCGGGATGAATACGTCCGGTTCCTGGTCGAACCGCATGCCGGAGCGGCCGAGCACCACGGTCGGCACCCCCGTTGCCGGTGGCGGATTGAAGGCGAGGCTGTTGACCCAGACCAGCACGTCCGCCTCGCCGTTTTCCAGCAGGCGGGCGCCGGCATAGTGATAAGGATCGTGCTCTGGATAGCCGCGCAAATAGCCGACCCGGGTCGGGTAGCCGGAAATCCAGGCGCACACCTGGCTGGCGGTGCGGTCGCCGTCCTGGCCGCCCAAGGGCAAGGCGGAAGAGCGGGTGGTCTTGTTGAGCGCCACCACGGTCTGGCAAACCTGTTGGATGGCCAGTTCGGCGTGGGGGAAATTCAGTTGCCCGGCCGCCCAGGTGAACACGCTGTAGCGGGCTTGCATAAGGCGCTCGACGAGGGCGGCGAGTTCCGCAACCGGCACACCGCCGACGCTTGTCGCGCGCAGCGTCGCGCCCCTGGCCAGGGCGTTGAGCGCGGCGGCCACGTCCGGCAGGGCTTCCGGGGCGCAGGGGATGACTTTGGGTGCGCGGCCGTCCGGCGAGGTGGCGGCGTTGCCGCTGGGGGCCGGGCCGATGTAAACGACTTCGCGCTCTTTCGTATCCTGGCCGAACAGGGTGTCCTGCGTCCAGACGAAGCGCTCGAAAAAGCGTGGGAAATGGGCTTCGATGTCCGTGCCGAAAGACACCAGCACATCCACCCGGTTCTTCAGTTCGCCCAGGGTGCAGGCCATCCAGCCGGAGTCCTGCAACACGGCCAGATTGCGCATGCCGCCTTCGGCGCGCATCTGGTCGAACACGCCGCGGCACGCGTCGAGCAGGGACAGGGCGGCGCGGGTGTCGTTCACGTCGCTGCCGAAACCGCTGAACAGCGGCAGTTTTGCCTGGCGCAGCAAATCGGCGGCTTTCGCCACCGCCTCCGCCGGTTCCACCGGCTTGCCGCCGACGCGGGGCGCCGCGTCGCCCAGGGTTGCTTCGAAGCCCGGCATGGTGACGGCGTCGCCGTTGGCGAGCACGGTTAGGCGAACCCCGTCCACCTGGATTTTCAGATCGTCCGAAGCAATGCCGCAAAACGGGCTGGGGACATCGTTGCAAATTCGGACTTCTGAGCGGTGAGTCATGCCAATCCTCGGTTAATAGGGTTCAGGCGTAAAGGGCGGGCATTTTAAAACCGATTCCGGCGATTGGGGAACAGACCGGGCGCGGAAGGACTCGGGGTGGAAAACGCGGCGGCGCCGTAGTATAAACGGCCTTAAGGCGACTATTCCGCTATTGGAAATAGTCCGTTTCGCAGTGTGGGCTGGATCGGCCGGGAACCTTGCGGCAAGCATCCCCGACGCGCCCCAGCAAGACGATGGGCGCAGTTTTTGCGCCGGCAGGGAATCGAGTATTCATTTAAATAGTTAACGTGAAAGTCGCGTAGCGAACTCCTTGCCCAGCCTCTCTCCGGGAGAGGGCCGAGGCGAGGGAAACGGTCGGGGCGACCCGCCCCGACCGTTGGAAGATCGCCCCGCCTGCTCCACTGTCAAGAGGAGAAACGTCCATGAGCGAAGGTCTCACTACCGTCAAAAACGCGATTTGCACGTTCTGCGGCTGCGTGTGCGACGACATCGAACTGACCGCCGACCCGCAACTCGGGAAGATCACCAAGGCCGGCAATGCCTGCCAACTGGGCCGGGCCTGGTTTCTCGAACATCGGCACGAGGACCGCCCCACGGCCTTGATCGACGGACGGGAAGCCACGCTGGAAGAAGCGGTGGACCGGGCGGCGCAGATTCTGGTCGATGCCCGCTTCCCTCTCATTTACGGACTCAGCGACACCACCTGCGAAGCGCAGCGGGAGGCGGTCGCCATCGCCGATTACATCAACGGCAACCTGGACACCACCTCCTCGGTATGCCATGGCCCCACCGGCATGGCCTTCCAGGGCGTGGGCGAGAGCACTGCCAGCCTGGGCGAAATCAAGAACCGCGCCGATTTCGTGCTGTATTGGGGCGGCAATCCCATGGAGGCCCATCCCCGCCACTTCACCCGCTATTCGGTCAATCCCAAGGGCTGGCACATTCCCAACGGCGCGGAGGACCGCACGCTGGTGCTGGTCGATGTGCGCCCGACGCAAAGCACGCACGGAGCCGACATTTTCCTGAAGGTCAATCCCGGCAGCGATTTCGAACTCCTGTGGGCGTTGCGCTCCCTGGTGAAAGGCCGCCGCGTGGATGCGTCCATCGAGACGCGCACGGGGGTTCCCTTAAGCACCCTCACAGACCTGGTCGAGCGGATGAAGAGTTGCCAGTTCGGCGTCATGTTTTTCGGGATGGGGCTGACCATGACTCGCGGCCGCCATTTCAACATCGGTGCCCTGCTGGCACTGGTCACCGACCTCAACCAATACACTCATTTCGTTGCCATGCCCGCCCGCGGCCACGGCAACGTCACCGGCGCCGACAACGTGGTGGCCTGGCAGACCGGCTATCCGTTCGGCGTGAACTTCAACCGGGGCTATCCCCGCTTCAATCCGGGCGAATTCACCGCCTCGGATATCCTGGCGCGCGGCGACGCGGACGCCCTGTGCGTCATTGCCTCGGACCCCGCCTCCAATTTCTCGCGCAAGGCCATCGAGCACATCCGGAAGATTCCGCTGATCACCCTGGACCCCAAACCGACCGTGACCACCAGCCTGGCCACAGTCGCCTTCACTACCGCGCCTTACGGCATCAACGCGCCCGGTACGGTGTACCGCATGGACAACGTGGCGCTGAACCTCAGGCCCGCTTTCGAATCGCACTTCCCCGGCGACGAACAGGTATTGCGGGCCATCAAAAACCGCGTGCTGGAACTGGGCGGCTTGTCGCCGGGAGGGGCGCCCCATTGACCGCCTTCACCCGAGAGAGGCTGCAACCCGTCCAGTCAGAAACCCGAGGAAACATGGCTTCCGCAATCCGCATCGTCAACGGCAAGGTCTACGATCCCAGCAACAACATCGACGGAGTCGTCAAGGACATCTGCATCCTGGACGGCAAGATTGTCGATAAGGTCCCCGCCGACAGCACCACCCTCGACGCCCGAGGCATGGTGGTCATGCCGGGTGGAGTGGACATCCACTGCCACATCGCCGGTCACAAGGTGAATCTGGCCCGCAAGCTCATGCCGGAAGACCATCGCCGCGACGTGGCGCCGCGGGACAAGGCCCGGCGCTCCGGCACCGGCGGCATCGTCCCTTCCACATTCACCACCGGCTATCGCTACGCCACCCTGGGCTACACCACGGCCATGGAAGCCGCCGTGCCGCCCATGGGCGCGCGCCACACCCTGGAGGAGTTCCACGACACCCCGGTGATCGACAAGGGTTTCTACGTGCTGCTGGCCAACAACGTCTGCCTCAACCAGTTGCTGGAACAAAAACGCATGGAGGAGTTCCGCCAGGCGGTGGCCTGGTGGCTCAACGCCTCCAAGGCTTATGCCATCAAGATGGTTAATCCCGGCGGCGACGAGCCCTGGAAAGGCCGGAAAAACTCCAACGTCACCAACCTGGATGAAAAAATCAGCGGCTTCGAACTGACTCCGCGGCAGATCATCAAGGCGCTGATCGACGCCAGCAACGACCTGGGACTGCCCCATCCCGCCCACATCCACTGCAACAACCTGGGGCATAGCGGCAACTACCTGACCACCCTGGACACCATGAAAACCGCCGAGGGCCGGCGGGTGCACATCACCCACATCCAGTTCCACAGCTACGGCGGCGAGCGCGGCAAGAACCCCATCTCCAAGGCCCCGGAAATCGCCGCTTTCATCAACGACAACCCCAACGTCAGCGCCGACGTGGGCCAGGTCATGTTCGGCACCGCCGCCCTCATGACCGGCGACGCGCCCCTCACCTGGCTGTTGCGCAACATGACCAAGAGCAAGTGGATCAACGCCGACACGGAATGCGAATCGGGCTGCGGCATCCTGCCCTTCTCTTACCAGGAGCACATCTACACCCACGCCCTGCAGTGGGCCATGGGACTGGAACTGTTCCTGCTCTCCAAGGATCCCTGGCGCATGGTGCTGTCCACCGACCACCCCAACGGCGGCTCGTTCATGAACTACCCAAAGCTCATCAAGCTGCTCATGGACAAGGCCTACCGGGACGAAACCGCCCGCGCGGTGAACCAGAAAGCCATCGCCAAAACCACCCTGCTGGACATCGAGCGGGAAATGACCCTGCAGGAGATCGCCATCATCACCCGCGCCGGTCCCGCCAAGCTGCTGGGGCTCAAGCACAAGGGGCACCTGGGCGTGGGCGCCGACGCGGACATCACCATCTACGACGAACTGGACGACAGGGAAGCCATGTTCAACGCCGCCCGCTACGTGATGAAAGGCGGGCAGTTGATTATCGACAACCACGAATTCAGCAGCGACTGCGAAGGCCGGATACTGCACGTGTCGCCGGAGTACGACGCCGGGATCGAAGAGAAGCTGCGGCCGTTTTTCGAGGATTACTACTCCATCCAGTTCGACAACTATCCGGTGCATCCCCGCTATTTGCACGACGACGTGCGGGTGCCCAATCTGGCCTGAATCACCCATGGCAGAATCCTCTCCAGGCTTCGCGGCAGCCCACGGCTTTCAATAATCAACAACCAACAGCCATGTTCATCCAATCCACGGAAATCGTCGACACCTTCGCCGAAGCCTTCAAGATGTGGGGGACGCGCGTCGTCATCACTGCCGCCAGCCGCAAGTGGGCCCAGGCCGCCGGCCGCTCCATGACCGGCTTTGCCACCTCGGTCATCGGCTGCAAGTGCGAGGCGGGCATCGAGCGGGAGCTGTCACCGGAGGAAACCCCGGACGGCCGCCCCGGCGTGAGCGTCCTCCTGTTCGGCTTCAGCGCCGACGGGGTGGGCAAGCGCCTGCTGGAGCGCATCGGCCAGTGCGTGCTCACCTGCCCCACCACCGCCTGCTACAACGGCCTGGAAGCGGAGCAGAAAGTAGTAGTGGGCGGCAAGCTGCGCTATTTCGGCGACTCCTACCAGATCGGCAAGCTGCTGGGCGGACGCCGCCTGTGGCGGGTACCGGTAATGGAAGGGGAGTTTTTCATCGAAGATTCCTTCGGCGTCCAGCCAGCGGTGGGCGGCGGCAACTTCCTGGTGCTGGGCAGGGATTTGCAGGTCACGCTCGATGCCGTGGAAGCCGCGGTGGAAGCGATGCAGGTACCCGGCGCCATCATGCCCTTCCCGGACGGCGTGGTGCGCAGCGGCAGCAAACCGGGTTCCCGCTACAAGGCCCTGCCGGCCTCCACCAACGACGCCTATTGCCCCACCCTGCGCGGTGTCGCCCCCCGCAGCGAACTGCCCGAGGGCGTGAACTGCGTGCTGGAAATCGTCATCGACGGTCTCGACGAGGACGCGGTCAAGGAAGCCATGCGCTTAGGGGTACGCGCCGCCGTGCGGGAAGGGATCGTGCAGATTACCGCGGGCAATTACGGCGGCAACCTGGGCCAATACCACATCGGTTTGCACGACATCCTGGGAAGCTGAACATGAAACTGCGTTTACACACCCAACCCGAAGTCCCCCTGGAAGCGGAAACCATTTCCCCCGACCAGTTGGCCGGGAAATCCGAGGCGGAAGCTTCCGCCTTGCCCCTTTACCACGGCAAGGAACAGGTCGCCCTCGGAGATTTCTTCACCGTCACCGGCCCGATGCGCAATGGGGCGGTGGAAGTGGAGGGAGATCTGTCCCGCGTCAAGCTCCTGGGCCACGCCATGAGCAGCGGACGCCTCCACATCCGCGGCAACGTGGGCGCGCATCTGGGTGCCGAAATGTCGGGCGGCGAAATCGCCGTCGACGGCGACGCCGGGGACTGGCTGGGCCGGGAAATGTCCGGCGGCCGCATCACCGTCAAGGGCAATGCCGGGCACATGGTGGGTGGCGCGGTGCGCGGCAGCGCCGTCGGCATCCAGGGCGGGGAAATTATTGTCCACGGCAACGCCGGCAACGAAATCGGCCACGGCATGCGGCGCGGCCTGATCGCGATCGGCGGCGATGCGGGAGACTTTGCGGGTGTCAACATGAAGGCGGGCACCGTCATCGTCCTGGGCCACTTGGGGATACGCCCGGGAGCCGGCATGAAGCGGGGCAGCATCGTGTCCGGCCGGAACACCGAATTGTTGCCCACGTTCAGCTACGACTGCGTCTACCAACCCACTTTTCTCAGGTATTACCTTTTTTACCTGCGCCGCCTGGGGCTGGCGGTGGAAAACGATTACCTATCCGGCCCATACCAGCGCTGGAGCGGTGACGGGCTGGAAATGAACCGCGGTGAAATCCTGCTGTACGCCGGCCCGCACTAAGACGCCGATTACCGAGAGATTCCGAGAATTATCCATGGCCAACCTGCTTCTGGTACCCGTCCGCACCAGCCGACAAGGCACCTCCCTCAACGCCGGCAAATTGAAGGCCGATTACCAGGACGAAACCTCCACCGTGGAAATGCACGCCGAGGACATGGCCAGGCTGGGCTTGCAGAAAGGCGACAAAATCCGCCTGCGCGCGGCCAACGGCAACGAAGCGGTCGTCAAGTGCAAAGCCATCAAGGGGGACGATGCCACGCCGGGCCTGATGTTCATGGCTTACGGGCCCAACTCCAGCCAATTGATGGACGAGGACACCGGAGGCACCGGCATGCCGCTGTCCAAGCACCTGCCGGTGGAGGTGGAAGGGCCGCTGGAACGCGAGGGAGGGATTCAGCCACCTGCGGCACTTTCCTCCAGCCCGCTCAGCCCGGCGCAGGCGGGATTCCTCAGCTCGCTGCTGACCTCCGCCCTTTCCCCCGTCCAGGCGGCCTGGCTGAGCGGCTATTTCGCCGCGATGAGCGGCGGCGCGGCCGCCATGCCCAGCTTCGCCCCGCAAGCGTCGAACCTGCCCTTGATGACCATCCTGTTCGGCTCGCAGACCGGCAACGGCGAGGGACTGGCCAACGACCTGGCCGCCCAGGCCCAGGCCAAGGGCTACAACGTCAATCTGATGGACATGGCCGACTACGACCCGGCCCGGATCGCCGAGGAAAAGCTGCTGTTCGTCGTCGTCAGCACCCACGGCGAGGGCGACCCACCCATCGCCGCCGAGAAGCTGCACGCCTACCTGCACGGCGATGGAGCGCCGCGCCTGGAAAACCTCAAATACGCCGTATTCGCCCTAGGCGACAGCAGCTACCAGTACTTCTGCAAGACCGGCAAGGATTTCGACCGCTTCCTGGAAAACCTCGGCGCCCAGCGCCTGTTGGGCCGGGTCGACGCCGACGTGGATTTCGAGGAACCGGCGGCCCAATGGCTGGAGAACGTGCAGGAAACCTACCAGTCCCTGCTGGAAGAAGCGGGCGCCGCGCCCACCGGCGCCAAAGTCCTGGAATTCCCCGCCAAGGCCAAGAACCAGTACGGCAAGACCAACCCTTACCCGGCGGCGGTTCTCGTCAACGTCAACCTGAACGGGGAAGGCTCGGCCAAGCAGACCTGCCACATGGAAATCGACCTGGGCGATTCCGGCATTACGTTCGAGCCCGGCGATGCTTTGGGCGTCTATCCCCGCAACAACCCCGTTTACGTGGACGCCTTGCTGTCCGCCCTGAAGATGGATGGCGCGACGGAAGTCGCGGTGGGCAAGGAAACCCTGAGCCTGCGCGAGGCCTTTTCCGGCCACTTGGACGTCACCGCCCTGAGCCGCAACGTGATCGAGAAGTACGCCGACGTTGTCCACAGCGACGGCCTCCGGGAACTTCTCGCCGAAGCCAACAGCGAAGGTTTCCGAGACTACACCTGGGGCCGGCATATCCTGGATCTGGTGGAAGACCATCCGGTCGAAGGCGTCTCGCCGCAGGATTTCGTCAATATCCTCCGGCGCATTCCCGCCCGCCTGTATTCCATCGCTTCCAGCCTCACGGCCCACCCCAACCAGGTCCACCTGATCGTTGCTGCGGTGCGCTACCAAGCCCATAACCGCGACCGGGAGGGCGTGTGCTCCACGTTCCTGGCGGGCAGAATCGGCGCGGAGGAAAAACTCCCCATCTACGTCCAGCCCAACAAGAATTTCCGCCTGCCCGCCGACCCGGAAGCGCCGCTCATTATGGTCGGCCCCGGCACCGGCGTCGCCCCGTTCCGCGCCTTTGTCGAGGAGCGCGAAGCCACGGGCGCCACGGGCAAGAACTGGCTGTTCTTCGGCGACCAGCACCGGGCGACGGATTACCTGTACGGGGAGGAATGGGAAGACAAACTGGCCAGAGGCGTGTTGACCCGCCTGGATTTGGCGTTTTCCCGGGATCAGGCCCAGAAAATTTATGTCCAAACCCGTATGCTGGAAAACTCCCGGGAAATCTATGCCTGGCTCGAGGAAGGCGGCCATTTCTACGTGTGCGGCGACGCGACGCGCATGGCCCACGACGTCCATCAGGCCCTGATCGAGATCGCCTCCAAGGAAGGCGGCATGAGCCGGGAAATGGGCGAAAGCTATGTCAATGCCTTGGCGGAATCCAAGCGTTATCTGCGCGACGTTTATTGACGGTCCGCGGCCGCCGGAGCGCTGGCGGAAAATGCCGATATCTCTATCCTGCCGTTTGGAGGAGAACGACCATGCCGAAGTACAACGATACGTTCAAGCTGAATCTCAAGGACATAGAACTGATCGAATCCGCCCTCCACGAACAGGTCCGCAAGCTGGCCCGCGCCAACCTCGGTTCAGGGGGTGGCGGAAGTGCCGAGAACGACAAGCGGATTCGGGAATGCCACGCCGTCTTGGGCAAGCTGCATAACCAGAAAATATGGTACAGCCAGGCCCACCCGACCGGTGTGCCTTTGGGCTGACGGCCATGACATCTCGCCACCCACGATCATGAAAGCGGCGATTCGCCATGACCGTTGGTTTCCGGGCTTTCCTGCCCGTAACCTTTTAGGCGAGCTTCGCTCGACCAAAACCGTTCCCGACGGTTTTGTCCCTCACCACGGGGGAGAGAGGGCGCAAGGTTGCTGCGGATTTCCCGTTGAAGCGCGTTTGTCCATCCTTTGGGGCTGAATTTAATCCTCGCTGCAGATTGTTACGGGTAAGTGCGATGCGGGGCAGGGCCTTTCTGTTGCTTTCCCTCACCCTGGCGACGACGATCCAGGCGGCCGAAGTGCCTGAACTTTCGGTCAAGTATGAGGGCGGCGATTTTTTTGTCGACGCCCGCATGAGCCTGCAAGCGCCGTCCGCAGCCGTATACCGGGTGCTTGCGGATTATGACCGCTGGACCTTGCTCAGCAGGTCGGTCGTTTCCAGCAAGCGGCTTTCGTCATCCGATCATCGACATCGTGTGCGGTCCAAAACCCGGACCTGCGTGCTGTTTTTTTGCGGGGACGTGGATCAGGTCCAGGAAATCACCGAAAGGACGGGCAGTGAAATCGTCGCGGTGACCGTACCCGGGCGCAGCAATCTTCGCCAGGGTGTGGTGCGTTGGCAGGTGTCTGCCGATGACGGGAGGACGCGGGTGAGGTTAACCGCTCATTTGACCCCCGACTTCTGGATTCCCCCCTGGATCGGACCCTGGGCCATCAACGCCCGGCTGCGCGAGCAAGTGATCGAAACGGCGGACAATCTGGAAAAATTGGCGCGCGCGCTCCCGGCCGGCCCCGGCCGGTGAAAATGGCGCGGCGGCGCCTTTGCGGATCGATGTGGGCATCTCCCGCCGGGACGGCTGCGTCCAGTCTCCTTGCCCGCCACTAAGGCGCCGATTCACTGATAAAAAAACAGGCACCGGCCCGGTTTGCTTGGTGGTGTCCGGCTTGGGCCGATAAAATTCGTTTATTACGCTTTCCCGGCAATTACATGTCCTTTTCCTTTCCGTGCGATCCGCCGCGCCGTGTGACCGTCGTGGCGCCGGCACGCCTGCATTTGGGCTTCATGGATCCGGACGCCAGTCTTGGCCGTCGTTTCGGCAGCATCGGGGTGACGCTGGAGGGTGTCGCCACCCGCATCCAATTCATCCGCGCGGAGCGCCTTGTCGTGGAGGGGGTGGGGGGCGCGCGAGCGGGGCGCTGCGCGGCGCGTTTTCTTGAGGCCTTGCAGCTTCCCGGCAGCGCGCACCTGGTGATTGACCAGGCCATACCGGAGCACGTCGGCCTGGGCTCGGGCACGCAGATGGATCTGGCGGTGGGCATGGGACTCGCCAGGCTGTTCGGTTTGAATCCCAGCCTGGAGGACATCGTGATGTTCAGTGGGCGCGGGGCGCGCTCCGGCATCGGCATCGCCGCGTTTCGCGAGGGCGGTTTTATCGTCGACGGCGGACGCGGATCGAACACCCGGATTCCGCCGACCTTGGCGCGACTGCCTTTCCCGGCCGATTGGCGCCTGATTCTGGTTTTCGACGCGCGCGGCCAGGGGTTGCACGGCGCGGAGGAACGGGCGGCTTTCAGGAATCTTGCCCCTTTTCGCGCCGAGGACGCGGCGCATTTGTGCCATCTGTTGCTGATGCGCGCCCTGCCGGCGCTGGCCGAAAACGACATCGGAATCTTCGGTGCGGCCATCGGCGAATTGCAGCGCGCGGTGGGCGACCACTTCGCCCCGGCCCAGGGCGGACGTTTCACCAGCCCGGCGGTGGCCGAGGCTCTCGCCTGGCTGGAAAAACACGGTGCGGCGGGGGTGGGACAAAGCTCCTGGGGGCCGACCGGCTTCGGCCTGCTGGCCACGCCGCAGAGAGCGGAAAAACTGCTGCGGGAAATCCGCGCCGCGTTTGCCGATCACCCTGCGCTGCACTTCCAGGCGGTTGCCTGCCGCAATTCCGGTGCGACCGTTGAATGCGATCCCGCCTGATACGCGTCTGTTAATCGTCGCGCCTTCCGGGCGCATGCTCGCGGCTTCGGCGCGCCGGGCCGGATTTCGGCCGGTCGTGTTCGACCTGTTCGGCGACCGCGATACGCGGGAGATGGCGGAAACCCATGTGCTGACGGATGAAAACGGACTTTTCGACGAACCGCGTCTTCTGCAGCACGTCGCGACCGTGGTCGCGGCGCATTCGGTGCGCGGGCTGGTTTACGGCGGCGGTTTGGAATGCCTCCCGGAATTGCTGGAGCGCCTGGCGCGTGTTGTTCCCCTGTGCGGCAACCCGCCGGAAGTCGTGCGGGCTTGCAAGACGCCGGAGCGGTTTTTTTCCTGCCTGGCCCGCCTCGGCATTCCGTTTCCCGAGACCCGTTTTTTTCCACCGCCGGCGGATCCGCGATGGCTGGTCAAACCCCGTTGCGGCACGGGGGGCAAGCGTGTAGGCTTTCACGCCGCGCGCGAGGGGGCAGGCGCGGCGGTTTATTTTCAGCGGCATGTTTCGGGCGTGGCTTTGTCCGCCCTGTTTCTGGCCGATGGGCGGACGGCGCGCGTGGTGGGTTTCAACACCCTATGGTCGGAAAACCGGGGAGGGGAGACGCCCTTTTTGTTCGCCGGCACCCTCAATCGCACGCCTCTGGGCGACGCACACCGCGCGGAAGTGCAAGGCTGGGTGGAGAGCCTGAGCGGCGCGTTGGGGCTCACAGGGTTGAATGGACTGGATTTCATGTTCGATGGGCAGCGTTGCCACGTTCTGGAAGTCAATCCCCGCCCCAGTGCGACCTTGACCCTCTACGACGCGGATTACCCGCAGGGGATCCTGGCCGCGCACCTGGACGCCTGCGCCGGCAGGTTGCCGGCGGGCGACCTGCCGGCGTCGCCCCCCCGTGCCTGGCGCGTGGTTTACGCGCCGCGGGACGGGCAGATTCCGCCGGTGCTGGAATGGCCCGCCTGGAGTGCGGACCGCCCGCCGCCGGGTGCGCGTTTTCGCGCCGGCGAGCCTTTGTGCACCGTCTGCGCCGAAGGCGCGACGGGCGAGGACGCCGCCGCCCTCAGCACCGCCCGGTGTGATGCCGTTCTGGCCCTGTGCGGCGCGCAGTGACGAGCCGGCAGCAAGTACGGCGCGATTTTCGATTGAGCCTAGCAAAAACTGGAGTGGACATGATTCAGTACCCCGTCAGTGTCAGCGCCGCGACGCGGCATCTGGTCAAAACCCTGGTGAACGATGCCGACCGCCTGCGCGTCAAGGTCAGCACCCTCGACAACGGCGCGACCCTGGTCGACGCCGGCATTTACGCGCCGGGCGGACTGGAAGCCGGGCGCATCATCGGCGAAATCTGCATGGGCGGGCTGGGCACGGTGTCCCTGAGCTTCAACAATGCCTTCGGCCGCTGGCCGTACCAGGTCAACGTCGCCAGCACCAACCCGGTTCTGAGCTGCCTGGGCAGCCAGTATGCGGGCTGGAGCCTGGCGCACGGCGAGGGCAAAAGTGCGTTCTACGCCCTGGGGTCCGGCCCGGCGCGCGCGATGGCGACCAAGATCAAAGACGGCGCGGAAGAGCCGGTCGAGGCGCTGTACAAGGAACTGGGCTACCGCGATACGGGCGAGGAAACCGCCATTGTGCTCGAGGTGGACAAGATTCCACCGCTGGAGGTGGCGGAAAAGGTGGCGCGCGCCTGCAAGCTCGATCCGGCCCAAATCACCCTGATTCTGACGCCGACCAACTCCCTGGCCGGCGGGGTGCAGGTCGTTTCCCGCGTCCTGGAAGTGGCGCTGCACAAGGCGCACGCGCTGCATTTTCCCCTGGAGGATATCCTCGACGGCTGCGGCAGCGCGCCGGTGCCGCCGCCGCATCCCAAACCGGTCAAGGCGATGGGGCGCACCAACGACGCCATCCTGTTCGGCGGCCAGGTGCACCTGTTCGTTACCGGCGGCACGGAAAAAGCCAAGCAACTGGCCAACGAATTGCCCAGTTCCACCTCGCGGGATTACGGCAAGCCGTTTGCCGAAGTGTTCAAGGAATACAACTACGACTTTTTCAAGGTCGATCCCATGCTGTTCAGTCCGGCGCGGGTCACGGTCACCGCCGTGGATTCCGGCCTGAGCTTCCACGCCGGCCAACTGGACGACGAACTGCTTGATCGCTCCTTCGGCGAGTGACGGCGTGTCCGCGACCCCATCACGGCTAGGTGCGTCGCGTGTCGCCATTTTTACCGACGATCCGGGTTGGCACGGCGCGCAGCTCAAGCGCGCCCTCGCCGAACGGGGCTGCGCCGGCGAATACGTTTCCCTGACGGCGTGCCGTTTCGACTTGTCCGGTGACGGTGCGCCGATCCGGATTCCCGGTTTCGGAGACTTCCTCCCGGACGGCGCGTTCGTGCGCGGCGTGCCGGGCGGCTCCCTGGAAGAAGTGGTTTTTTACCTGGACATCCTGCACGCCTTGCAGGAACTGGGCTTGACGGTTTACAACGATGCCCGCGCCATCGAGCGCACCGTGGACAAGGGCATGACCAGCTTCCTGCTCCGCCGCTCCGGCATTCCCACGCCGCCGACCTGGGTGACGCGCGATCCGGAGGAGGCGCGGGCGATCATCCTGCGAGAACTCCGCGACGGGCAGCAGATGGTCTCCAAGCCGCTGTTCGGTTCGCAAGGCGAAGGTCTGCAACGCTTGCAGCGGGTCGAGGACCTGACGGAACTGATGTCCAGCAACGGCGTGTATTACCTGCAGCGCTTCGTGGATTGCGGCGACCAGCCGTTCCACGACTGGCGCGTCTTCGTCATCGCCGGGCGCGCCGTGGCTGCCATGCGCCGCAACGGGCAGACCTGGCTGAACAACGTCGCCCAGGGTGCGCGCTGCGAGGCGGCGAAGCTGGACGCGCCTTGGCGCGAACTGGCGGAGGACGCGGTGCGCGTCGTGGGTATGGGCTACGCCGGAGTGGACATCATCCGCGATGCCGGCGGTGCGCTCAGCGTTATCGAAGTCAACAGCGTTCCCGCGTGGAAGGGTTTGCAAAGCGTGACGGAGGCGCGCGTTGCCGAACTGCTGGCCGAGGATTTCCTCACCCGTTGCGGCTATCCGGCGACGCGGGAAAAAGCCGCGTGAACCCGGCCGTTCTCCGGCAGGCGTATCTCGACGCCTGCGAGACGGAACTGCAAGCTTTCAAGCCCGGCAATGTCAGCGTCCATGCGGAAGGCCACGACATGACGGTGGCCGATTTCCGCGCCAGCGCCGCCGCCAGCGCGCCGCACCTGGTCGATGCAACCCTGCCTCTGGGCCGGCGCATCGAAGCCGCCATTGGCGCGACGCGCGACGCCGTGCCTTGCAACACCAACCTCGGCATCGTTCTGCTGTGCGCGCCCATGCTGGCCGCCGCGCTGGGCGGCCGGAACGGCGATTGGCGCGGGGAACTGCAGCAGATTTTGCAGAATACGACCGTCGCCGACGCGGAGGCCGTATTCCGGGCCATCGTTGCCGCGGCGCCGGGCGGACTCGGGGAGGTCGGCGAGCAGGACGTGCGCGACCTGCCCACCGTAACCCTCCTGGAAGCCATGCGGCTGGCCGCCGGGCGCGATCGCATCGCTTACCAGTATGTTTCCTGTTATGCGGACGTATTCGGCATCGCGCTTCCCGCGTACCGCGCGGCGCGGGAAAAGGGCCGGGAGGAATCCTGGTCTGCGCTCGCAGCTTACGCCGCGCTCCTGCGCCGAATTCCGGACAGTCACGTGGAGCGCAAGTTCGGCGCGCGCTTCAATCCATTGATTCAGGAAAGAATGACCCGTATCGATGTTGCATTGAACGCATTCGGCGATCCGGGTCCTTTGCTGCAGTTGTTGCAGGAAGCGGATGTCGAATTCAAATCCTTTGGCATCAACCCCGGAACCAGCGCTGATTTGACGGTGGCCTGCCTGTTGGCGGCGCGTTTGGATGTGCTTGCTCAGAAATAGGGCAAAACGCGCGGACTGGTGCGTGTGCGCCTTTCTGGTGCAATATGTCGCATCTCGTAGTATTCTCGTAGGCGATCCGGCTTCCGGCTGGGCTACGCGTTACGCGCTTTCAACCGGTGCTCGGGCCTATTTTTCCATAGATAGGCACTGTTTTTGCTTTGGCGGAAGGCATCGTTATTGCCGGATTGCCCCACTATCTGCCTTGAAGGCCTATCCAGCGGACGGAAAGGCGTCTGCAACCATAATGGAAAGTTGATTGTTACGGTAAGCTATTGGTTGTAGAAAGGCGTAATGGTAATCTATACAGGGGGACATTGTTTTGTCCAATTCGTTACACGGAGACCGTGGCAATGTCGTTGATAAAAAAATTTTTTTCCTTCTTTACCGCAGAGGAGATCGCAATGGGAAAAGTGAACAAGCTTTTGGTGGGTGAGGCCTTATGTGGCGGTGGCAATGAAATCGCTCACATCGACCTGATCATGGGGCCGCGGGGCAGCGCTGCTGAATCCGCATTCGCCCACTGCTTGACCAACAACAAGGACGGTTTCTCATCCCTGCTGGCCGTGATCGCGCCGAATCTGTTGTGCAAGCCGAATACGGTGATGTTCAACAAGGTGACCATCAAGAACGGCAAGCAGGCCACCCAGATGTTCGGACCCGCCCAGCGCGGCGTCGCAATGGCGGTTGCCGATTGCGTCGAAGACGGCACCATTCCGGCCAGCGAAGCGGACGACATCTTCATTTGCGTGGGTGTATTCATTCACTGGCTGGCCGAAGACGACGCCAAGATCCAGGACTACAACTACGAAGCCACCAAGCTGTCCATCAAGCGCGCCGTCGCCGGCGAGCCGCGGGCCGCCGACGTGGTTGCCCAGAAAGGCTCCAGCGAGCACCCTTTCGCGGCGCACAAGTAATTCCGGCTACTCGCAACGGTTTGAAAATTGCCCCGGCTTGACCGGGGCAATTTTTTTGGGGATAAGAAACCGGAGCGTCGTCAGCCGAATCCCCGCAGATCGGCGGACCCGATGCTTCCGTCGTGCAGGGCGCTGGCGAGGAGTACACCGCGGGCGCCGGCCCGCTCCAGGCGCCGCAGGTCTTCCGCGTTTCTGACCCCGCCCGCTGCGACGAAGCGGGTTGCGGGAGAGATGCGGATGCTGCGTTCCAGCAGGGCGACATCCGGACCCGCCTGGCTGCCGACACGCTGCAGGGTCATGAGGATCACCGTTGGCGGCCACAAAGCGGGCAATTCCAGCAACTCACGGGGCCCTAGAAACCCTTCCGTGCCAAAATCCAGCGACAGAACGAACGGCGCGTTCCACGCTGCTAATATTTGCCGCCAGTTTTCCTCCAGCGATTCGCTGCCCAGCACCTCCAGGCGATTCGAAATTTCAGCGCTTCCGGCGTCCCCAAAGGCGCGTGCGCCGCGATCCACCCAGAATGTGGCTTGCGGGAATTCCCGCGACAGGGTTTCGACGAGCGCATCATGGTCGCCCCGGCCGAGCAGCGCGTCGAGATCGGCGAGATAAACGGTGCGAAACGGATGCAGGCGCAGCAAGGCGTGCAGTATCGTGGATGGCTCGGTTGAAGCGCACAGTGAGGAAACGATGGGGCGGTAGCCGGCGCGCTGCCCTCTCCGGGCGTGCACGACTTGGCCATCCATGAGATCGAGAACGGGGATGATTTCCACGGTAAGCAATTGAAAATTCTGGCTTTCGAGTATATCACCGGCGGTGGATTGGCCGACGCCGCCCTGCCGCCCGGCTTGGCGCGCGAA
>DATDOO010000146.1:0-6678 GCA_035293245.1 Methylococcaceae bacterium
TGGCCTCCGGAACCGCGTCGGGCAAGGGAATCACCTGCGAGTCGAAATCCTGCGGGAACTCCGGAATGCTGGTTTCATGGCTGTCCTGGGTCAGGTCGTCCCTGTCCTCGAACAGCATGGGCACGAAGATCACCACGAGCGAGACGATGATGACCGTTCCAACCAGCCGGCGTTTCAATTCAGAGTCCATGATCGTTTACCTCGAAATGGATGCGGCTTGCGCTAAATACTCGGATACCAAAAAAAAAGAGCCGAAAACGACCACCGGTTCCTCTGCCGCCCCTTCCCTGCCGGCGGCAGCAAAGGCTTCCCGTGCGTCGGCGAAGCCGGAGCGGACGAGAGCATCGCCGCAGCGCCGGGCCAAAAGCGCCTGCAGCGACTCGGGCGGCGCGGCGCGCGGCATGCGCAACGGCGCTAGATACCAGCGGCTCACCAGGGGCGCAAGGGCGTCGACCACGCTCTCGATGTCCTTGTCGCGCATGATGGCGAACACCGCCGCGACCCGCCGTCCGGGAAAGCGCTCGCGCACGTATTCGGCCAGAACCCGCGCGGCTTGCGGATTGTGCGCCACATCCAGCAGCAGCGGCGGAGGGCCGGGAAAGAACTGGAAGCGGCCCGGCAAGCGGAGATCGCGCAACCCCGTGCGGATCGCCGTTTCCGCCACCGGCAACCGCTCCGCCACGCAGCGCAGCAGTTCCAGCACGCCGGAGGCGTTGAGGAACTGCTGCCTTCCCGGCAGCGCCGGATGCGGCAAGTCCCTGTATTGGATGCCCTCGCCGTGCCAGTCCCAGGTGCCTTCCTTCACGGCATAGCCGAAATCGCGTCCCTGAATGCGCAAAACGATACCACGGGCGCGGGCGTCGTCGAACAGAGTCGCGGGCGGCTCCGGGTCGCTGACCACCGCCGGCCGGCCGGGACGAAAGATGCCGGCCTTTTCCGGAGCAATCGCCTCGCGGGTGTCGCCCAGCCATTCCTGGTGGTCGACATCGATGCTGGCCACCAGCGCCGCATCCGCATCCAGGATGTTGACCGCGTCCAGGCGCCCGCCGAGACCCACTTCCAGCACCTGAACGTCCAGCGAAGCGTGGCGGAAAATATCCACCGCCGCCAGGGTGCCGAACTCGAAATAGCTCAGGGTGGTATCGCCGCGTGCCGCGTCAATGCGGGCGAAGGCGTCGCGGATCACTCCGTCTGCCACCGGTTCGCCGTCGATCTGGATGCGTTCGTTGTAACGCAAGATGTGCGGCGAGGTGTAGGCTCCCACCCGGTAGCCCGCCGCGCGCAGGACTGCGGTCAGCAAGGCGACGCTGGATCCCTTGCCGTTGGTGCCGCCCACGGTGAGCGTATAGGGCGGTGGTGGGCCGTCGAGCGCGGCGAAAGTCCGCTGGACGCGCCCGAGCCCCAGGTCGATAGTCCGCGGATGCAGGCTCTCCTGCCAGGAAAGCCACTCCGCCAGCGTCTTAAAACGCATCGGGCGGATGGGTGGCGTTCCCGCCTCGTTTAAAGCCGCAACGACCTTGCCCGCCTTCTTCGTCTGGGAAAGAGCCAAGCACGTTGGGCGCGCCGACCGGCGCCCGGCAACCCGATCCGGTTCCCCCCTTTCGTAAAGGGGGGAGACGAAGCTCCTGTACTTGGCTCCGGCTAAGTTCCTGCACAGATCCGGAGTGGGGGAAACGGTGATGCCGAACGGAAGCAGTTTTCATGAGCCAGAGCGGCTGATCGCCATGATCGTCAGTCTGCGTGCCGTTCCGCGCCCTGCAGCAGCGCCAGCATGGCGGCGATCTCGTCGCGCATGCGGCGGCGATCGACGATGCGATCCAGCGCGCCGTGTTCCAGCAAAAATTCGCTGCGCTGGAAGCCTTCCGGCAGCTTTTCGCGCACCGTTTGCTCGATGACCCGCGGCCCGGCGAAGCCGATCAGCGCGTTGGGTTCGGCGATGTTGACGTCGCCGAGCATGGCCAGGCTGGCCGAAACTCCGCCCATGGTCGGGTCGGTCATGACGGAGATGAAGGGGACGCCGGCCTCGGACAGGCGCATCAACACGGCGCTGGTCTTGGCCATCTGGAACAGCGACAGCAAGGATTCCTGCATGCGCGCCCCGCCGCTGGCGCTGAACACCACGAAGGGAATGTTCTCGGCCAGACAGACGTTGGCACCGCGCACGAAACGTTCGCCCACCACCGAACCCATGGAACCGCCCATGAACTCGAAATTGAAGGCGGCTGCGACCAGCGGCCGGTTCTTGAGCTGTCCCTTGACCACGATCAGCGCGTCCTTCTCGCCGGTGGCCTTCTGTGCGGCGCTGAGGCGATCCTTGTATCGCTTGCTGTCCTTGAATTTGAGCGAGTCGATCGGGGACAGTTCCTCGCCCAGTTCCTGGCGGTTCTCGATGTCCAGGAACCAGTGCAGGCGTTTGCGGGCGCTGATGCGGATGTGGTGGTCGCACTTCGGACACACGTCCAGATTTCGCTCCACCTCGGCGCGGTAAAGGATGGCGTTGCACTGTGGGCACTTGGTCCACAAGCCTTCCGGAACGGTGCTCTTGGTGGATGCCTCGGTGCGAATCTTCGAGGGCATCAGTTTGTGAAACCAACTCATTCTTTACGGTCTCTTGGAACTTTAATAGCCATCCTTCAGGCGTCCAGCGCGGCGCGCATGGAGCGCAACAGATCGGCAATGCGCCCGCGCAGCATATCCTGCGCAAGATTCGGGTCTTCTTCGATGAGGCGGATCAGCGCGCTGCCCACCACCACGGCGTCGGCGCACTTGCCCACCAGGGCCGCCGTTGCCGCGTCCTTGACGCCGAAACCGACGCCCACGGGCAAGTTCGTGACGGCGCGGATTTCCGCAAGCTTGCGCTCCACGTCGCTCAAATCCAGGTTCGAGGCGCCGGTCACCCCCTTGAGCGAGACGTAATACAGGTACCCGCTGCCCTGATCGGCCACCTTGCGGATGCGTGGTTCGGTGCTGGTGGGGGCGAGAAGGAAGATCGGATCCATATTCGCCGCACGCAACAGCGCAGCCAGTTCCCCCGCCTCTTCCGGCGGCATGTCCACCGTCAGCACCCCGTCCACCCCGGATTCCTGGGCCTTGTCCGCGAACGCGGCGTAGCCCATGACCTCGATGGGGTTGAGATAGCCCATCAGCACGATGGGCGTTGCGCGATCCGTCTTGCGGAATTCCGCCACCATGTCCAGCGTCTTGCGCAGGCTCATGTGGTGCGCCAGTGCCCGCTCGCTGGCTTTCTGGATCACCGGCCCGTCGGCCATGGGGTCGGAAAACGGTACACCCAGTTCGATCACGTCGGCGCCGGCGGCCACCAGCGCGTGCAGGGTGGGCACGGTGAAGCCGGGCGTCGGGTCGCCCGCGGTGATGAACGGTATCAGCGCGCGGCGGTTTTCCTGGGCTAGTTTCTGGAAAGTCGATGTCAGGCGGCTCACAGCTTGATGCCCTCGCGCTCGGCTACGGTGTGGATGTCCTTGTCGCCCCGTCCGGAGACGTTGACCAGAATGCTCTGGTCGCGGCGCATGCTGGGGGCGAGCTTTTTCACGTAGGCCAGCGCATGGCTGGACTCCAGCGCCGGCAGGATGCCTTCCAGCCGGGTGAGGGTGTGGAAGCCGACCAATGCCTCGTCGTCGGTGATGCTCACGTATTGGGCGCGGCCGATGTCTTTCAGCCAGGAGTGTTCCGGGCCGACGCCGGGGTAATCCAGGCCGGCGGAAATGGAATGGGTCTCGATGATCTCGCCGTCGTCGTCTTCCATCAAATAGGTGCGGTTGCCGTGCAGCACGCCGGGCCGTCCGGCGGACAGGGGCGCCGAGTGGCGGCCGGTCTCGATGCCGTCCCCCGCCGCTTCCACGCCGAACATGACCACGTCCGGGTCGTCGATGAAGGGGTAGAACAGCCCCATGGCGTTGGAACCGCCGCCGACGCAAGCCACCAGCGCATCCGGCAAGCGGCCGGTCATCTCGCGCATCTGCGTTTTGGCCTCGCGGCCGATGATGGCCTGGAAGTCGCGCACCATCGCCGGATAAGGATGCGGACCGGCCACAGTGCCGATGATGTAAAAAGTGTCGTCCACGTTGGTGACCCAGTCGCGCATGGCTTCGTTCAAGGCATCCTTCAGGGTCTTGGAGCCGGATTCCACCGGCACCACCCGCGCGCCCAGCAGCTTCATGCGGAATACGTTGAGCGCCTGGCGCTTCACGTCCACGGAACCCATGTACACCACGCACTCCAGCCCGAGACGCGCCGCGACGGTGGCGGTGGCCACGCCGTGCTGCCCCGCACCGGTCTCCGCAATGATGCGCGTCTTGCCCATGCGCTTGGCCAGCAGCGCCTGGCCGATGCAGTTGTTCACCTTGTGGGCACCGGTGTGGTTCAAGTCTTCGCGTTTGAGATAGATTTGCGCCCCACCCAGTTCGCGGCTCCAGCGCTGGGCGTGGTACACCGGCGACGGACGGCCCACGTAGTGCTTGAGGTCGTAGTCCAGTTCGGCGAGGAATTCGGGGTCGCGGCAATAGCGCTGGTAGGCGGCGTTGAGTTCCTCGATGGGGTGCATCAGCGTTTCGGCCACAAAAACGCCGCCGTAAGGGCCGAAATGCCCCCGTGCGTCGGGCAGGTCGTAAGGGCCTGACCTGGAAAGTTGCGCGCTCAAGTTTGATTTACCTCTCGCATAAATGCCGCCATTTTATTCGCGTCCTTGATACCTTTTTTTGCTTCCACACCGCTGCTCACGTCCACCGCATAAGGCCGCGCCACACGGATCGCCTGCGCCACGTTCCCCGCCGTCAAACCGCCGGCCAGCACGATGGGCAAACCGCAAGCCTTCCGCGCCCGCGCCCAGTCGAAACTCAAGCCGGTACCGCCTTTCTCGTCCGGATGCCAGGCGTCCAGCAATAACCCGGCCGCGTCGCGGTAGTCCCGCGCCAGGGCGGAAATCTCCACGCCTTCGCGCATCCGCACCGCCTTGAGATACGGCGCACCGAAACTGCGGCAATATTCCGGCGGCTCGTCGCCATGGAATTGCAGCAAATCCAGCCGGACCGCTTCCCGCACGGCCTGAACTTCGTCCGCCGCCGCTTCCACGAACAGCCCGACCACGGTCACAAAAGCCGGCAAAGCCGCGACGATGGCGCGCGCTTGTTCCACGCTCACATGGCGAGGACTGGACGGATAAAACACCAGTCCCAGCGCGTCCGCACCGAGATGCGCCGCGATTCGCGCATCTTCGGCGCGCGTGAAACCACAAATTTTAACCCGAGTTCGCAAGGGATGGTGAGTCATCGTCAGGTGTAGCGCCGCGCGTCGGGCGGCAAACGTTGAAAAATCGGCGGGCGCGGCAGGCCAAAATGCTCCGGATAACAGATGCCGGCCAGATACAGGCCATCCGGCGGCGCCGTCGCGCCCGCCCGGGTCCGGTCGCGCCCCGCCAGCACCGCGCCGATCCACTCAGGCTCTTCCCTGCCCTCTCCCACCGCAAGCAGAGCGCCGGCAATGTTGCGCACCATGTGGTGCACGAACGCGTCGGCGACGATGTCCATTATGACTCTGTCGCCCTCGCGGAACACATCGATCAAGTACACCCGCCGGCAAGGACTTTTAGACTGACAGCCCTGAGCGCGGAAGGCGCTGAAATCGTGCTCACCCACCAGCACCTGCGCCGCCGCGTGCATGGCCGCCGCATCCAGCGGACGGTAAACCCAGGTCACGCGCGTGCGCTCCAAGGCGGAGCGCACCGGGCGATTGAGAATGATATAACGATAATGCCGGGCCAGGGCGCCGGCGCGCGCGTGGAACCCGTCCGGCGCGATTTGCGCCCACAGCACGCGCACGTCGTCCGGCAAATGCATGTTGACGCCCATCCACCAGGCGCGCAAAGGCCGCTCCACCGCCGTGTCGAAGTGCACCACCTGCTCGAAGGCGTGCACCCCCGCATCGGTACGCCCCGCGCAAACCACGGAAACGGGTGCGTCAGCCACCTTGCCCACCGCTTCCTCCACGCACGCCTGCACGTTGCGCGCACCTTTCTGCCACTGCCAGCCGGCGAAGGCGGAGCCGTCGTATTCGATGCCGAGGACAATGCGAGACATGCCCTATATCGTAACTAGACCGTCAGGATTTAAGGAGGGGATGTGTGTGGCTGATCGCTGCAGGGCCTTTGGCAACCGTTGCGGTGCTTCGGCGGAAGACGGTGGGACACTTCTGGAGGTTCGTAGCGGGAAGTAGATTTTAGTTTAGACTCAGTTACCCGGCGCTTTGCGGTGGAACGAATGGATGCTGTGGTGCTGCACCCTATTTTCCTCTCATCTATGAAAAACGGTGTGAAATCTTTGATCGCGGGTACCTGTGTCACGGCAAGCACATTTGGTTTGTCCTATGTGGCCTCTGTATTGAAACTTATTTGGCTTTCTCACATCCTCTATTGGCAAGGCTGGTGGCTGCAAACATTTATTCCATGTCTCAATATCGGTACCGCAGAGAATCCGATCTGTGAATAGGAAAAGGGGTCAATTCTCGCATTCCAACATGTTGGAAAGAACTGATAATCCTCTAGCCAGCCTCCTCGGGCCGGTGGTAACACTGGCCTGGGTGAATCGAGAAACGAGGAGGCTGTCATGGCACTTTATTGCGGAATTGATCTGCATTCCAACAACCACGTGGTGGTGGTTATCGACG
>DATDOO010000147.1:0-9639 GCA_035293245.1 Methylococcaceae bacterium
CGTCCGTTACGAGCCCTTGGCGAGGCGGTTTTTTGAACGCAAGCAGCGCAAGACCAACGGCATCGTCGCGATCCGGGCGCTGGCGCACAAGCTGGCCCGAGCGGCGTACTACATGCTGCGGGACCAGGTGCCCTTCGATGCCGAGAAGCTGTTTGCCAACTGAGTTGGGCGGCCGTGGCGAGCCCGTGAATGGGGTTGGAGAAACCATGAGATTCTGATTGGACGCCACGGTTTGCCTCGACGGACATCATTCGCCCGTGCCGCGAGCCATGCAAAGGTTGGACTGCCGAAAGGCGGAACCACGCGATCTGTGAAAGCATCCCTTGGACACGGCACGGAACCCAGATTTTTGTGGGGCGCGTAGCGCCAGGGGCAGGCGGGAAGCAGCGACCTGTCATGCCTTGATCCAGATGGGTGACCGGTGCGGATGATTCATCCGACACCAACGAAGTGAAATAACGGGCGCGAAGGGATGTCGGTTGACGGATTTGGGAATGCTGATTTTTATCGGCAGGGTATTACACATTTTGTTGACGGAGGCAGGCTAATGGGTGCCCCTTTTTGTATGTTTTTTCGCGTCTGTGGAGTCTGGGTTGACTCTGCGGCGGGGCTTGCGGAACGCGGGCGTGTGTTGCGACATGTTTGACAATTGAATACGATGAGAAATCGCCGCGATTCGGAAAATGCCGCCATGACTACCCGTGAATCCACGCCGCCACTAGGAAAGAGCCCGGCGGCCATCCGTCTGCCCGACGATCTTCTGCGCCGGGTGGACGATTATGCGTCCACGCTGGAGGCGGAGTTGCATGTCCGCGTTTCCCGTTCCAACGCCATCCGGCGCTTGCTCGTTTTGGGGCTGGAAGATGCCGAGGACATCCGCGATGCGGTAGCGGCCCTGCGCGAAGAGGGGGAAATTCCTTTGGCGGAGGTGAAAGCCCGTCATGGGCTATAGCGTTGTTTTCAAGCCTTCGGCGCAACGCGCTCTCGACGAATTACCCAAGGTGGAGCGGGTACGGATGATCGCCGCGCTGGAACGGTTGTCCGAGAATCCGCGTCGTTCCGGCGTGGTCAAGCTGGAGGCGGCTTACGATCTTTATCGCCTACGGGTGGGTAATCTCCGCGCTGTTTTTACTATCGAGGACGAGCGACTGGTGGTGCTGGTGCTGAAAATCGGCCATCGGCGCGAAGTATACCGGTAGCGCTCATTTCCGATCAATTTTGTCGGGGCGAAATCCCAATCCTTTACTGTTAACCCGACAGGTGGATTCGCCATTCGCCATAACCCTGAAATCGTTGGCTCTATGTCGCAACTACCCGCCCGCCCCCAAACCGGCCTTGCCGGTCTCATCGAAAACTGGCGTCACGACCTGCTGGCCGGTTTTCTGGTTTTCCTCGTCGCCTTGCCCTTGTGCCTGGGCATCGCCATGGCATCGGGGTTTCCGCCCATGGCGGGGATCGTTTCGGCGGTGGTGGGCGGCCTGCTGGTGTCGCGGATCAACGGAAGCCATGTAACCATCACCGGGCCGGCGGCGGGGTTGATCGTGGTGATCCTGGCCGCCGTCCAGTCCCTGGGCGCCGGGGACGCCGTGGCGGGCTACCGGCGCACCCTCGCTGCCATTGTCCTGGCCGGCTTGTTGCAAACGCTGCTGGGCTATTACAAGGCGGGCCGCCTGAGTGCGTTTTTTCCGGTGGCCGTGGTGCGCGGCATGTTGGCCGCCATCGGCATCATCATCATGGCCAAACAGATTCACGTCATGCTCGGGGTGCGAACGGATACGGGCACGCTGTTGCAAACCATAGCCCTGATACCTGCCAGTCTGTCCCATTTCAACCCGCAGATTGCCCTGATCGGGGCGGTCGGGCTGGGGATCATGGTGGGTTGGCGCTATGTGACCCATCCCCTGTTGCGGCAGGCGCCGGCTCCGTTGGTGGTGGTGGTCAGCGGCCTGGTGCTGGGACAGGTTTACGACCTGGATCATCACCGGGAGTTTTTCTCTATCCCGCCCCACATATACACCTTGGGGCCGGAATACTTGCTGCCGATAACCGGCGGCTTCGCGGACAACGTTCACTTTCCCGATTTCTCGGCTTTCTGGACGCTGAAGTTCTGGGGTGCGGTGATCGGCATCACGCTCGTGGGCAGCCTGGAAAGCCTGCTGAGCAGCACCGCTGTGGACAAGCTGGACCCCTGGCGGCGCCAGTCCGATCTGAACCGCGATCTGGGCGCGGTCGGCATCGGCAATACGCTGGCGGGACTTCTGGGCGGGTTGCCGATGATCGCCGAAATTGTGCGCAGTTCCGCCGCGGTGGAGCACGGCGCCAGAACCGGCTGGGCGAATTTCTTCCATGGGGCGTTGTTACTGCTGTTCGTGGCGCTGTTTCCCGCCATCCTCAAGGAAATTCCCCTGGCCTCGCTATCGGCACTGCTGGTCTATACGGGGTATCGGCTAGCTTCGCCGAAAGAATTCGCCAGGGTTCTGGATGTGGGCTGGCAACAATTGGCCGTGTTCGTGGTGACGATCATAAGCATTCTGGCCACGGATCTGCTGAGCGGTGTGCTCATCGGCATCGCCGCCAAGTTGCTGCTGTCGGTGCTCAGCGGTGCGGATCTCGGGCAATTGTTTCGCATCGCTTACGCGATCCAGCCCACCGCGCCGGATGTATTCCACGTCACCGTGCGCGGCGCGGCGCTGTTTTCCAACATCGTGGCCCTCAAGACCGAACTGGCCGCCTTGCCGTCCGGCGGCGTGATCGTTTTCGACCTGTCGGAGACGAATCTCATCGACCATTCGGTGATGGAGTTCATCGACCAGTTCTGCCGCGATTACCAGGACAACGGCGGGCGTTGCGAGATTCGGGGCCTGGACAATCATGCCGCCGCGTCGGAGCATCCCTTGGCGGCGCGTAGCCGTTCCGTCTGATTTCTCCATGCCCTGGATCATTCTCGACCGCGACGGCGTCATCAACGAGGACTCCGACGCCTACATCAAGTCGCCCGACGAATGGCGACCCATTCCCGGCAGCCTGGAGGCCGTCGCCGCGCTGACTCGCGGCGGTTTTTCCATTGCCGTGCTCAGCAATCAGTCCGGCGTGGCGCGCGGCCTGTTCGACCTGAACATGCTGGATGCCATCAACGCCAAGATGTTCGCAGCGGTGGAATCGGCCGGCGGGCGTATCGATGCGCTGTTTTTTTGTCCCCACGGGCCGGACGACCATTGCGCTTGCCGCAAGCCCAAACCGGGTCTGTTCGAGCGTTTTGCCCGCGAACGCCACGTGGATTTGACCGCGGTTCCGGCCATCGGCGATTCTTACCGGGATTTGCAGGCCGCGCGCGCCACCGGAGCCAGCCCGATCCTGGTCCGGACCGGCAAGGGGCGGCGCACCCTGGAAAAACACCCCGATCCCGGTTGTCCCGTTTTTGAAAATCTCCATGAAGCCGCTCAATTCCTACTCTCTTCCCGGCCGCATTAACCTGTATGTCCGCTCTCTGCTGTTCCTCGGGGTGATGGTCGTCATGACCGTCCTGCTCGGCCCCTTTGTGCTGCTGCGCCGCAATGCCTCGTTCGAAGCCAACTACCCGGTGCTCAAACTGTGGGTGCGCGCGGTGCTGGGCGCGCTGGACAAGATATGCGGCCTACGCTATGAGGTTCAGGGCGCCGAGAACATTCCTGCGGACCGCAACGGCGTGATTCTCAGCAAGCATCAGTCCGCCTGGGAGACTTTCGCCTTCCTGGAGTGCTTCCCGCCGCTGGTGTTTCTCCTCAAGCAGGAGTTGTTGCGCATCCCGGTCTGGGGTTGGGCGCTGGCGCGCTGCGAGCCGATCGCCATCGACCGCTCGGCCCGCTCGGCGGCGCTCAAGGAACTGCTGCGCCAGGGACAGGACCGGCTGAGCAAGGGGCGCTGGGTGGTGCTGTTTCCGGAAGGGACGCGCGTCGCACCGGGCCACAAGGGGAAGTACGCCGGCAGCGGCGGCATGCTCGCCCAGCGCGCCGGCTGTCCGGTGGTGCCGGTGGCGCACAACTCCGGGAGGTTCTGGTTGCGCAAGAGCATTGTGAAATTGCCGGGCGTGATTCAGGTGCGTATCGGTCCGCCCATTGACGCCGGCCAGTACAGCGCGCAGGAAATCGTGGCGCTGGCGGAGAACTGGATCGAAAGCCAGATGGCCGAAATCGATATTGGATGAGAACTTCGATGGACGAAAACCGAATCGCCTGGT
The DNA here is from genome assembly GCA_035293245.1 of Methylococcaceae bacterium. Taxonomy (GTDB): domain Bacteria; phylum Pseudomonadota; class Gammaproteobacteria; order Methylococcales; family Methylococcaceae; genus DATDOO01. Next base: position 4,217 of record DATDOO010000147.1, read on the forward strand.
ACTGGAGTCCGCGCAGCGTATATCTCGCCGGATCAGCTTTCTGCGCGGCCTTGATCGCTGCGGCGCTGTATTTCCAGCACGTCGGCGGGTTGGAGCCTTGCCCGCTGTGCATCAGCCAACGCATCGGCATCATGGCGGTCGGCGCAATATTTCTGGCGGCAGCCTTACACAATCCCGGACGTATCGGCCAGCGGGTCTACGCGCTCGCGGGTTTGCTGGCGGCGCTGGGAGGTGCGGCCATTTCGACGCGCCATGTCTGGTTGCAACACTTGCCGCCCGAAGAGGTCCCTGCCTGCGGACCGGGTCTGGAATACATGCTGCGCAACTTTCCCTTCGCCGAAACGTTGAAATTCATGCTCAGCGGTACGGGCGATTGCGCCAAGGTGGACTGGACGTTATTCGGGGTGAGCATGCCCGGCTGGACGCTGGTTTGCTTCCTGCTGCTGGCCGGCTTGGCGCTGTTCCAGTTCTGGCGCGTGAGGCACCCGAAGTTCCTGTATTACAAGGTCTGACTCAAGAGTTCCAGCGGCGTTTTGCACGCTTCGCCCGCCACTTCCCGTACCAGGCGCGGCACCAGATACCCCGGCAGTCGGGTGCGCAGTTCGGCGAGCAGGTCGCGGGCTTCATCCTCCGGCACGTCGAAATGCGCCGTGCCCCGCGCCTGGTCGAGCAGGTGCAGGTAGTACGGCAGCACGCCGTGCTCGAACAGCGTTTCGCTAAGCCGTGCCAGCGCCTCGGCGTCGTCGTTGACGCCGCGCAGCAGCACGGACTGGTTGAGCAGTGTCGCCCCGGTTTCCCGCAGGCGATTCAGCGCCCCACCCACGGTGGCGTCGATTTCCCGCGGGTGGTTGGCGTGGACCACCACCGCCACGCGCGGACGAATGGTGGCCAGCAAAGCGGTTAGATCCGCCGTGACCCGCGCCGGCAGCACCACCGGCAGGCGCGTATGCAGGCGCAGGCGGCGAATATGCGGGATGGCCGCCAGCCGGCTGACGAGGCTCGCCAGGCGCGCATCACTGAGCATCAGCGGGTCGCCGCCGCTGAGGATGATTTCCTCCAGGCTCGTATCCCCCGCAATCGCTTCCAGCGCCGCCTGTTCGTTGGTGCGGTTCAATTGCGATTCGCCGTAGGGATAGGCGCGGCGAAAGCAGTAGCGGCAGTGGATGGCGCAAGCTCCGGTGGCGATCAGTAGGGCGCGTCCCCGGTACTTGCGCAGCACGCCGGGCAGGACTTGCGCCTCACGGTCGCCGACCGGATCGTCCGCATAACCGGGCGGAGAGTTCAGTTCTTCCGGCGCGGGCCACACCTGGCGGAGCAGGGGGTCGGCGGGGGCGCCGGGCTGGATGCGCGCCGCCCAGTCGCGGGTCAGGCGCAAGGGGAATTGCTTTGCCGCGCCTTTTGAGTCGGGCAGTTGCGCGCTGTCGAGTTCCAGGGAATCCCTGAAGGCGGACAGGTCGGGGAGAAAAGCGGCCAGTTCGGCTTGCCAGTTTGCGGGCATGGAGGATTTCAGGTGTTTTGATCGAATAAGGTTGGCATGCCTGTTCCTTGACGGATTGCGACCGTCCGGTTAGTTTATCCGACTATTTTTCTCGTTAATCACGGGTCTGCCGATATGCGGGCCCGGATTGTCTCATCAAGGTGTGGATCGTGGAGCTTAGCGGCGCGGAAATCGTCATCCAGTGTCTGAAAGACGAAGGTGTCGAGTACATTTTTGGCTACCCCGGCGGGGCGGTGCTGCATATTTATGACGCGCTGTTCCGGCAGGACGAGGTCAAGCATATCCTGGTGCGTCACGAACAGGGCGCCACCCACGCCGCGGACGGCTATGCCCGCGCCACCGGCAAGCCCGGCGTGGTGCTGGTGACTTCGGGCCCCGGCGCTACCAACGCCGTGACCGGCATCGCCACCGCCCACATGGATTCCATCCCCATGGTGATTCTCACCGGCCAGGTGCCCCTGCCGTTCATCGGCAGCGATGCGTTTCAGGAAGCGGATATCGTCGGCATTACCCGGCCGTGCGTGAAGCACAATTTCCTGGTCAAGGACGTGACCAAGCTGGCGGAGACCATCAAGAAGGCGTTCTACATCGCCACCACCGGCCGGCCCGGTCCGGTGCTGGTGGATATTCCCAAGGACATCACTTCTCCGGCGGTGAAGATTCCCTACGAATATCCGCGCGAAGTTTCGCTGCGCTCCTACCACCCGCAGGTCAAGGGCCATAAGGGACAAATCAAGAAAGCCGCGGAACTCCTGCTCAACGCCCGCCGGCCGATGATTTACAGCGGCGGCGGTGTGGTGCTGGGTAACGGTTCGGACGAACTGACCGAACTGACCCGCTGGCTGGGCTTCCCCATCACCAACACCCTCATGGGTCTGGGCGCCTATCCCGCCAGCGACCGGCAGTTCGTCGGCATGCTGGGCATGCACGGCACTTACGAGGCCAATATGGCCATGCACGACTGCGACGTGCTGCTGGCGGTGGGTGCGCGCTTCGACGACCGGGTGACCGGCAAGCTGGCGGAGTTCTGCCCGCACGCGAAAATCATCCATATCGACGTCGACCCGGCCTCCATTTCCAAGACCGTCAAGGTGGATATCCCCATCGTCGGCGAAGTGGCGCCGGTGCTGCGCGACCTGCTAGACGTGCTCAAAGCCAACGGCCCGCGTCCCGACCACGACGAATTGAAGCGCTGGTGGCGGCAGATCGAGCAGTGGCGCGGCATCGACTGCCTGCGCTACGACCGCGACAGCAGCCTGGTCAAGCCGCAGTTCGTCATCGAACAGCTTTGGGAAGTGACCCGGGGTGAAGCCTATGTCACCTCCGACGTGGGCCAGCACCAGATGTGGGCGGCGCAGTATTACAGGTTCGACAAGCCCAGGCGCTGGATCAACTCCGGCGGCCTCGGCACCATGGGTTTCGGCCTGCCCGCAGCTATCGGCGTCAAGCTGGGCTGCCCCGAGTCGGAGGTCGCCTGCGTGACCGGCGACGGCAGCATCCAGATGTGCATCCAGGAACTGTCCACCGCCCTGCAATACATGACGCCCATCAAGATCGTCAACCTCAACAACCGCTATATGGGCATGGTGCGGCAGTGGCAGGAGTTCACCTACGAGAGCCGCTATTCCCACTCGTACCTGGAGACCATCCCGGATTTCGTCAAGCTCGCCGAAGCATACGGCCACGTGGGTATGCGCATCGAAAGGCCCGCGGATGTCCGTCCGGCGCTGGAGGAAGCTTTCCGGCTCAAGGAGCGCACCGTGTTTCTGGACTTCCTCACCGATTCCACGGAAAACGTCTACCCCATGATCGAAGCCGGCAAGGCGCATCACGAAATGCGCCTGGCGCCGGGCGTGAACGGGGATAGGGAGTTGTCCTGATGCGGCACATCGTCTCCATCTTGCTGGAAAACGAGTCGGGCGCGCTCTCCAGGGTGGCGGGCCTGTTTTCCGCGCGCGGCTACAATATCGAATCGCTCACCGTCGCGCCGACCCAGGATCCGACCCTGTCGCGCATGACCCTGGTCACCACCGGCAGCGACGAGATCGTCGAACAGATCACCAAGCAGCTCAACAAGCTCATCGACGTGGTCAAGCTGATCGACATTTCCGAATCCGCCCACATCGAGCGCGAACTCATGCTGGTCAAGGCGCGTGCTGCCGGTTCGGCTCGGGAAGAGGTCAAGCGCGTCGCCGATATTTTCCACGCCGAAATCATCGACGTGACGCCGGATACCTATGTCATTCAGTTGACCGGCGAAAAGGCCAAGCTGGACGCCTTCCTGGACGCGCTGGATTCGGACGCGGTGCTGGAAGTGGTGCGCTCCGGGGCGACCGGCATTTTGCGGGGCGAAAAAGGCCTTTATCTCTAACCATTCACATTCTTTCACCACCTAGATCTACCAACGGGGAACCAGAACCATGCAGGTTTACTACGACAAAGACGCCGATCTTTCCATCATCAAGGGCAAGAAAGTCACCATCATCGGCTATGGCTCCCAGGGCCACGCCCACGCCCTCAACCTGAAGGAATCCGGGGTGTCCGTCGTGGTCGGCCTCAGGGAAGGCTCGCCGTCCGCCGTCAAGGCGAAGAACGCCGGCCTGACCGTGATGAGTGTGGAAGAAGCGGTGAAAGCCGCCGACGTGGTCATGGTGCTGGCGCCGGACGAACACCAGTCCCGCCTGTATTCCCAGGCCATCGAGCCCAACATCGGGCAGGGCGCGGCGCTGGCCTTCGCCCACGGCTTCAATATCCACTTCGAACAGATCGTGCCGCGCGCCGATCTGGACGTGATCATGATCGCGCCCAAGGGTCCCGGCCATCTGGTGCGCGCCACCTACACCCAGGGTGGCGGTGTGCCGAGCCTGATCGCCGTGTATCAGAACGCCTCCGGCAAGGCCAAGGAAATCGCGCTGTCCTACGCTTCCGCCAACGGCGGCGGGCGCGCCGGCATCATCGAAACCAATTTCCGCGAGGAGACCGAAACCGACCTGTTCGGCGAACAGGCGGTGCTGTGCGGCGGCGCTACGGCGCTGGTGCAGGCGGGTTTCGAAACGCTGGTGGAAGCCGGTTATGCGCCCGAAATGGCCTACTTCGAGTGCCTGCACGAGCTCAAATTGATTGTGGACCTGATGTACGAAGGCGGCATCGCCAACATGCGCTACTCCATCTCCAACACGGCGGAATACGGCGACCTGACCCGCGGCCCGCGTGTGGTCACCGAAGAGACCAAAAAGGAGATGAAGAAAATCCTCAAGGAAATCCAGACCGGCGAATTCGCCCGCGAATTCATCCTGGAAAACCAGGCCGGCTGCGCCACTCTGAAAGCCAAGCGTCGCCTGGGCCGCGAGCATCCCATCGAACAGGTGGGCGCCAAGCTGCGCGACATGATGCCGTGGATCAAGGCCAACAAGATCGTCGACCAGACGAAAAACTGATGTCCGTGCAGGGCGGGGTCAGGCTGAGCCACGTCGGGCGCAATAGGCGTTAGCCGTATTGCGCCGAACAGAGTACCACATACGGCGGAATACGCGAGGACGCTATTCCGCCCTACACAGATGACCCTCCGGAAGAAAAACCAGCGGGAGGCGGGAGTGGAAAACACATCGACGACGGCCAAGCGGCGGCGCGGCATCTATCTGCTGCCCAACCTGTTTACTACCGGGGCGCTGTTCGCCGGGTTTTTTGCCATCACGGCGGCCATCAAGGGCAATTACGAACTGGCGGCGGGCGCGGTGTTCGTCGCCATGATCCTCGACGGCATGGACGGCCGGGTGGCGCGGCTCACCAACACGCAGAGCGAGTTCGGTGCGCAGTACGACAGCATGGCCGACCTGATTTCCTTCGGGGCGGCCCCGGCGCTCATCATGTACGTGTGGTCGCTGTCGTCCTTGGGCAAGGTGGGCTGGATCGCCGCTTTCGTGCA
>DATDOO010000148.1:0-20112 GCA_035293245.1 Methylococcaceae bacterium
CAAGGCGTGGAGCGCCTGTCCCCGGTGGCTGAGGCGGTTTTTCGTGTCCGGCGGCAGTTCCGCTGAAGCGCATCCCTCGCCGGGCACGAAGAACAAAGGATCGTAGCCGAAGCCGTTTTCCCCGCGCGGCGCGGTGAGGATGCGCCCTTCCCACACCCCTTCGGCGATCAGGGGACTCGGGTCGTCGGCGTGACGCAAATAGGCCATGACGCAACGGAAGCGGGCGGCGCGGCGTTGCTCCGGCACATCCCGCAGGGCTTCCAGGAGCTTGGCATTGTTGGCCGCATCGTCGGCACCCGCACCGGCGTAGCGGGCGGAATACACGCCGGGCGCGCCGTCCAGGGCGTCCACTTCCAGCCCGGAGTCGTCGGCGATGGCCGGCAGGCCGCTGAGACGGGCGGCGTGGCGCGCCTTGAGGATGGCGTTTTCGATGAAAGTCAGGCCGGTTTCCTCGGCGTCAGGAATGCCGAAGGCGGACTGGGGGACGATGCGGATGTCCCGGCCGGCCAGCAGCGCCTGGATTTCGCGGATCTTGCCGGCGTTGCCGCTGGCGAGGACGATGTCGCGGCTCATCCGCCTTGGAGCGCGGCGGTCAACGCCTCGTTCTGGCGGGCGAACAATTCGGCGATGCCGCCTTGGGCGAGATCGAGCATGGCGTCCAACTCCTCGCGGCGGAAGGCGTGGCCTTCGGCGGTGCCCTGCACTTCCACGAAGGCGCCCGCGTCGTTCATGACCACGTTCATGTCGGTTTCCGCGTCGCAGTCCTCGCGATAGTCCAGGTCGAGTACCGCAATCCCTTTATAAATTCCGACCGACACCGAGGCGATCTGCCCGTGCAGCGGATTGCTCTTCAGCTTGCGCAGCTTGAGCAGCTTGTCCACGGCCAGGGACAGGGCGACGAAGCCGCCGGTGATGGAGGCGGTGCGCGTGCCGCCGTCGGCCTGGATCACGTCGCAGTCGATGGTGACGGTGCGCTCGCCCAGGGCCTGCAAGTCCACGGCGGCGCGCAGGGAGCGGCCGATGAGCCGCTGGATTTCCTGGGTGCGGCCCTGCTGCTTGCCGCGCGCGGCTTCCCGGTCCATGCGCGAATGGGTGGAGCGCGGCAGCATGCCGTACTCGGCGGTCACCCAGCCGCTGCCCTTACCCTTGAGAAAGGGCGGGACGCGCTCGTCCACGCTGGCGTTGCAAATGACGCGGGTGTCGCCGAACTCGACCTGCACCGAACCTTCCGCGTGCTTGGTGTAGTGGCAGGAGAGGATGATTTCGCGCAGTTGGTCCGGTTGCCGGCCGCTGGGTCTCATGGGGAGGCTGCTCTACTCTGGCGGGAAAGGGCGGGCAGTATACCCGACGCGCGCCCTATTCGCCCTGCGCCGAGGCGGCGGGCCGAGGGAAGGCCGCGCGCAACTGGGCGACCGACTGGGGACGCTGTTCCGGCTCGATGCCCATCGCCCAGTCGATGGCGGCGAGCAGATCGGCCGAATAATGCTGGGAATAAGCCTGCACGGCGGGCTCCAGTGTATCGTGCCTGGCCCGCTCCGGCGCCGCCGGCGGCGCACCGCCGTCCAGGCAGGCGCGCAGCGACGCGCCGAAGGCATACAGATCGCTCCACGGTCCGAGCTGGCTTTCGCTGTTGTACTGCTCCACGGGCGAAAACCCCTTGCTGAGCACTTTGCCGGGCTTCCAGTTCAAGGTGTTCGGGTAAGGACGCGCCGCGCCGAAATCCAGCAGGATCGGGCTGCCGCCCGGCTGGATGAGAATGTTCTGCGGGGTGATGTCCAGGTGCAGCAGGCCATGGGAGTGAATTTCTTCCAGGCCGTCCAGCAGCGCACCGAACACCCGCAGCAGGAACTGCTCGCTGAAACGGCCCTGCCGCCCCATCACATACTCGGTGAGGACCCGGCCGTAGTAATAGTTCATGGCCAGATAGGCCGTGGCGTTGGCCTGGAAAAAGCTGAGCACTTCCGGCAGGTTCGGGTGCTTCAGGCGCACCAGCACCCGCGCCTCCTCCAGGAAATGCATCAGCCCCCGGGTCAGATTGCGCCGCGACTCGTCGTCGCGCGGCTGCACGGTCTGATCCGGAGCGCGCGTCGCCAGTTTGCGGGGGAAATATTCCTTGATGACCACGGGTTTGCGGTCCGAGAGGCGCTGCCCCAGATAGACCAGACTGAATCCCCCCCCCGCCAGGGCGCGCTCGACGACGAACTCGTCGATCACGCTGCCCGGCGGCAGATACAGGGAATCGTCGTGAAAATAATCGGGAGCGGGTGTGGACACCGTTGGCGCCGGGAGTTTTCAGGGGAAGCGTTCCGGCTTACCATGCCGGGCCTCGTCAATTTAACCACAGGACGCAAACATGTGCCGGAGTATGACCGCCTTCGCGGCGAGCATGGGCGAAAGCGCCGGGTACCAGGTAAGCTGGGAAATTCGCGGCGTCAACCACCGCCATCTGGATGTCGCCCTGCGCTTGCCGGAAGCTTTCCGCTCCCTCGAACCCGAACTGCGCGCGCGCATCGCCCGGCACCTCAAGCGCGGGCGCGTCGAGGCCACCCTGCAATGCCGGCGCGGCGGCGAAACGGCGGAAATTCCCGCCGTCAATCTGGAATTGGCCCGCCGGCTCATCGACGCGCTGAACCAGGTGCAACCGCTGCTCCCCTCTCCCGCCCCGGTGAGCGCGCTGGACGTGCTGCGCTGGCCTGGCGTGCTGGGCGAGCAGGAGACCTTCCCCGAAACCTTGCCGGAAACGGCGGAAACCCTGCTGGAAGAGGCCCTGCACCAACTGGTCGTGACCCGCGAGCGGGAAGGGACGCAACTGGCCGAGCTGATCCTGGCCCGCTGCCAGGCCATGCGCGAACAGGTCGCGCGGGCGCGGGAACGCCTGCCTGTTGTGCTTGACGGTCTACGGGAAAGGATGCGCGCGCGTATCGAGGAAGTTTGCGCCAGCGCCGACCCGGCCCGGCTGGAGCAGGAAATGGCGCTCATGGTCCAGCGCCTGGACGTGGCCGAGGAAATGGACCGGCTGACCGAGCACCTGGACGAAATCGGCCGCATACTGCGCCAAAAAGAACCCGTGGGCCGCCGGCTGGACTTCCTGATGCAGGAACTCAACCGCGAAGCCAACACCCTCGGCTCCAAATCCCAGGACATGGAAACCACCCGCGCGTCGGTGGAAATGAAGGTCCTGATCGAGCAGATGCGCGAGCAAATTCAGAATCTGGAATAAAGAATCCCACGCGCTGGCTCGCTTTGGCAGGCGCATGTTCCTGCCTTGCCACGGTCTTGTCGCCCACGGGCTGTAGTTCAAAACTGACAAAAAAATCAGCCCATGCTTACAAAAACCAGGTTGTAAATACCGGTCCGCTGCTTACGCTTAGTGGGGCAGTCGCAAATCGATAAACACGGTAAAAAAGTTTATTGCGATTTTCTGATGGATAAGCCGTTTCCCGGCGCTACGGAAAGCCAACAACGGACGGACGAACCTGAAATACCTGAATTACGGGCAGATCCATTCGCAAGCATTCCGTCCAATAACCCATGCAAAAACAGGACAATGCCAGTGAAACTGAAAATAAGCTCCATAGAACCGAAATTCGGCGACAACTACAAAGCGGGATACGTCGGATTTACTTACCAGAACATTTCGGTCGCCTGCAAAGGCATTGCCTATATGACCCGCTGGGCGCGGATGAGCGATATAAAGGTTTCCCACGCATTGCTGGTAACCGGCGAAAACGAATGCATCGAAGCGCGCACCCAGCACGGCGTCGTTCGTTCCGACTTGAAGAAATACTTCGACAACCCCCACTGCCAGATATTTTTCCGCAAACCCGTCGCCTTGACCGCGGAAATTGCCTCCAAAATGAATGCGGTCGCAGGAAAGGAGGTCGGCAAGAAATACGACTTCAATTTGATAGCCGCTCAGGCATTACAAGGCATCCTCGTCGGCAAATTCGTCAACACGGTATTTAACGGCAGTCCCGACCGGCTGGTGAGCAAGCTCCTGAACAACGACGACAAATGGATTTGCAGCGAACTGGTTGCCTATTGTCTCAACGAACAGCCCGAATATAGAGACAAGGGCGTACTTCACAGCCCCACCGACACTATCGACCCGCAGGAGCTCTTCGAGGACTCGGTGATATTTACCCCATGGAATAAGTCATAAGCCTATTCGCTGGGGGCAATTTGTTTTCGGCCATCGATCGATTCATGGCCAAAATGGAGTCCGAGGGGCTTCGGGCGAAGCGTTATAAGCCGCCGCTGTCGTGGACGCTTGGGAGATGCTTTTGAGCGGCCCCGACAGCGACGCGAAAACTCATGAGGAAACGGCGAAGCCCCACGCCCGAGCGGCCCGGAAACGGCGAAGGAAAACGTCGAGGCGCCTACACCTTGCGGTAAACCTCCGCTCCCTGCTTGACGAACTCTCCCGACATCGCCTCCATCCCCTCTTCCAGCGCCTCCCCCTCCGACAATCCCTTGGACGCCGCGTAATCGCGCACGTCCTGGGTGATCTTCATGGAGCAGAAGTGCGGGCCGCACATGGAGCAGAAGTGGGCCACCTTGGCCGAGTCCTTGGGCAGGGTTTCGTCGTGGAATTCCACGGCCTTTTCCGGATCCAGCGACAGATTGAACTGGTCCTGCCAGCGGAATTCGAAGCGCGCCTTGGACAAGGCGTTGTCGCGCGCCTGGGCGCCGGGGTGGCCTTTGGCCAGATCCGCGGCGTGGGCGGCGATCTTGTAAGTGACGATGCCTTCGCGCACGTCTTCCTTGTTGGGCAAGCCCAGGTGCTCCTTGGGCGTCACGTAGCAGAGCATGGCGGTGCCGTACCAGCCGATCATGGCGGCGCCGATGGCCGAGGTGATGTGGTCGTAGCCGGGGGCGATGTCGGTGGTCAGCGGGCCGAGGGTGTAAAACGGAGCTTCGTCGCAGTGCTGGAGTTGGAGCTCCATGTTTTCCTTGATCAAATGCATGGGCACGTGGCCGGGGCCTTCGATCATGGTCTGCACGTCGTGCTTCCAGGCAATCTTGGTCAGCTCGCCCAGGGTTTTCAACTCGGCGAACTGCGCTTCGTCGTTGGCATCGTAAATGGAACCGGGGCGCAGGCCGTCCCCCAAGCTGAAGCTCACGTCGTAGGCTTTCATGATCTCGCAGATTTCCTCGAAGTGCGTATAGAGGAAACTTTCCTTGTGGTGCGCCAGGCACCACTTGGCCATGATGGAACCGCCGCGGGAAACGATGCCGGTGAGACGTTTGGCGGTCAGGGGCACGTAAGCCAGACGCACGCCGGCGTGGATGGTGAAGTAGTCCACCCCTTGCTCGGCCTGCTCGACGAGGGTGTCGCGGAAGATTTCCCAGGTCAGTTCCTCCGCCTTGCCGTCCACTTTTTCCAGCGCCTGGTAGATGGGCACCGTGCCGATGGGCACCGGGGAATTGCGGATGATCCATTCCCGCGTCTCGTGGATGTTCTTGCCGGTGGACAGGTCCATGACCGTGTCGCCGCCCCAGCGGATGGACCAGAGCATTTTTTCCACTTCCTCCTCGATGGACGAGGACAAGGCGGAGTTGCCCAGGTTGCAGTTGATCTTCACCAGGAAGTTGCGGCCGATGATCATCGGCTCCAGTTCCGGGTGGTTGATGTTGGCGGGGATGATGGCGCGGCCGCGGGCCACCTCGTCGCGGACGAATTCGGGGGTGATGATTTTGGGGATGCTGGCGCCGAAATCCTGGCCGGGATGCTGGGTCTTCAGCAGCTCGCTGAGGGTTTCCAGCTTCTGGTTCTCGCGGATGGCGATGAATTCCATCTCCGGCGTGACCATGCCTTGCCGTGCGTAGTGCATCTGGCTCACATTGGCCCCGGCCTTGGCGCGGCGGGGTTTCCGGATGTGCTCGAAGCGCAGGTGGGCCAGGAACGGGTCGTTCTGCCGGTCGCGGCCGTACTCGGAACTGGGACCGGAAAGTTCTTCGGTATCACCGCGCTCCGCGATCCAGCGCTCGCGCAAGGGGGGCAAACCCTCGCAAAGGTCGATGGCAACCGCAGGGTCGGTGTATGGGCCGGAGGTATCGTAGATATGAACGGGCGGGTTCTGCTCGCCGCCGGTGACGGTGTGGGTGTCGCTTAAGGAAATCTTGCGGAAGGGGACGCGCAGGTCTGGACGACTGCCCTGGACGTAGACCTTTTCCGAGGACGGAAAGGGCTGGATGGAAGCTTTCTTGGCGGTGACCGCCGGGTGGACGATGTCCTTAGGGACCGCGCTCATTTCATACTCCAATAGTCGGAAATGCAGAAACGGCGCGGGAAGTGCGGGGAAGGCTTTCCTACGCCGGTGTTAACCGGATCAGGTTCAAAGGGTATTTCTCAGTCTCTCCGCCGCGTGCCGGAACGGTTCCGGTACGTGGAGGGGACACCCCCAGCCGTTCTGATCAACGGCTAAACTAAAACAGCGCGGGGTTTTTTTCAAGAAAAACAGCCCGGCGATCCCGTTCGGCTTGCCTGCCGGTCCGCAATTGACAAGCCCTGCGCGCCCCATAAAATCATATCCACGATACATCTTTAAGAAGGCGCACCCCATGCTTGCTCCCGCAGGACTGCCGGATTTCTTCGCCGCCTTCTTCTCCGCCGCCCTGATCATTCTGGCGGGAGCGTGTTACGCGCTCTTCTATGCTTGGGCGCGGCTCGCCGGAAAAAGATCGTTACTCCTGCCGGCGGGCGGCTTCTATCTGGTTCTGATCGCCGCCACCTTCGCCTTGAGCCGGGCGCTGCATCTCGAAGGCCACTGGCTCGTCCTGATCGCCCTCATGCTGCTGGGTTATCTGTTCGCCCCGCCGGCGATCTGGCGCCTGTGCGCCGCCACCCACGCGGATGACGACCGCCCCCTCCCCGATTCACCCACACAGGAGAAATTCCCGTGAACGACACATCCCATTGGGCCTCCGAGGCGTTCTGGAAAAAAGCCGCCGTCTGGGTCACAGCCGGCTCCTTCGCCTTGTTGATCGTCCTGACCTTCGACTCCATGGCCAAAACCCAGGCCGGCGGCGAGCGCGTCCCGGCTTACGGCGTCATCAACCAGAAAATCGACTACCGCTACGACGAAGCCAAAAAGCGCTTCCAACCGGTGATCAAGGGCGAGCAGCCCCTGTTCGGCAGGAAACTGGACGAAGCCGCGGCGGAAGAACTGGTGGCGCTGGGCAAGAAGACCACGCAGGCCAAGAACTGCATCAACTGCCATACCGTGCTCGGCAACGGCGCCTATTACGCGCCCGACCTGACCAAAGCCTTCCTGGACCCGGACTGGGGCGACCTCCCGGCGGAGCGGGAAAAGCTCATGCTGGCCTTTCTGCAGGACCCGCAGACCAACGCCCGCACCTACGGCACCGGTCGGCGCATGCCGCGCTTAGGTATAACTGAGCAGGAAGCCCGTGGCATCGTGGCGTACCTCAAGTGGATGTCGGCCATCGACACCAACGGCTTCCCCCATAACTTCAAGACCACGCGCGAGGACTGAGTCATGAGCAACGGAACCATCGACCTCGGCGGTCTCAACGGCGGACAGCGGCTGGCCCTGCATTACTTCACGGTGGCCATCGTGCTGTTTGCGGCGCAGATTCTGTTCGGTCTTTTGGCCGGCATCCAATTTGTCGCCCCGGATTTCCTTTACGGCGTGCTGGATTTCAACGTCAACCGCATGGTGCACATCAACGCCATGGTGGTGTGGATGCTGTACGGCTTCATCGGTGCGGTGTACTGGTTCCTGGAGGAGGAAAGCGGTGTTCCGGTCGCCGGCCTGGCGCTGGGCAAGCTGGCCTTTTGGGTACTGACCGCCGCAGTGACGGTGGTGGTGCTCGTCTACCTGCTGGTGCAGACCGGCGCGGGCGAAGACCTGACCATCTGGTTCGTCAACGAGGGCCGCGAATACATCGAGGCGCCGCGCTGGGCGGACATCGGCATCGTGGCGGTCATGCTGGTGTTTTTCTACAACGTCGCCGGCACCTTCAGCAAAGGCCGCTGGTCGGGCATTTCCGGCGTCCTGACCCTGGACCTGGTGGCGCTGGCCGGCCTGTACCTGGCGGGCATGTTCTACGTCACCAACATCACCGTGGACCAGTACTGGTGGTGGTGGGTGATCCACTTGTGGGTGGAAGCCACCTGGGAAGTGCTGGTGGGCTGCATCATGGCCTGGAGCCTGATGAAGCTTCTCGGCGTAAGCCGCAACATCGTGCAGACCTGGCTGTACATCGAGGTGGCGCTGATGTTCGGCTCCGGCATCCTCGGCCTGGGACACCATTATTTCTGGATCGGCACCCCGGAATACTGGCTGACCATCGGCGGCTTTTTCTCCGCCCTGGAGCCGATCCCGCTGGTGGCGATGGTGGTGCATTCCATTTACGACGCCGGGGTGCACAAGTTCCGCAACAGCAACCACCCGGCGCTGGGCTGGGTCATCGCCCACGCCTTCGGCAATTTTCTGGGCGCGGGCGTGTGGGGCTTCATGCACACCCTGCCGCAGATCAACCTGTACACCCACGGCACCCAATGGTCGGCCTCCCACGGCCACCTGGCGTTTTTCGGCGCTTACGCCACCATCAACATCGCCTTCTTTTACCTGGCCGTCCAGAAAGCACGCGGCAACGTGTGGATGGGCGCGCAACTGGCGGACGGCGGCTGGAAGTGGAAATGGTCCATGGGGCTGCTCAACCTGGGCGTGATCGGCATGACCGTGGCCTTGCTGATTGCCGGCTACGAGCAGTCCTTCGTCGAGCGCGCCGTGCACGGCTCCACCTGGGAAGGCTATTTCGCCGCCCAGTCCCACCCCTGGTTCCAGCAGGCCATGTTCTGGCGGCTGGCGTTCGGCGGCGTGACGGCGGCGGGTTTGGTGCTGTTGATCTGGGACTTGCTGACCATCGGCAAGGGCGAAATCCGCCGTGCGCCGGAGTTGCATCCGGAGCCGCAGGCAGCCGGCTAGCAAAGCCCGGCGGACAGTAAGCGCCGGGGGCAGCGATGCTCCCGGCGTTTTCGTTTCTGGCCTCCCCGCCTCCTTGTGCGGTAAATTTGCCCGCTTAGCCCAACGCGGACCCATCCCGATGCCCCAAGGAACCCTGTACGTCGTCTCCGCCCCCTCCGGAGCGGGAAAAACCTCCCTGGTCAAGGCCTTGCATGAAAACGTGCCGGGGCTGGCCGTCTCCGTGTCCCACACCACCCGCGCCATGCGTCCCGGCGAAATCGACGGCCAGGATTATCACTTCGTCGCTCCCGCGGTGTTTGAGCGCATGATCGCCGAAGGCGCTTTCCTGGAACACGCGCGGGTGTTCGACAACTATTACGGCACGTCCCAAGCCGCCGTGGAGGAATGCCTGCAGCGGGGCGAGGACGTGATCCTGGAGATCGACTGGCAGGGTGCCCGCCAGGTGCGGCGCCTGATGCCGGCTAGCGTAGGGGTTTTCATCCTGCCGCCTTCGCGGGAGATTTTGCGCCAGCGCCTCAAGGGACGCGGCCAGGACAGCGAGGCCATCATCGAACGGCGCATGAACGACGCCATCGCCGAAATGTCCCACTACCCGGAATACGACTACTTGGTGGTCAACGACGACTTCCCGCGCGCCCTGGAATCCCTGCGCGAAATCGTGCACGCCAACCGCCTGCGCATCGCCCGGCAGGAACAAGTGCTTTCAAAGCTCCTGCAAGAACTGCTCAACGCCTGACACGCGGCCTTTTTTCAGCCTAAACCCCACGGAAAAATCCAACTCATGCGCACCTCCCGCTTTCCCCTCAACACCCTCAAGGAAACCCCCAGCGACGCGGAAATCGTCAGCCATCAGCTCATGCTGCGCGCCGGCCTGATCCGCAAGCTGGCTGCCGGCCTGTACAACTGGCTGCCCGTCGGCCTCAAGGTGCTGCGCAAGGTGGAACGCATCGTCCGCGAGGAAATGGAACGCGCCGGGGCGCTGGAAGTGTTCATGCCGGTGGTACAACCGGCGGAATTGTGGCAGGAATCCCACCGCTGGGAGTTCTACGGCCCGGAACTGGCGCGGCTCAAGGACCGCCACCAGCGCGAATTCTGCCTGGGGCCGACCCACGAAGAGATCATCACCGACCTGGCGCGCAACGAAATCAAGAGCTACAAACAACTGCCGGTCTGCTACTACCAGATCCAGACCAAGTTCCGCGACGAAATCCGCCCGCGCTTCGGCGTGATGCGCGCCCGCGAATTCATCATGAAGGACGCCTATTCCTTCCACAACGATCAGGAGTCGCTGCAGGAAACCTATGAGGTGATGCACGACGCCTACAGCCGCATCTTCACCCGCTTAGGGCTGAAATTCCGCGCCGTGCGCGCCGACACCGGCGCCATCGGCGGCAGCCTGTCCCACGAATTTCACGTGCTGGCCGACTCGGGAGAAGATGCCATCGCCTTCTGCCCAGAGTCCGACTACGCCGCCAACCTGGAGCTGGCGGAAGCCCTGGCACCCGCCGCGCCGCGCGCCGCGCCGACGCGGGACATGGAAAAAGTCGCCACGCCCGGCAAAAAGACCATCGCCGAGGTGAGCGATTTCCTCGGCGTTCCGCCGCAGAAAATCCTCAAGACCCTCGCCGTGGTACAGACCGTCGTCGACGCTGACGGCCAGGACCGCAACGTGTTCGTGCAGATTTACCTGCGGGGCGATCACGAGCTGAACGAGGTCAAGCTGGGGAAGATTCTGGGGCCCTACCGGTTCGCCACCGAGGAAGAAATCGAAACCCACATGGGCTGCCGACCCGGCTATATCGGCCCGCTGAAGGCAGCCGCCGGGCCTGTTTACGCCGACCGCGCCGTCGCGAACTTGAGCGACTTCGTTTGCGGCGCCAACGAAGCGGGCTTCCATTTGACCGGCGTCAATTGGGAGCGCGACTTCGTCCTGCCTTCCGAGCCCCACATCATCGACATCCGGAACGTGATCGAGGGTGACCCAAGCCCGGACGGCAAGGGCACGCTCACCATCGCCCGCGGCATCGAAGTGGGCCATATCTTCCAGCTCGGCACCAAATACAGCGCCGCCATGCGCGCCGAAGTGCTGGACGAAAACGGCCAGAACCGCACCATGATCATGGGCTGCTACGGCATCGGCGTCACCCGCGTGGTGGCCGCCGCCATCGAGCAGAACCACGACGACAAGGGCATCATCTGGCCGGAAGCCATCGCCCCGTTCCAGATCGCCCTGGTGCCGGTCAACATGCACAACGCCCCGGCCGTGCAGGAAACGGTGGAACGGCTCTACAAGGAACTCGGCGCGGCCGGCTTCGAAGTCCTGTTCGACGACCGCAAGGCCCGCCCCGGCGTCATGTTCGCCGACATGGAACTGATCGGCATTCCCCACCGGGTGGTCCTGAGCGAACGCGGTCTGGCTGCCGGGACGGTGGAATACCGGGGGCGGCGCGATACGGCGAGCCAGGATGTGGCGCTGGCGGATGTGGTTGGGTTTTTGCGGGAAAAGCTGGGCTAAGGGGGCGCGAACGGTGCGCCTCCTGTCGTCGGCGACCTCCAGGAGTAGCGCGCTTCATCGCATTCGCCACATACTTAAAGAGCGGCTTTCACAAAACAAACAGGAGTAGCGATCATGCAAAAACAACTCACGGCAATCATCGAGCGGGAGAAAGATGGATACGTCTCGCTTTGCCCGGAACTTGATATTGCCAGCCAGGGCGACACCGTCGAAGAAGCTCGAGAGAATCTCCGGGAAGCGCTGGAGTTGTTTTTCGAAGCCGCCTCCCCCGAGGAAATTCAACAGCGCATGCATGGAGAAGTCTACGTGACCCATGTAGAGGTCGCTGTTGGGTAATCTCCTGCATCTGTCTGGAAGACAGGTTTGCGCCATTCTCATGCGCCACGGGTTCGTGGAGATGCGTCGGAGGGGAAGCCACATCGTGATGCAGAAACGACTCCCCGAAACCACGATTACCGTACCTGTCCCCGACCATCCGGAACTGAGGATCGGAACACTCCAGTCCGTCATTCGTCAGTCGGGCGTATCTCGGGCCGAGTTTGAATCATGACCATACACCGTGTCGCTTCCACCGGGTGTGCTACGTGAATGCGGTTTGGCCGCCCGTTCGCGTAAGTTGGGTTAGCCGCTCCCGGCATAGCGCCAGTCGGCAGGGTGGGCCGCAACCAAATACAAAAGGAAACTGAGGAATTTCGAAGGACCGAATCGCGGACTTGCGGCACCTAAGCGGCCTCGTTATAAGACTCACCCCCGATAAACGGCCGCCCCCGCTTCCCGCATATTCCCGGCGCCGGCAGATCGAGCGCTTCCCAGACCACAACTTCCACATCTTCCCGGATAGCCCGCTCCAGGCCGTGCGGATGGCTGCTGTCCCATGCGGCCACGGACGGGGACGGTGCACGGAAAATCGCCGTACACTACCCGCCACAAAGCCCAAAATCGTTCCGCCACGCCCATGACAAATTCCAAGCCGGTGCGCCGAGGTTTTACCCTCAGAACCAGCATACTGACGGCCTTTGTCTGCCTCCTGGCGGCCACGGTTCTGGCCATCGTCGGTTACAACTACTACAGCAACAAGAAAGTCATCCTGTCCCTGTCGAACGACCTGATCCAGCAGGCATCCCAGGCCACCATCGAAAAAACCCTGCGTTATCTGCTCCCTGCGGAAACGATCATGGAAATCAGCACCGGCATCAGCGCCCAGGGGACGCTCTCGGTGGAGGACAAAAAGGAGCTGGAGACCTACACCTCCAAGTTGCTGCAGTTCTACGACCGCCCTTCCATCTTCTACGGGGACGAGCGGGGCAACTTTCTCGGTTCCCGAAAACTGGCGGACGGCAGGGTGCGCATTACCGTCATCGACCGCACGGTGCAGCCGCCCGTCCGTATCATGCGCGACAGGTCACCCGACGGCACCGAATCCGACGTGCCCAATATCGCTGGGGATATTCTGGACCCCCGAGTACGCCCCTGGTATACCGGCGCCAAGGATGGCAAAGGGATATTCTGGACGGATATGTACAACTTTTACGCCTCGAAAGCGCCGGGCGTAACCGTTTCCTATCCCGTGCGGGACAAGCATGGGAAATTCATCGGCGTGTTCGGCATGGATATCGAGCTGGACGAGATTTGCAATTTCCTGCAGAGGCAGAAAGTCGGCAAGACCGGTTTGACGTTCATCGTCAACGAAAAGGACGAGATCATCGCCTTTCCGGACGTCTCCCGGCTTGTCAAAGAAGATGGAATGGGGTCGCGTTCCACGCATATCCGCATTGACGAGTTGGGCGAGGATTGGGTCAGTACCGCTTTTCTCGAATACCAGGCAACGAATAATCCCCGCTTTACCTTCGATCACTCGGGACACCGCTATATTGCTTCGTTTACCGCATTCCCGGAAACCTTCGCAAAACGCTGGAAAATCGTCCAGGTGGTTCCGGAAGACGACTTCGTCGGCGCCATCAAGTCCGCCCACGAAACCATGCTGCTGATTTCCCTGGCGATTCTGCTGTTGGGGGTGTTGCTGGCGGGCATCCTGGCAAAAAGCATTTCCCGACCCATTGCATCGCTCACGGCGGAAACGAAAAGGATCAAGGACCTCCAGTTGGGGAGCAACTTCGATATTTCTTCCCGGATATTGGAAATCCAGTCGATGGTGGAAGCGATTTCCGCCATGAAAAACGGTTTGAGGGCCTTCGAGCGTTATGTGCCTTCCGCACTGGTCCGACAGCTTATCCGGACGGGAGAGGAAACCCGGATCGGGGGAAAGAAGAAGGAACTGACGATCTTCTTTTCCGACATCGAAGGTTCCGCGCGTATTGCCGAGGAGATGACGCCGGAATCCCTCATGCTGCATTTGTCGGAGTACCTTGAAGAACTGACCGGCATGATCATTGATCAGCGGGGCACGATCGACAAATACATCGGCGACGCCGTCATGGCTTTTTGGGGGGCGCCGATCGACGAAAAGGACCATGCTTTCCTTGCATGCCGCGCCGCCCTCCTCTGCCAGAAGAGGCTGGTCGCCCTGAATGCGCGCTGGGAACAAAGCGGAAAACCGTGCCTGCCGACCCGCATCGGCATCCATACCGGTGAAGCGGTCGTAGGCAACATCGGTTCCATGGAGCGCATGAATTATTCGGTCATGGGCGATGCCGTCAATCTGGCCAGCCGCCTGGAATCCGCAAACAAGGCTTATGGCACGCGGATTATCGTCAGCCAGGCGACCTATCAGCAGGTGGCGGACCGTTTCATATTTCGCCCTCTGGATATCATCGCCGTCCAGGGCAAGAAAAATGCGGTCAAGATTTACGAACTCGCGGCCGAATTGGACGACGCAAGCGGGGATCGGCTGATGGCGTTGTCCAGGGAGTTCGCGTCCGGCTTCGCGGCTTATCAGGCGAAGGACTGGGACAAAGGGGCGGAGATATTCGGGCAACTGGCCGATCGGTTTCCCGGCGACAAGCCAGCCAAAATCTATTTCTCCCGATGCGACCGTTTTTCGAAGGAACCCCCTGCAACGGACTGGGACGGGGTATTCCGTCTGGAATCCAAATAAGAAACGGACGTGGCGTACCGGTGCGCCGTCAGCCTTTCCTTCCCATCGGGAAGCTGCCGCCGTTACCATCCAGCCGTTCCCTCTTCCGGTCCACCATGAACATCGTCCTGTTCGGAATCGTCGTCTACGTCTCGTGCCAGTTGCTAATCGGCGTCCTGATGACGCGCCGGGTCAAGACCGAGGCGGATTACCTGCTCGCTGGCCTGGGCCTGGAAAATACAAAGGGGACGGATTTATTTTAGCGAGGTAGCACGGACGCCCCGCCTCGGGGCGTTCGGAAGCGGCACCAGCCAATACCGCCACCGATTGGTAATTTACCACCCCATTCAAGGTGGATTTGCACGAATCGACAGCATTGCCGCGTCGGCGCTGTTTCCCGGACGCGCTGACGCGCCTCCGGGCTACGAGCCGCGATTTGTACGCTGCCGAGCATCGCAGGAGAAAAGCGATGAGGGGCGCAGGACCGTAGGTTGGGCTGACGAAAGGAAGCCCAACATAACGAGGCCATGTTGATCGTTGGGGTTCGTATACTCGCCCCAACCTTTTCACATCACCCGCTCCGCCGCCCGCGCCGCCAGTTTCAGCAAATCAACCAGATCCAACACGCGGGCAAGATACTGATCCCGAACCCGATAGGGAACCTCGCTCCTGCCGTTCAATTCATCGTCCAGCGCCGCGACGAAGCGCTCCAGGCGTCTTTTATGGAAACCCGTTTTTGCCAGCAAGGGATCGGCGATCACCAGCGACAGGGCCGCGAGCAGGCCGGTGGCGGCCATGAGCGCCGCGGTGGAGGCGGCGATGAGTCCCAGAGACGCGCTGGCCGGAAACACGGCGTAGTACCAGGTGCCCAAGACGGGACCCAGCCAGAAATGGGCGATTGCCACCTGCTGGGCGATGGCCGTCGCCACGGCGCTGCCGACCGAAATCGCGCCGGGCGTGGCCTTCTGGAACAGGGCGTAGCCGGCCGCCAGATTGATGATGTTGCCGGCCAACTCGGACGCGGCCAGCTTGCTTTTGCCGTATTCGGACAGATGGGCCTCCAGGGCATGGCGGAAGGCCGGCGTCCCGCTTTTCCGCTCGATGGCCTCCAGATACCCGGCGCATTGCGCCGACAGTTCCGGGTCGCCGAGGATGGCTTCGAGGAGGGCGTCTTTGGTCGAGACCCGATCCCCCTCCGAACTGGGCAGCTCGAGCAGTTCGGTCTGGATCAGCCAGTTGATCTCCTTTTGGAATTCGGTCTTCAGGCCGGTAGGGATCTTGCCCAGTGCCCGGCTCAGCCTTTCGGCACCGAGTTTTTCCAGGAGCATTCCGCCCGTCTGGGACAGCAGGGCGGGCAGGCCCCAGAGCATGTTGAGCGGATGCCGGTAAAAATCCTTACCGAAGGTTTTCCGGTGCAGCGCCAGGGCACCCTTGAAGGAAAAATGGCGATCGACGAACTCGGGAATCTTCGCTCTGCGGCTGTCAATGTACAGGGCGATGCCGCGCTCGACGGCCTGTTCGATGCGGCGGCGTTCTTCCCCATTCAGGCGGTCACGGGAAACGATGTCTTCGGTCATGGCATGAGGCATTCCGGTTGCACGCGGCTTCCCGGACGCCTCCGGGCTACGCCTTCGCTATTCGCATGGCGCAGGAGCGGATTCCCCTTCCGTCAACCACACATCCAGCGCCGCATGCGCCTCCTCCACCCCCGCCCCGCTGAGGGAAGAAAAAAGTTGCGCCGTGGCGTCGATTTCCGCTTCGCGCAGCGCCTTCCGCACCTGATGCAGGACGTTGGTGGCCGCGCCACGGCTGAGCTTGTCGGCTTTGGTCAAGGCGATGTGCAGCCCCAGGCCGCCGTGCTGGCACCATTCGATCATGAGCCAGTCGCCCTCGGTCAGGGGGTGGCGGATGTCCATGAGCAGAAATACGCCTCGCAGGGACTGTCGTTTGCGGAAGTATTCGTCCATCGCCCGGTGCCAGGCCATTTGCACGTTCGCCGGCACACGGGCGTAGCCGTAGCCGGGCAGGTCCACCAGGCGGCGCACCTCGTCGAGAACGAAAAAATTGAGCAACTGGGTCCGGCCCGGCGTCTTGCTGGCGCGCGCCAGGTTCTTATGCCGGGTGAGAAGGTTGATGGCGCTGGATTTACCGGCGTTGGAACGGCCGGCGAATGCCACTTCGACGCCTTCGTCGGGGGGGCAGTCGGCAAGGCCTGGGGCGCTTTTGAGGAAGCTGGCCCGGAAATAAAACGGGTTGGGTTTCATGCGCCAAGGGGGGTTAGGGAGGAATTCAGCTAAGTTTACCCAATCCGCGCACGCCGAGCGTGTTCAGCCCTACGCCATTTGTTATCATTTTCGGCCACGTATATTCCGGAACATGGGTCGAACCAACATGAAACAATTCAGCGCGATCGTCGCGGCGTGCAGCTTTCTGGCGGTTTCCAGCTTTGCCTGGGCGGAGGGGAGCGCAGAAGCCGGACGGACCAAATCCGAGCAGTGCGCCGGTTGTCATGGAGAAGGCGGCAATAGCGAGACGCCCATCTTCCCCAAGCTGGCCGGCCAGCATACCGGCTACCTGGCGCGGCAACTGAACGACTTCCGCGCGCAAAAACGCATCGACCCTTCCATGAACGCCATTACCGGGGCGTTGAGCGACCAGGATATCGACGATCTGGCCGCCTTTTACTCCAGCCAGAAAGCCCACCCCGGACAGGCCGCCGAGAACCCGGCGGGCAAACGGCTTTACTATCTCGGCCACGCGTCGGAAGGCATCCCCGCCTGCAGCGGCTGCCACAGTCCCAGCGGCGCCGGCAACGCCCCGGCCGGTTTCCCCGTGTTGCGCGGCCAACACGCGGCTTACCTGGTAAAAGCGCTGGGCGATTTTAAATCCCGCGAGCGGTCCAACGACCCGCGCGAAATCATGCGCGATGTCGTCGGCAGGATGAGCGGCGAGGAAATGAACGCCGTGGCCGATTTCATTTCCGGCATGTCCGAGCCGCGCTGACCCCCCCTAACAGGCTGACAGGAGACGAAAACCATGAAGACGATCCGATGGCTGCTGGGTGCGTTGCTGTTCTGGAGTCTGACGGCGATGGCCGAAACGGCCGGGCCGGAATTCGAGACGCTCAACCCGCCCCAGCCGACCGGCGATGCGGCGAAAATCGAGGTCATGGAGTTTTTCTGGTATGGCTGCCCCCACTGCCTGCACTTCGAACCGCACATCAACGGCTGGCTGAAAACCAAGCCCGAGGACGTCGTCTTCATCCGCCAGCCGGCGGTGTTCAACGCGCGCTGGGGCGCGCACGCCAAAGCGTATTTCACCGCCGAGGCGCTGGGCGTGGTGGACAAGGTGCACGCGGATTTCTACGACGCCATCCAGAACAAAAAGCAGGCTCTGGAAAGCGAAGACGACCTGGCCAAATTCTTCGCTGCGCACGGTGTGGCCGACGAGATGTTCCGCAAGGCGTACCATTCCTTCGGCGTGGACCGGAAAATGCGCCAGGCCGAAGGCGTCTCGGCCCGCTATGGCGTCACCAGCACACCGACGCTGATCGTCAACGGCAAATACCGGATCAAGGGTGCTTCGGCGCAAAACATCGCCACCCTGAATCGCCTGATCGAGCAGGAGCGCGCCAATCGTCCCGCGGCGAAATAACGCCGGGTCATTTTCACTGAGCCGGGTATTCCGGCGCGGCGAGGCAGCACGATGAATTCACCCGCCAATTCCGGCGATCCGTGGAAAGCCAAATTTCTCCAGCTGACGCATGACCTGGAGGCGCAGCGCGAGGACGCGGGCGTCACCGAAAAGCAGCTCTACCGCATTATCCTGCGCCTGAGCATGGCCAGCATGGGCCTGGACCCGGCGCTGGACCCCTACTTCAAGCAGATCCGCGACCTGGTGCGCAAGGGCATACACAGCAAGAACCTGTCCACCCAACTCGACAATCTCACCGAAATCCTGATGCGGGCGGAGTCCAAGCCGCTCGCCGAAATGCCCCGGCAGCTCTTCCACTTCCTCAAGGAATGGGCGGCCAGCCCCGAGGAACGCAAGGGGCTGGAAAATCTGGAAAAGCGCCACGAAGCAGGCGAATTTGCGGACAGCAAGGTGCTGTTCGCCGCCATCCGCACCGCGCTCGCCAAACGCAACGCCGCGGAAACGGCGGAGCCCGCCGCGGCCGCGCGGGGCGGTTTCATGACCCGGCTGTTCGGCAACCGTAACGGCACGGAGGCGGCACCGGCCGTGGACCTCGACCGTCTCCGGGACCGTCTGCTCGCCCTGCTGGACAACCTCGAAGTGCCGGCCAATGCCGCGCGCGAGGTCAACAAGTTCCGGCAGCGCCTGATGTCCAGCTTCCATGAGGACGGCCTGGATGTTTCCCTGAACAACCTCGTCAATCTGGTGTATGAAATCCGCGTCTGCCTGGAGCGGGAACACCAGGAAATCGAGGAGTTCCTCACCCAGCTCAACGGCAAGCTGGCGGAACTCGACCAGCAAACCAGCGGCATCACGCAAATCGCCACCGCTTCCGCGCAGAGCGGGCTCAGCATGAGCCATGCCTTCAGCGGCCAGGTGGAAGAACTCAAAACCAGCACCCGCGACGCCAACGACCTGGCGCAATTGAAATCTCTGGTGCACAGTCGCCTGGAAACCATCACCGGGCAACTGAAAACCTACCGGGCCACCCAGGAAAATCATTTCACCGAACTGACCGAGCAGGTGCAGGCGCTGACCAGCCATGTGCTGAACATGGAACTGGAAGCCACCGAACTGCGCGGCAAGCTGAATGTGGCGCACAATCAGACCCTGCGCGACCGGCTGACCGGCATTCCCAACCGTGCCGCCTATGAAGAGCGCGTGCAGCAGGATTTCCAGCGCTGGAAACGCTTCGGCGAACCGCTGACCCTGCTGGTGTGGGACATCGATCACTTCAAGAACATCAACGACCGCTTCGGCCATCTGGCCGGCGACAAGGTGCTGGCAACGGTGGGACGGATCTTGGCGGAAGGTGTGCGCGAGACCGATTTTGCCGCCCGTTACGGCGGCGAGGAATTCACCATGCTGCTCAACGGCGCCGACCTTCCCGGCGCACTCAAACTGGCGGAACAGTTGTGCAACAAAATCCGCGCCTGCAACGTCGACTTCGAAGGCACGCACATTCCGCTCAGCATTTCCTGCGGCATCAGCCAGTTCAAGGCCGGAGACACGCCGGAAACGGCTTTCGCCCGCGCCGACCACGCCCTTTACCAAGCCAAGGAAGGAGGGCGTGACCGCTGCGTCGCCGCGTGAAGGCGCCGCGGTGCGCCGCCCTCCGCCACCCCGGTCTCTCCCCACATATAGTGTTTTTTACAAATAGAAAACAATATATGTAGAATAAGGCGGCAACAAGTTACATTTTCACTGCCCTGCCGTGAGTGTGAACCATCCCGCCAACCCCCTCGTACAGGAGTCAGCGCGCATGTTGGCCGATCATCGTTACCGCTGGGATGCTCGCACAAGCGAATCCTCCGGCGTCAGTACCCCCGCCGCACCCCCCACGTCCCTCAACTGGGACGACCCCCTCGGCGTCGAAACCCGTATTCACGAAGAAGAACTCCAGCAGGAAGCCG
>DATDOO010000149.1:0-2463 GCA_035293245.1 Methylococcaceae bacterium
GCCGCCACCACCTTGATCTGGCGGTCGTCGGGAATTTCGTTGTACGCCAGGACGTGCAGGCCCGGAATCGTCTGCCGCACGAAGCGCGCCAGCCACAGGCGGATCGCCCCCGTCACCAGCAGTACCGCCGGCTGCCCTTCCATTTCCAGTTTTTGCGCATGGTCCTGCAGCGCCCTGTGCATCTGTTCCGCCAGCCCCGGCTCCACGCCCGCCCCTTCCGGCCCGCTGGCCTGGACAAGTTTTTGCAATAACTGTTCCAATTCCGGATCGAGGGTGATGACGGAAATTTCCTTCTGCGTCCCGCAGATGTTCTGCACGATCAGCCGACCCAGCGCGGCGCGCACGGCGACGGTGAGGAGCGCGGGATCCTGGACGCGCGAGCCGTAATCCGTGAGGGTTTCGGCGATGCTGCGGATGTCGCGGATCGGGATGCGGTCCAGGAGGAGATTCTGCAGAACCTTGACGATGACGCTCAGGGGCAGGAGTTTCGGCGTCAGATTTTCGACGAGCTTGGGGAACTGCTTGGCCAGGCCGTCGAGGAGGTGCTGCGCCTCGTCGTGGCCGAGCAGTTGCTGGGCGCTGGATTGCAACAGATGGCTCAGGTGCGTGGCGATGACGGTGCCCGGATCGACCACCGTGTAGCCCAGGCTCTGGGCGTGGTCGCGCTGCCCCGGCTCGATCCACACCGCGTCCAGGCCGAAAGCCGGGTCCTTGCCGGCCAAGCCCTTGATCTGGCCGAACACCCGCCCCGGATTGATCGCCAACAGCCGGTCGGGCAGGACTTCCGCCTCGCCGGACGTCACCCCCAGCAGGGAAATGCGGTAGGCGTTGGGGGCCAGATCCAGGTTGTCGCGGATGTGCACCGACGGCACCAGGAAACCCAGGTCCTGGGACAGTTTCTTGCGCACGCCCTTGATGCGCATCATCAGTTGCCCGCCCTGGTTCTTGTCCACCAGCGGAATCAGGCGGTAGCCGATTTCCAGGCCGATCATGTCCACCGGCGGCACGTCCTCCCAGCCCAGTTCCTTCGGCTCCGGCGCGGGGGGCGGCGCAGGCGGCTTCTCCAGTTCCATCCGCACGGATTTCTTGCGCTTGAGGATGCGCCACGCCGCCCAGCCCAACCCCCCGGCCAGCAGCAGGAACGGCACGTTGGGCATACCCGGAATCAGGCCCAGCGCGCCCACCACGCCGGACGTGATGTACAGGGGCTTGGGGTCGTCGAGAAACTGGGCGGAGAATTGCTCGCCGACGTTTTTCGTGCTGCCCGAGACCCGCGTCACCAGGATGGCGGCGCCGATGGAAAGCAGCAGCGAGGGAATCTGCGCCACCAGGCCGTCGCCGACCGTGAGCAGGGTGTATTTTTCCAGGGCGTCGGCGAAAGCGAGCTGGTGCTGGAGAATGCCCACCACCATGCCGCCGAGCACGTTGATGAACAGGATCAGGATGCCGGCGATGGCGTCGCCGCGCACGAACTTGCTGGAACCGTCCATGGAGCCGTAGAAATCCGCCTCCATCGCCACCTCGGCGCGCCGGGTGCGCGCCTCGTCCTGGGTGATCAGCCCCGCGTTCAGGTCGGCGTCGATGGCCATCTGCTTGCCGGGCATGGCGTCCAGGGTGAAGCGGGCGCTGACTTCCGATACGCGGCCCGCGCCCTTGGTCACCACCACGAAGTTGACGATGGTCAGGATGGCGAAGGCGACGATGCCCACCGCATAATTGCCGCCGACCACGAACGAGCCGAACGCCTCGATCACCTTGCCGGCGGCATCCCCGCCTTCGTGGCCGTAGAGCAGCACCACGCGGGTGGAAGCCACGTTCAAACCCAGACGCAACAGCGTCGCCACCAGCAGCACCGTCGGAAAAATGGCGAAATCCAGCGGTCGGAGGGTATAAAGCACCACCAGCAGAATGATGAGCGACAGCGCGATGTTGAACGTGAACAGCAAATCGAGCAGGAACGGCGGCAGCGGCAGCGTCACCATCATCAGCATCAGCAGGATGATGAGCGGCGCACCCAGGCCGAACTGGCTCACGACGCGAAGATTGCGGAGAACGGCGGCAGTGTCCATGCTTCGGAAACCCGGAAAGAAAGGAATCGTTACCGCCGCATTGTGCAATTCCCGTGCCTTCCGGGTTTGCAGAGCGGGCCGGCCGGCGGGGGCAACGCGCCGCCCCCCTCTTGCCCAGGCTACCCAAGGCGGTTTTAATGGCGATATCCGTCGAGCCGGTCGCTGTCGATCACCGCAAGGAATCGGAAGAATCCACGCATGTCACGCTCACGCCCTAATACGGTCCGTCCATCCTCTCCTCATTGAACCATGACACCCACCCCGCAAATGCAAGACGCGATTCTCGACGCGCTGCCCGCCTGCGTGGTGCGCCTCGACACCGACGGGAGCGTCGTCGCGGCGAACCGCCGGTGGCGGGAATTCGTCGCCGAAAACGGTCTTACGCCCGGTCCCG
>DATDOO010000150.1:0-3809 GCA_035293245.1 Methylococcaceae bacterium
GCCATCGCGGGAATCCGCCGCCTGGTGGGCCAGGTGGCGGATTCCGAGGCGACCGTGCTGATCCTGGGCGAGTCGGGCACGGGCAAGGAGGTCATCGCCCGCGCCTTGCACCTGTGCTCGGCGCGGCGCGAGCGGCCGTTCGTCCCGGTCAACTGCGGCGCGATCCCCGGCGAATTACTGGAGAGCGAACTCTTCGGCCACGAAAAGGGCGCGTTTACCGGGGCACTGACGTCGCGGCAGGGCCGCTTCGAACTGGCCGAAGGGGGCACGCTGTTTCTCGACGAGATCGGCGATATGCCGTTGCCCATGCAGGTCAAGCTCCTCAGGGTTCTCCAGGAGCGCAGCTTCGAGCGCGTCGGCAGCAACAAGACCATCCAGTGCGACGTGCGCATCGTGGCTGCCACGCACCGGAATCTGGAGGAGGAAATCCGTCACAGCCGTTTCCGCGAGGATCTGTATTACCGGTTGAACGTCTTCCCCATCGAGGTTCCGGCGCTACGCGAACGGCCGAGCGACATCCCGCCGCTGGTCGAGGAATTGATCCGCCGCATCGAGGCGGGCAAGCGTAGCGCCGCGCGCCTCACCCGGGCCGCGATCAGCGTCCTCAAACGCCACCCCTGGCCGGGCAATGTGCGGGAACTGGCCAACTTGGTGGAGCGGCTGGCGATCCTCTACCCCGGCAGCGTGGTGGACGTGCCCGATCTGCCGGACAAGTTCCAGCAGTACGTGGATCGCGGTTCGCCGCAGGCGGAGGAGGACGCGGATTTGCCGCTCGCCCTGGATGAGGGCGGCGCGGCGCCGCTTTCCCTGGATGCGGTGCGCCTTCCGGAAGATGGGCTGGACCTCAAGGAACACATCGGCCAGATCGAATGCCGCCTGATCCAGCAGGCCCTGGACGCCTGCGACGGAGTGGTCGCGCATGCCGCCAACCTGCTGCAGATGCGCCGCACCACGCTGGTGGAGAAACTCCGCAAATACGGTTTGCGCGGTGAGACGGGGGACGGGGATGGCGCCGAATGAACCCGCGCCAACCGCCGGTCCGGCGGAATTGCGCGATGCCTTTTTCCAGTTCAACCAGCTTTCCCGGACGCTGATCGACTCCTATCAGGAACTGGAAGCGCAGGTCGGCCGTCTCAACGCTGAACTTCAGGCGGCGCGCGAGGCGCGCCTGCAGACCTTGCTGGAAAAGGAACAACTGGCCAATCGCCTGCAACATCTCCTGGCGGCCCTGCCCGGTGCGGTGGTGGTGCTGGACGACGCGGGCGCGATCGCCGACTGTAATCCGGTGGCGGAAAATTGGCTGGGCGGGCCGTTGCGCGGTTCGGGGTGGCGGGAAGTGAGCGAGCGGAACTTCCTTGCCGATACCGGCAATCCGCACCAGCGCCGTCTGAGGGACGGCCGCGACGTGGGCCTGTCGGTCAGCGCGCTCGGCCCCGAGCACGGGCAGATCATCCTGCTGACCGACATCAGCGAGTTGCGCGCCTTGCAGGATCTGGTCAGCCAGCAGCAGCGCCTCACGGCCATGGGCGAAATGCTGGCCAGCCTGGCCCATCAGGTGCGCACCCCACTCTCCGCCGCCTTGCTGTATGCCTCGCAACTGGATGCGGCCGAATTGCCCGTCGCGCAACGGCAAAAATTTTCCCGCCGCCTGCTGGAGCGCCTCCGGCACATCGAGCGCCAGATTCACGACATGCTGGTTTTTGCCCGCGCGGGGCGTTTTGCTTTGGAGAGCGTTTCGGTGGCGCGCCTGCTGGAGCGGGCGGGCACAGCCGCGGAGGCACTATTCCGCGCCGGTGAAGCGCGCCTGGCGGTGGACGACGACGCGCCGGGCGCATTGCTCCGCGTGAACGAAGAGGCCCTGCTCGGCGCCCTGACCAACCTGCTCGCCAACGCGGCGGAGGCGGCCGGCGGGGCGGGGCGGATCACCCTGCGGGTTTCTCGCCCCCGGCCCGGCGCGGTTCGATTCAGCGTGAGCGACAACGGGCCGGGCATGACCGAGGCGGTGCGTGCGCGCGTCTTCGAACCGTTTTTCACCACCCGGCCCGGCGGTACCGGTTTGGGGCTGGCGGTCGTGGAGCACATCGCCCGATCCCACGGCGGCGAGGCGTGGTGCGAATCGGCGCCGGGGCAGGGTGCGACGTTCCATATGCTCGTGCCCGAAGCCGGGGCGGATCAGGCGCTGCCGGCCGGCGTCCAGGGGGAGGCCCTGCATGACTGAAAAAGTGGCGGACATCCTGATCGTCGAAGACGACGACGCCCTGCGCGAGGCGCTGACCGATACCCTGGAACTGGCCGGCTATCGCATCGCGACCGCCGTGAACGGCGTCGACGCCTTGAGCGAGCTGGAAAACGGCGCGGCGCGGCTGATTCTCAGCGACGTGCAAATGGGCCAGATGGACGGCATGGCGCTGCTGGAACAGGCGCAGCGCCGCTGGCCGGAAATCCCGGTCGTACTCATGACGGCCTACGGCACCATCGAAAAGGCCGTGCTTGCCATGCGTCTGGGCGCCGCGGACTATCTGGTCAAGCCTTTCGAGGCCGGCGCGCTGCTGGAACGGGTCGCGCGGCATATCGCCGAGGCGCGTGTCAATAGCGTGGAAGCCGGTCCCGTGGCCAGCGAGACCATGCACAACTTGCTGGCGTTGGCGGCCAAAGTGGCGAAGAGCGATGCCACGGTGCTGATCCTGGGCGAGAGCGGCTCCGGCAAGGAAGTGCTGGCGCGCTACCTGCACCGGCACTCCGCGCGCGCGGCAGGGCCGTTGGTCGCCATCAACTGCGCGGCCATTCCGGAAAACATGCTGGAGGCCATGCTGTTCGGCTACGAGAAGGGCGCATTCACCGGCGCGGTGCAATCCACGCCGGGCAAGTTCGAACAGGCGCAAGGCGGAATTCTGTTGCTGGACGAGGTGTCGGAAATGGCCCTGGCCCTACAGGCCAAACTGCTGCGCGTCCTGCAGGAAAAGGAGGTCGAGCGCCTGGGCGGCCGTAAGGCCATCGCCCTGGACGTGCGGGTGCTGGCTACCAGCAACCGCGACTTGAAGGCGTGCGTCGCGCGCGGGGCGTTCCGGGAGGATCTGTACTATCGTTTGAACGTGTTTCCCCTGACCGTGCCGCCCCTGCGCGAGCGCGGCGCCGATATTTTGCCGCTGGCCCTTGCGCTGCTGGAACGGCACTGGCGGGGCGGCAAACCCTTGCCGCCGCTGCAACCGGAGGCGGAACGCCGTCTTTTACAGCATCGCTGGCCGGGCAACGTCCGCGAACTGGAAAACGTCATGCAGCGCGCCCTGATTCTTCACGAGGGGCAAGAGATCGATCCTGCGGCCATCCTGTTCGACAGCGACGACGGGGAGGCGCCCGGCGGCGAAGGGGCGGCGCGGGAGGAGGAAAGCGCGCTGGAAAGCGGCCTGCGCGGGCTGGAGGAAAAGATCATTCTCGACGCGCTGCATGCGGAGGGCGGTAACCGCAAGGCCAGCGCCGCTCGGCTGGGGGTCAGCGAGCGCACGTTGCGCTACAAGTTGGCGAGGATGCGGGAGGCGGGGGTGGTGTTACCGGACTAGTTCTGCGTTGGGGCCGAAGCGCCCACGGCTTCTTAAATATCTGCGCGATTTCGGCCGAAACCGTGGGGCTTTCCATGAACTTTCCTCGATGGGTAGACATAACTTCCATTCCCCCCTTTAGTCTCTTACAAGCCAAGTCTTTATAAAATCTGATCAAACTGTCGCGGTGGCGAGTGTCGGAATGATGAGGAACTCGGTGAGTTTGCAGCAGGTCGCGATGGTGGCTCGACCGAGTCGTGTCAGGTAATAGCG
>DATDOO010000151.1:0-3022 GCA_035293245.1 Methylococcaceae bacterium
GGGCCGCAAGCTGCTCGAACAGGCCATGCAGCGCTTCGGCCTGTCGCACCGCGCCTACCACCGCATCCTCAAGGTCGCCCGCAGTATCGCCGACCTGGCCGGCAACGAAACCATCGAGATGCGCCACCTGGGCGAAGCCATCGGCTATCGCTGTCTCGACCGCGAACCTAACGCGCCGGGCTTTCCCCAGAGACCGGCTTCCCCTTAGAATGCCTCCACTCACCGCAGTCCGCGTTCGCCGGCAGTCCGGACGCACCCGCATCATTTACCCGATAAGATCGACAGGCATGGATCATACAGGCCGGAAACATCCCGAAATTTCCCCGCCGTTCGGCGAGCACGTGCGCGCCGCCGTTTGGCAATACCTGAACCGGATCGACGGCTTCGACGCCGGCGGCTTGCACGCCCTGGTCATGGCCGAGGCGGAAAAGGCCCTGATCGGCACCATTCTGGAGGCTTCCGGACACAACCAGACCCGCGCCGCGCAGACCCTGGGGCTGAGCCGCGGTACCTTGCGCAAGAAAATAGCCCTCTACGGCCTGGAATGACGAAGAACGACATGCATCCAATCACAAGAGCCCTGTTGAGCGTATCCGACAAAACCGGCGTGGTGGATTTCGCCCGCGCCCTGCACCGGATGGGCGTGGAAATCCTGTCCACCGGCGGCACGGCGAAAAGCCTCGCCGAGGCGGGCGTTCCCGTCGTCGAAGTGTCCGATTACACCGGTTTCCCGGAAATGATGGACGGCCGCCTCAAGACCCTGCATCCCAAGGTGCACGGCGGCATCCTGGGCCGGCGCGGCGTGGACGAGGCCGCCATGCAAGCGCACGGCATCGCACCCATCGACCTGGTGGTGGTCAACCTGTATCCCTTCGAGCGCACCGTGGCTCAAGCCGATTGCTCCCTGATCGATGCCATCGAGAACATCGACATCGGCGGGCCGACCATGGTCCGTGCCGCGGCGAAGAATCACGCCGCGGTCGGCGTAGTGGTCGATCCGGCGGACTATTCCGCCCTGCTGGACGAGTTGCGCAGCAACGGCGACTCCTTGCCGGACGCAACCCGGTTCCGCCTGGCCGCCAAGGCCTTCCGGCACACCGCGCGCTACGACGCCGCCATCGCCGCCTATCTGGAAAGACGACTGGACGACGCGCCGTTTCCGGAGACGCTGCACCTGAATTTCCGCCGCTCTTCGCTGCTGCGTTACGGCGAGAACCCGCACCAGCAGGCGGCGTTTTACGTGGAAGCCGGCGCTCCAACGGGCCGGGTGGCCACGGCGCGGCAGGTGCAGGGCAAGGAGCTGTCCTACAACAACATCGCCGATGCCGACGCGGCGCTGGAGTGTGTCAAGACTTTCGGCGAGGCCCCGGCCTGCGTGATCGTCAAGCACGCTAATCCCTGTGGCGTGGCTTTCGGTGCGACTGCTCTGGAAGCGTATGAGCGCGCCTACGCCACCGATCCGGTCTCGGCCTTCGGCGGCATCATCGCTTGCAACCGGCCGCTGGACGCCGTCAGCGCCGAAGCCATCCTGCAGCGCCAGTTCGTGGAAGTCATCATCGCCCCCGGCGTGGCGCCCGACGCATTGCCTATCCTGGCGGGAAAGCCCAACATTCGGGTCCTGGACTGCGGTGCGTGGCCGGAAAAGGAAGCGGCGGGCCTGGATTTCAAGCGCATCGCCGGCGGCTTGCTGGTGCAGGACGGCGACGCCGGCACCGCCACGCTCGATCAGCTCCGCGTCGTCACCCGGCGTGCGCCGTCCCGCGCCGAATGGGACGACCTGTGGTTCGCCTGGCGGGTGGCCAAATTCGTCAAATCCAATGCCATCGTCTACGCGAAAGACCGCATGACCGTCGGCGTCGGCGCGGGGCAGATGAGCCGGGTGCATTCCGCGCGCATCGCCATCCTCAAGGCCCAGGAAGCGGGGTTGGAGGTGAAGGGATCCGCCATGGCTTCGGACGCCTTCTTCCCGTTCCGCGACGGCATCGATTCGGCCGCGGCAGCGGGCGTCGCCGCCGTAATCCAGCCGGGCGGCTCCATGCGCGATGCGGAAGTCATCGCCGCCGCCGACGAGCACGGCATGGCGATGGTCTTTACCGGCGTGCGCCATTTCCGTCATTGACCGACCTCGACGCGTTGCTCAAAGACGCGGACCGCTGCGTCAAGTGCGGCCTGTGCCTGCCGCATTGCCCCACTTACCATCTGACGGGGGATGAAAGCGAGTCGCCGCGCGGCCGCATCGCCCTGATCGAGGCGTGGGCGAAAGGCGCGCTCCCGGATTCGGAGCAACTCCAGACCCATGTGGACCAGTGCCTGTTGTGCCGGGCCTGCGAGAGGATGTGTCCCGCCCAGGTTCCTTACGCCAGTCTGGTGGACCGCTTTCGCGCCGCCACCCGCCCGCCGCGCCGCAAGCTGGTTTCCCAGGGCGTGCGTTTCGGTTTGGACGCGCTGTCGTCCTTCTCCCGCATGCAGCCGTACTACCCCGCTGAAGGTGCGCAGCGCGGCGAGATCATGTTGTTCACCGGCTGCACCGGGACGACGCTGGACAGGACCACCGTGCGCGACGCCCTGTTCGTGCTGAGCCGTCTGGGCGTCGCCGTGCACGTTCCGGAACGGCAGACCTGCTGCGGCGCGCTCGATCAGCACGCTGGCAATGCGGACCGGGCGCAAGGGTTGATCGGCGGGAACCTGGCCGCGTTCGAGGGCGATGTGCCCGTGGTTTACGTCGCCAGCGGCTGCGGCGCTTTTTTGAAGGACTATGGCCAGTATGCGGAAGGGGGAGCGGATTTCGCCGCGCGGGCCACGGAGTTCTGCGCCTACCTCGCCCGGCTCACGGTCACGGAACACCTCCGCTGGCATCCCGTGCTGAAACGGGCGGTGCTGCACATCCCTTGCACCCTGCGCGGCGGGGAGGCCGCCACGGAAAGCCTCCTAAGGCAAATTCCGGAAATTTCCCTGACACGGCTGGACTGGTCCGAGTGCTGCGGTGCGGCGGGGAGCTACATGCTCGAACACCCGCGGCTGG
>DATDOO010000152.1:0-6369 GCA_035293245.1 Methylococcaceae bacterium
GTCGGGGCTGAGGACCGGAAAACCTTCCACGTCGATCTGGTCGCGCGGCAATTCGATGTAAACCGGCTTGCAGTGTTGGCGCAGCGCCTCGATGGCCCGGTCGATCTGGCGGCACGCGGTGTACGGGTCGTCCAGCACGGCGGTGGCGCAGGTGATGCGCTCGAAAATCTGCCGCTGAAACTCGAAGGGCCCGAAGCGGTGGTGAATGAGCGGGTCTTCCCGCTGCTCGCGTATCCCCGGCGCACCGCTGATGACGATGACCGGCGAGGACTCGGTGTAAGCGCCGGCGATGGCGTTGACCACGTTGAGCGCCCCCACCCCGTAAGTGACCGCGAGCGCCCCGATGCCGCGGCAGCGGGCGTAGCCATCGGCGGCGAACGCCGCGGTGTCCTCGCGGGTGGTGCCGACGTGCTGGATGGGGCTGTGCACCAGTTCGTCGTAAAAGCGCAGGATGTAATCCCCCGGCACCCCGAACAGGTGCTCCACCCCGGCCCGGTGGAGGCGGTCGATCAGGTACTGGCCGATTTTGGGGGTGGCGTTCATGGGTTTTCCTCCTCTTGTCGGCGACAAACGGTTTGACAGCCTGGAAACAGGATTTCGCCGCAGCTTGTGTTCGGCCGCGATTGGGGAATGCTCACTTTGCTACCGTCACCAGCGGTTTGGCATTCAAGCGCGCCGCACGCCGGGCAAAGCGCCGGTCGTCGAAGCTCAGCAATTCGCGGCAATGGCTGCTGGAAACCAGATGCAAAGCATCGGCGAAATCCAGTCCTTGCGCATGCAGGCTCAGGGCATCGGCGATGCGAGGCCATTCCTCGACCTTGATATTGGGCAGACCCAACAAATGGTTGACGACCTTGACGAATTCCTGGTTTGAAAAACCGTAGAAAGCCCTCAGCACCCATTCCAGCTCCA
The DNA here is from genome assembly GCA_035293245.1 of Methylococcaceae bacterium. Classification (GTDB taxonomy): domain Bacteria; phylum Pseudomonadota; class Gammaproteobacteria; order Methylococcales; family Methylococcaceae; genus DATDOO01. The sequence continues at coordinate 913 of DATDOO010000152.1, forward strand.
GCACTACCGTCAAAGGCACGAAAAGCCGCTCGGATTCGGTAAATATCCGGAAGGCGACGGGGCGTTGCTTGATGGCTTCCGGGTCGTTGGGATCGTCCACGTAAAAGCGGGCGAGGATGTTGGTGTCAAGCGCGATCATCGGCCGCCTCGCGCATCGCGGCAGCGACATCGAAATCGCTCAAGCACCGTTCGCCGGGTTTTTTGCACACCAGCATGCCGAACCCCTCATCGGGTCGCGTCGGTCGAATTGGGCGTTTGAGTTCCACCCGAATGCCGTTGCCCTCCAGGGTGAAATCCAACTGGCAGCCGGGGGCAATGCCCAAGCGCCGGCGAATGTCGGCGGGAATGACGACTTGGCCTTTATCGGAAACAGTTACGATGGACATGTCCGCTTACTCGTCTTACCAGGTAAGAGCATTCTAGTCCAAGATCGGCACGTGTTCCGTGAAATTCGCATAGGCCGCCAATATTCCCTGCGCTGGCTGGTTTCCATGAACGACGGACCGACGTGAGTTAGAGCAGAGAAAGAAAAACCGATCTGGAAGGGCCGGAGGCCATCGTCTCCGTGCGCGGCAAGGATCGCTTCGTGGTGATGGATTTGTCCCATTACCACTACCTGCGCACCTGTGAACTGGAAGCGGCGCTGGCGGAAACCCGTGCCGATCTCGCCGCCGGGCGTTACGTCGCCGAGTCGCCCGAAGCGCATCTGGCGCGCGCGGATTCCGCCTCGTGAGCTATGTCCTGGTCTTTACCGACCAGTACATCAAACGCGCCGCGCACTTTCTGAAGCAGCATCCCGAATTGCGCCAGCAATACCTGAAGACCCTCCAGTTGCTGGGGGCCAATCCCTATCACCCGCCTTACGCCTGCATGCCCTGAACGGGAAACTGCAAGGGCTGCATTCCGTGTCGCTCAATCTGTCTTATCGCACCACGCTGGAGTTGATGATCCAGGACGAGTGGATCATTCCGGTCAACGTGCACGACCACGCAGCGGTTTACTGAGTTTCAAGCCGTAACCACCGGGGATGGCCGAAAACGGTAGGGAAAACAATTCTGTCCCGGTTTCCTCACTGTCCCAGTTTCCTCAACGCGGCTTCCGAAATTGAGCGTCGCGGGAATCAGGGCAAGACGATCTCGGCGAAAAACTTGTCGGCCTGACTGGGTGACAGCGTCTTCAACTGGCGATAGACCTCCAGGGCGCGGTCGTTCTGGCCCGCAAATTTGTAGGTGGCGCCCAGGTTGTACCACGCCTCGGCGAACTCCGGATTGATGCGTAGTGCCTGCCGGTAGGCATCGATGGCCTGGGCGGTCTGGCCTGATGCGTGATAGGTGTTGCCCAGGTTGTACCAAGCATTGACATGCTCCGGATTGATGCGCAGCGCCTGCCGGTAGGCATCGATGGCCTGGGCAGTCTGGCCTGATGCGTGATAGGTGTTGCCCAGGTTGTACCACGCCCCGGTATCCTCCGGATTGATGCGCAGCGCCTGCCGGTAGGCGTCGATGGCCTGGACGATCTGGCCTGATCTGTGGTAAGCGTTGCCCAGGTTGTTCCAGGCCTTGGCATACTCCGAATTGATGCGCAGCGCCTGCCGGTAGGCGTCGATAGCTTGGGCAGTCTGGCCTGGGTCGGCGTAGGCGACGGCCAGGTTGTACCACGCCCTGGCATGCTCCGGATCGATGCGCAGCGCCTGCCGGTAGGCGTCAATGGCTTTGGCGGACTGGCCTGAGTCGGCATAGGCGTTGCCCAGGTTGCTCCACGCCCCGGCATGCTCCGGATCGATGCGCAGCGCCTGCCGGTAGGCGTCGATGGCCTGGGCGATCTGGCCTGATTTGTCGTAAGCGACGCCCAGACAAAACCACGCCGGAGCGCTCGTGGACCGCGCCTGTGTCCAGTGCAGGCCGTGTTCGAGCAAGGCGGGCCAGTCCTTGTTTTGCTCCAAAGATACGGCGCGGTTCAGCCAATCGATCTCGGCCTCGCCCGCGCTGGCTTGTTCCCTGTGTCGTTGGGGCAATTCGGCGATCCATTCCACCGGCACGGCGAAGTTGAGTTGCTGGCCGTCCTTCAGGTAGAAGGTCGTCAGGCCGATCAAACGGCCTTCCTCGTCAAACAGCCCGCCGCCGCTGGAACCGGGAGAGATGGGCGCGGTAGTCTGGATATAGCGCCCGCCCTCCACTTCGCGCAGGCTGGACACGATGCCTTCCGACAGAGTGAGTTCCAGCCCCCTGGGTGCGCCGATGGCATACACGCGGGCGCCCACCTTGAGCATCTTGGTGCTGCCGATGCCGACGGCCGGTGCGCTGATCCCGGTAACGCTCAGCGCACAAACGTCGCGTTCCCAATCCGTATGGCGCGGATGGGCCGGATATTCTGCCTGGCCGATGCGCACCTTTAGCCCGCCGGCTTGCTTGACGACATGGCAGTTTGTGACCACGTCCCCATCGGGAAGAACCACGCCGCTACCCATGCTCTTCGGCTGTCCCCCGCTGTCGATGTTCAGAACGACGACCGTACTTTGGGCGGCTTGTTCGTACACCTCGCTGGCAGTCTTGGCGAAGAGGACGGGGGAGGTCAGAAGAATTGCCGAGGGAATCAGTAAACGGCAGCGCATGGTTTCGTTCCTTGTGTCGCGATTGTCGGCCACAACGCCAGCTAAGGCCAGGGGGACTTCCCGTACTCATTCTTTCACCGACACGGAAAATCATCCACCCCACCAAGCGGCGCGGATTCGCCGCAATGCTTCCAGCGCGGTCATTGAAAAGCTCATGTCCGGTTAGCCGATAATTCCGCCTCTTTCGGGTTGCTGCGGATCGGGAAGCCGTCCTGATATTCGCCGAAGCGCCGCACAGAGCGAAGAGCCCGCACACTTTAATCGCTGAGCCTCTTTCATTTTTTCTTGAGACCGGCGTCCTTTTTTTCTTTTCGGCGCTTCTCAAGGTCAGAATCGTTTTCTACCAACCATTTTTCAAGAGCGTGAAACTTTTCAATCCACTCCTCGTTGTATTCCTTTTCAAATATTTCCATGCAAATGAGAAGAGCCTGTTCGTGTTGATGTCCATACTTTTCTAGCCAAAAGTTCCCGAAAGCAGTTACATATTCTTCTCTGTTAATTTTTGTGTACCCGTCGGTTAGACCAATCATGCTTGGATGGGCGGTTTCGCATAGATCTTCAAAGATATCCAAAATTCCTTGATGCTTTTTCTCCATGTTTTTAACCATGGTTAGAACATTGATGGTTTCCGGAAGCTCCTTGTCTATCCTTGAACCCATATACACCCTATTAATACATTCACAAAATTCTTCAAAGGAAATTTTTCCTGAAACCACCTCTTCCATTTTCGAAATGGAGTAGACCAGGGTGGACAAAGTTTCAATAGCAGCTCTTGTAAGGATTCTAGCACCAGCAATAGAATTTGCTTCTCCCAACATATGCGCTTGCTTGGCAATATCTACAAATCTCCAGCAGGAGGTTTCCCTTATAACATAAACACCAAAGGTAACTATCCATTTGTGGGCAACCTCATTTCTCGCGATCAGGCTCCCAATATCAAGCGACCGACAAAGCGTCTCCTCATAAGTTTTAATTGCCCCGTCAATGACTTCCTTTGGCGACATACTGCCTTGATATTTCGTAATTCCCAAATCTTTTATTGCCATCGCCGGTCTCTTCCTTGTTTCATCGTCCGTATAACGTAAAGCTACTAATTATATAGAAAGCCCGCGTAGGATGGGTAGAGGCGATAGCCGAAACCCATCATCGGCCTACCCGACATCCATGAGCTGGATATTGCCACCCGCCCAATCCAACGGATAAACCCCTTGTCGCGCAAAGCGATGAAACGACGAATGCGGCCAATCGACAACACATTCCACGTGGCCATGCTTGACCGGATTATAGTGAATGTAATCCACATGCGCAGCGTAATCGGCTTCGTCACGAATGGCGTGTTCCCAAAAGCGCCGCTGCCATATCCCTCTTTCGGCCTTCATTCTTCTGCTTTCCGACAACCGCTCGCCTTTTTCCATGGAGCGGGAAAAGGCGGACTTGATTTGGCGCCAGCGCAAGCTGAAATCATCGTCCCCTTCCGGCAATGTCCAGATCGCGTAGGGCGCGATAGCGTCCTCGCGTATTGCGCCGTATGGGGAGGAAAAGGTGACAGACCTAGTTATCATTCGGCGTTCAGTTTCCATGCGATCAATCGGTGGTTTACCGGCCATTTGTTCAAGCGGACAATTCAGCAAACGTTTCCATCGCCACCGGTCTGACCTGCCGCGGCACTTTCTGATGCCGAAGAATGGCTAGGTGTTCGGCCTCGATGGACTTCAATACGGTGACGTCGAAATACTGTTCGCCGCAAAAATCGCATTCGGTGCAGGGAACCTCATCCACGATCAGCAACTCGTCGTTCTCCTGATGGATGTAACGGGTCGTTTTGGCGTGAAGATGCTTGTTGCCGCAAAAGGCGCACTGTTCGGCCATGGGTTCATCCTCTCTCGTAAGGATTCTTGAATTTCGGCGGTGTCGGAATATAGACCGTCACGAGGACCAGCCAGTCGCCCATGCTTCCGCAGACCACATGGACGGGTTTGCCTCTGTCGGTAAATCCGGCCAGGAGACAGCTTTCACCTCGGCCAGTGTCCGAATATTCTTCAAGAATACGCCCTGTGAACAATGCCTGTTCGACTTCTTCCAGGGACAAACCGTCGTTTTGCCGTTCGCGGTCGGCGTGGCGCGAATAGCGATAGTGGCCCGTTTCGACGCATTGTCTGATCCAGGCCTGATCGAACATGTTTCCTCAGCCTTGGTTGATGGGTCTCATGCCGGGTTTCCTGCCCGGCACCCTGTCGGGCGCTTCGCGTGCAAATCCGCTCCCGGCGGATTTGTCGGCTATCGCCATCTTACGAGGGGATTTGATTTCATGGCGGCGATGGTTGGTCATGCGTAGGCGGGCTTGATGGGTTTCGGCTGTCGCCTCTACCCATCCTACCCGAAGCATCCGAACCGTCAGGGTTTTAACCCCGCAAAATACCCCGCCAATCCCTTGATTTCCTCGTCGCTCAACCGCGCGGCCAGGGTGCGCATGCGGCCGAAGTTGTCGTTCTTGCGGGCGCCGGATTTGTAGGCGAGCAGGGTTTGCTCCAGGTAACTGGCCGGCTGGCCGGCGAGGGCGGGGTTGTCGAGGGGCTGCCCCTGGCCGCTGCCGCCGTGGCAGACCTTGCAGGGGGTGAGGATGCGCTTGGGATCGCCGTCGTTGACCAGTTGTTCAATGTGTTCCGGTACGGAAGCGGATGCGGCTTTCGCGGGAACGGGCTCGGCGGCGTAGAAGGCCGCGATGTCCGCCATGTCCTGGTCTTTGAGCGTTTCCGTCACGCCCTGCATGACGTCGTTGGCGCGGACGCCGGTTTTGTAGTCCTGCAACTGCTTGTAGAGGTAGGTGGCGAGTTGGCCGCGCAGGT
>DATDOO010000153.1:0-22131 GCA_035293245.1 Methylococcaceae bacterium
CGCCTGCTTTCGTACCTACGCATCAATCGGCGCGTCGCCGCGCCAACTGCAAGGCTCGATACCGGACCCGTGGCTAGCGGTTATCCGGGTGGGAATCCCACCCACTAGAATGTGCGGCATTGCCAAGCCGCTGCCGTCCCCATTCCTGGGACACGCCTTCCGGGCCGAGCTTTCGACATCATCCGGTAACCCGGCTGACATCAAATCATCACGTGGGCGCCTTAACGTTGTCTCGGCCACACCTGCCGCGAGGCAGGGCCGGAAAGCCACGGATCTCGGGGAACGTTTCGAGATCGTCGGGCTGCCTCCCGAAGTGATGGGGAGGACCGCGATGCGCAATTCCGACAAGAATCAGCCTTGCGGGCATCGCTGCTTGTGTTCAAAACATGACAGTGACGGGGATTCTTATGAAATCGGCTTTCAAAACACTGGCCCTGGCTGGCGCAGTTGGCGGTTTACTGGGCGGAGAAGCCCAGGCGGCCAGTTACCTCTATACCCTGGACCAATCCAATCAGGACGCGGCGCTGGCGGACGGCGTGCCCTACCTGACGGTCCTGATCGAAGACGCCGTTTGGGGCAGCGACACGAACGCCATCAAATTCACCGTCGACGCCGACAACTCGCGTTTCAATGAAAGCAGCGACTTCGGCATCACGGCATTCGCTTTCAATCAGGCCGTAGGGGCGCCGGCGATTGCGGACGGCAACATCGTCGCACCCTCCGGCTGGTCCGGAAATGTCGCGCCGCCGCCGAACCAGTTCGACGGTTTCGGCAAGTTTCTGGGTTCCGCCGATGGAACGGGAAGCACGCGACTGGACCCGCTGGTGTTCTGGATCGTCGGCGTGGCCGGCGACACGCCGCTCAGCTACGTCGCGCCCTCCACAGGATCGGCCGCTCAGGGCAATGCCTGGTTTGCCGCCCACTTGGCCGGTTTCACGATCCCCGGCTCGTCCGTGACCAGCGCCTACTTCGGCGGCGGCAACGGCGCCGAACTGCCGCCTGCCGGTGGCCCGACCGTCCCCGTTCCCGCCGCTTTCTGGCTGCTGGTGTCGGCTATCGCCGGCTTGATCGGAATCGGCCGTCGCGGGAATGCTTGTCCTCGGTGACAAGAGCGCCGGAGACGGCGTGATTTGAGGAGGAATTGCCTCACCCCAACATCGCCCCCATATGCCGGATCGGAAGCGAGAAATGGCCCTCGCCTTCCAGCAGGTGCACGCGCGGCCGGGCCACGGCGCGGGCGATGAATTGGGTGTGGGAGGGCGGCACGATGCGGTCGGCGGTGCCGTGCCACAGGTCGACCGGCAACTCGATTTCCGCGAGGCTGAACCCCCAATCGTTCGTATACAGCAGCGCTTCCCTGGCCACTCCGGCGGAACCGTGGCGCACGCTTTCCCGGACGGAGGCCATCAGGCACGTCTTCACTTCGACGTCGCGCAGGGTCGCCCGGTCCGCTCCGGGAGTCGAAGCCATTTTCCAGACGTAGGTCGTGCCGGGCCACAGGCGCACGCCGATGGCCAGGGTTCCGCTGTACACCGGCCACAGCAGGCGGGGAGAGTGGCGCGCCAATAGAAAAGCCAGCCGGGCGTGCCAGCCCATGACATCCCGCAGGCCGGGATCGTGCACCGGGCCGAGACCGCAGACCAGCGTCACCGCATCCAGGCGCTCGGGGATTTTCCAGGCGCAGGCCAGCGCATACGGCCCGCCGCCGGAAACGCCCAATACTCCGAAGCGGCCGATGCCCAGCGCATCGGCCAGTTCCACCACGTCGTCCGGCCAGTCGAGCATGCGCCGTCCGGGCTGGTAGTCCGACAGTCCGCAGCCGGGACGGTCCACGGCAATGAGGCGGATGTTGCGCTGCTGCAAGAGGGTGTGATGGAGGCCCGCCTCCAGCCGCGAGGAGGGAAAGCCGTGGAAGTGGAAAACCGGCCGGCCCAAGGCGTCGCCGTATTCGGCGTAACCGAGTCGGCGCCCGTCGCGGAGCGGGATTTGACGGTCGAAGCGGTTCATGAAGTTCAGCTTCATCTCATTCCTCCCGTAAAGCGCCGGCCGGCGACAGGCGCGCGGCCCGCCAGGCCGGATAGACGCCGGCCAGCAGGGCAGCGGCGACGGCCAGCAAAGCAGCTTCCCCGAAGACGCCGGCGGGCAGAGCCAAATCCATGCTCCAGCCGAAGGAGCGCTGGTTGACCACCCGCACCAGAGCAAAACCCACCAAGGCCCCCAAAGGCAGGGCGAGCAGGCCGGACGCCAGCCCCAGGAAGCCCGTCTGCAGCAGCACCCCGGCGCGTACCTGACCCGGCGTGAAGCCGAGGGCGCGCAGGGTGGCCAGTTCCTTGCCGCGCTCGCTCTGCAAGGCCAGGAAGGCGCCGAGGATGCCGACGAAAGCCACGGCCAGCGCCTGCAGCCTGAGGACCTGGGTGACGGTGAAGGTGCGCTCGAATACCTCCAGGGTCGCCCGGCGAATTTCACGGCTGGAGCGGACCAGCAACTGCCGGCCTGCCGCCAGTTGCCGGTAAACCGCCTCCTTGACCTCTTCCGGATTGGCGCCGGGCGCAAGGTACAGCCCCACGGAGGAGACGGCGGCGTCGCGCCACAGGCGCTGGTAGAGACGGCGGTGCATGAGGACGATCCCCTGGTCGGAACGGTAATCGTAGAAAACGCCCAAAATCGGCAGACTCACCGCGCCCTGCGCCGTGTGCAACTCCAGGCGGTCGCCCGGCTCAAGGCCGTGGCGCGCTGCATAACTTTCGGCCACCAGAACCGCGTTTTGGTTCAGAAAATCCTGCCAGGTGGCGCCGTCACACGTGAAAGTTGCGGCTACCTTGTCCCCAGATTCGTTTCCCCCCTTTCGCAACGGGGGGAAACAAAGCTCATCCTTGAAGCGGAACGGCGGACGCTCCGGATAAGCCGGTTCCAGCGCCAATAGTTCGCTGCGGCCCCGGTCGGTTTCGACGAAGGTGCGCAGCGATGTGCCGACCCGCGCCACGCCGGGCAACGCCCGCGCCTTTTCCACCAGGCTGGGCGCCAGGGGCGGACTCGGCTGGCCCGGCGCGCTCGGCAGGGAGACATAAATATCCGCCTGGATGATTTCCTCCAGCCAGGAGGTGACGGCCAGCCGGAAGCTGTAGATCATGACGCCGACGCCGATGCCGACCGCGATGCACAGAGTCAGGGCGGCCGCCGCCACGCCGGTGCGGCTCAGGCTGGCGGCGATGCCGCGCAAGGCAAGCCGCACCAACAACAGCCGGCTACACATTCTTGCTCCGGCCCCGGCCAAAACGGCCAGCAGCAAGGGCGTCAGCAGGCTGTAACCCAGCGGCAGGCCCAGCACCGCCGCCGTGGCCACGGCCAGGTTCGCCGAAGGCCGTTGCAGCAATCCGAAGGACACGGCCATCACTACCGCACCCCCCGCCGCCAGCCACGGCGCCAACGCGCGGGCGTGGGTTTCCAGCAGCGAGCGGCGGGTGGCCGCCGCCGGAGGGGACCAGGCCGCTTCCAGCGCGGGTGGCAGGGCAGCAAGCACCGCGGCGGCCACGCCAAGAACGATGGCCTTGGCCAGCATCCAGGGCGAAACGAACAAGTGGTTCACCGTCAGGACGAAGTACACGTCGTTGATGGTGCGGGTTACCAAATGGAGCAACCCCTGCGCCGCCAGCAGCCCCACGCCGGCGCCGAGCAGCGAACCGAGCAGCCCCAGCGCGGCGGCTTCCCAAAGGACTTCGCCCAGCAGTTCCCCGCGCGTCACCCCCAACAGGCGCAGGCTGGCAAGCAGCGGCCGGCGGCGCAACAGGTTAAAGCTCATGCTGTTGTAGATGATGAACATGCCCACCAGCAAGGCCAGGGCGCTCAAGGCCTGCAGGTTGGTGGCGAAAGCTTCGGTCATGCGCGCCATGGCGCCGCCCTGCCCTTCGGCGCTGCGCAGCACTACACCGGCGGGCAAGGCGTTGCGCAGGCGCGCTTTTGCCGCCGCATCGTCGCCCAGGCGCACGTCGATGCGGTCCAGGCGGCCGACGCGTTGCAACAGTTCCTGGGCGGTGGCGACATCCGCCAGCAGCAAGCCTTCCAAAGCAGGGTCGGCCGTATCCGGGCCCTCGATGAAATCCACAATTTTGACGGTGCGCGTCCTGCCGGCGATCAGGAGGTCCAGGCGGTCGCCCGGATGCAGGCCGAAAACGTCGGCGCTGGCGCGGGACAGCAGCACGGTATCGCGTTCGGTAAGCAAGGGCGTGAGGTCGGCGACGCCGGCGTGCTCGAAGCGGCCGCGCAAGGTCTTTTCCGCGAAGGGGTCCAGGCCGAGAAGGCGCAAGGTTCGATCGCGGTGGACCACGTAGCCTTCCACCACCGGGGCGATGGCGGCAAACCGCTGCTCGATCCGCAGTTTGACGTACAGGTCTTCGTCCAGCGTGCCGGAAGCGGCGACGATGTGATGGTCTACGGGTCCGCTCACCCGCTCCATGGACAGCTCGAAAGCCCGGCGGACGCTGGCGATGCTGAGATCGATGCCGCTCAAAACCGCCACTCCCAGAACAATGCCCAGCACGGCCAGCAGGCCGTGCAGCGGATGGCGGTACAAAAAACGCCGATTGGCGGTGCGGAACAGGCTCACGGCGGTTCTTCGCTCAGGCGCCCGTCGCGCAGGTAAAGCACGCGGTCGGCGCGGGCGGCCACTTCCCGATTGTGGGTGGCCACCAGCAGGGTCTTGCCGCGGGCGCGGATGAGGCGATCGAACAGCGCCAAGACCTGCTCGCCGCTGTGGCTGTCCAGGTTGCCGGTGGGCTCGTCGGCCAGAAGGAGCAGCGGATCGTGCGCCAGGGCGCGCACCACCGCCACCCGTTGCTGCTCGCCGCCGGACAACTGGTCCGGGAAGCTGTCGGCGCGCTCCGCCAGTCCCACCTCCCGCAGCAACTCTCTGGCTTTCCCCCCCATGGCATCAGCGCCGATCAGTTCCAAGGGCAGCAGGATATTCTCGGCCACGCTGAGGGTCGGCAGCAGGTTGAAAAACTGGTACACAAAGCCGATGCGGCGCCGGCGGAACAGGGTGCGCTCCCGCTCGCCCAGCCGGTTGAGCGCCACGCCATCCACCGACACTTCGCCCGCCTGGGGCAAGTCCAGCCCGGCGACCAGATTGAGCAGAGTGGTCTTGCCCGAGCCGCTCTGGCCGAGCAGGACGACGTATTCGCCACGGCGGATTTCACCCTGCACGTCCTGCAGCACCGCGCGCTCCCGCCCGCCTTCCCGGTATCGGTAGGCCACATCTGCGAGGCGGACGAGGATGTCGGGAGAAGGCATGGGAAAATCCAGCATATGAAACGGTTATGGCCGAAGTGTAGTCAGAAAGGATATTCGGAGAGGCGATTTCCCGGGACTATTGCCATGCACCCACTTTGTTTCCGCAGCGTAAGCCGCTTGCTGTTTTCTGTCCTCCTGCTGCTGTGCGCCGCCTGCGAGCGGCCGGAGGGGGAAATCGGTACGGAACTGGAATCCGGCCGCGTCCTCGGCACGCCGGACAGCGCCGGCTTTACCCGCGTCCTGGAGCCGCGCACGTTTTCTTTCCCCGACGATCACGGCCCCCATCCCGATTACCGCACCGAGTGGTGGTACGTCACCGGCAACCTGCACGGCGCGGACCAACGGCGCTTCGGTTTCCAGGTGACGTTCTTCCGCCAGGGCCTCAAGGCAGTCGCCGAACCGCGTGCCTCCCGCTGGGCCGCCAGCCAGGCCTTCATGGCCCACTTTGCGCTGAGCGACATCGCCGCCGGCCGCTACCAAGCCTACGAACGCCGGGCGCGGGGCGCGCTGGGACTGGCCGGAGCGCAGGCGGCGCCGTTCCGGGTGTGGCTGGAGGACTGGCGCATGATTGCTGAGCAAGGCGGCGGCTTCCCCTGGATCATCGACGTCCGCGAAGGCGCCGATGCCCTGCACCTCAAGGTGTGGCCGCAAAAGCCGCTGGTGCTCCAGGGCAACCAGGGCCTGAGCCAGAAAAGCGCCGAAGCCGGCAACGCCTCCTATTACTATTCCGCCACGCGCCTGAACGTCGAGGGTTTCGTGACTACGCAAGGGCAAACCGTCCCGGTCAAGGGCCTGGCCTGGCTGGACCGGGAATGGAGCACCAGCGCCCTCGCCCCTTACCAGGCGGGTTGGGACTGGTTTTCCCTGCAATTCCAGGACGGCACGGAACTCATGTATTACCAATTGCGACACAAGGACGGCGGCATCGACCCCTACAGTTCCGGAAGCTGGATCGACGCGCAGGGCGCCAAGACTCATCTGGCGCGGGACGATGTGGAACTGGCCCCCCTCGCCTATTGGCAAGCGCCGGACGGCGTGCGCTACCCGGCGCGCTGGCGCCTGACGATCAAGCCGCTGGGCAAGACTTTCCTCATCCGCCCGGTGCTGGCCGATCAGGAAGTGCGCAAGAGCGTGCGCTATTGGGAAGGGGCGGTGGATGTGTTTGCCGCCGAAGCACCGGACGCTGCCGTCGCCCAGGGTTATATGGAATTAACCGGCTATGCGCCTGGAAAAGCGAAAGCTGAATAGTCGCCTTCTTTAATGGATGAACCCGATTTTCCCGAATTTTGCCTTTGCCCAGCGGGAGCGTCCCGCGACTTATACGCTGCCGAGCATCGAAGGCGCGCCCTATTACCGGCCCCACAAGTTTTCCATAAACTCACGCTTAAAATTCACACCTACAGGAAACCCCATGCGCATCGGCATTGATCTGGGCGGAACCAAAATCGAAGGCATCGCCCTCAGCGACGACGGCCGCGAGCTGGCGCGGCGGCGGGTGGCGACACCGCAGGGCGACTACACGGCAACCCTGCGCGCGGTAGCCGGCCTGGTGGCGGCCCTCGAAGTGGAGACCGGCAGCCGTGGCTCGGTGGGCATCGGCACACCGGGGGCGGTGTCGCCGGCTACGGGGCTGATGAAGAATTCCAATTCGGTGTGCCTGATCGGCAAGCCCCTCCTTCGGGATTTCGAAGGCGTCCTGCGGCATCCGGTCAGGCTGGCGAACGACGCCGACTGCTTCGCCCTGTCCGAGGCGGTGGACGGCGCGGCGGCCAGCGCGCAGAGCGTGTTCGGCGTGATCATTGGGACCGGCACCGGCGGCGGCATCGTGGTCCACGGCCGGCTGGTAAGCGGACCCAACGCCATCGCCGGCGAGTGGGGCCACAACCCCCTCCCCTGGCCGGGAGCGGACGAACTTCCCGGTCCCGACTGCTATTGCGGCAAACAGGGCTGCATCGAAACCTTCCTCAGCGGTCCGGGACTCAGCCGCGACCACCTCGCCCGTACCGGCGAAGAATGCAGCGGCGCCGAAATCGCCGCCCGTGCCGATCAAGGCGACCGGCAGGCACTGGAAGCGCTGGAGCGCTACGCGGACCGGCTGGCGCGCGCCCTGGCCGGCGTCGTCAACATCCTGGACCCGGAAGTGGTCGTGCTGGGCGGCGGCGTGTCGAACATCGAATTTCTGTACCGCCGGGTGCCGGAACTGTGGGGCCGTTATGTCTTTTCCGACGCCGTGGCCACCCGGCTCGTTCCGGCCCGCTATGGCGACTCTTCCGGAGTGCGCGGGGCGGCGTGGTTGTGGCGGGAAGAGGAGCCGTCAGGCTGAAACGCTCCGCCACGGCGCCGGTTTGCGCACCGCGGGCCACACCGGGCTTTCGATGGTCAAGGCCAGTTGCCGCACCAGTTCCAGCATGCCTTGGTAGCCGGCGTAGCCGAATTCCCGCTCCTGGTTGATGTCCAGGAAGGGAATCCTGGCCTTCAGCGCCGTGTACATGTTGCGGCCGCCGGCGATGAGGATGTCCGCCTTATACTCCCGGACGATGCCCAGCAGGGCCTTGGGGCTGCCGTCCTCGATCATCTGGGCGTCCTCGCCCATCAGCTCGCGGATGCGCGCCTTGTCTTCCTCGGTGGATTTCTTGGTGCCGGTGGCGACCACCACCATGCCCAAGTCCTGCAAGGCGGAGATCACCGACCAGCTTTTCACACCGCCGGTGTAAAGCAAAACACGCTTGCCTTCCAGCCGCTCGCGCCATGGGGCCAGTTCGGCCTGGATGCGCGCTTCTTCGCGGGCGATGAGGACTTCGGTGCGGGCGGTCAGGTCCGGATCGCCGATGACACGGGCGAAGTCGCGCAACGCCTGGCTGGTGTCGCCGATGCCATAGAAACTGCCCTCGAACCAGGGCGTGCCGAACTGCTTTTCCAGCTTGCGGGCCACGTTGAGCATGGCCTTGGAACACACCATCATGTTGACCTCGGCACGGTGCATGCTCTGCACCTCGCGGAAGCGGGCGTCGCCCGACAAGGTGCACAGGACACGGAGGCCCAGTTCGTCCAATAGCGGCAGCACGTGCCAGAATTCGCCGGCGATGTTGTATTCGCCGATCAGGTTGACGTCGTGCACCTTAATGCCGGCGCGGGCGCTGTCCGCCGGCAGGGGGTCCGGCTCGCGGCTGCCCACCACGTACTTGACCATGGCTTCGCCGGCGATGCGGTTGCCCAGGTTCTTGGTGCCGTAAAAGCCCGCACCGTCCACCGGCACCACCGGCACGCCCCAGCGTTCCGCGGCCGCCTTGCACACCGCGTCGATGTCGTCGCCGATCAGCGCCGGCACGCAGGTGTTGTACACGAACACGGCCGGCGGGCCGTAGGTCTCCACCGCCTGTTTGATGGCATGGAACAGGCGCTTTTCCGCCCGGCCCATGACGATGTCCTGCTCGGTCAGGTCGGTGGTCATGCCGATGCGGTAAAGCAAAGCGCCGGAAGAGCGCGTGCCGCGGTTGTCCCAGGACGAGCCGGCGCAGGCGATGGGTCCGTGGACGATGTGGGCCACGTCGCAAATGGGCAAGAGGGCGATCTGCGCGCCGTCGAAGGCGCACCCCCCCGCCGTGGAGCCGGGCTTGGGCTTGGCGCAGCCGGATTTGGCCTTGTGGTTGTGCTCGCAGGCCGGTTCGTTGAGCAGTTCGGCAATGTCTTTATTGGATTTCATGGCGGGCTACCTGACGTAAATACTCGCAGCAACCTTGCTTCGTTGCTGTCCGTAAGTGCAACCGCCATGCCATGGCGGCAAATCCCGAACTGGCGCGTCCGGCGCCCCACGGCCGCCTGTCGCAAAAGCGACAAAAGCGCGATCGGGGTTTGTCTGCTACAGGGAATGGAGGTAAGGTTCAGACTCGTTGGTGCATGCGCCGCCGGGGTGCGGCGCCGTCCACGCACTTGGTTTTAATGGCAAGGAATGTGCTTTTGACCGCTGCGCATTCCTCTTTCATTTACCCGCGGAGGTTCATCCCATGAAGCTCAGTATTCGCAATAACTGGAAAGGCACCGTCAAATCGGTTTCCCATGGCAATATCGTCTCGGAAGTGGTGCTGGAGATCGCTCCCGGCGTGGAGGTGGTGTCGGTCATTTCCCGCCATTCCGCCGAAGCGCTGCAACTGGCTCCGGGGAAAGAGGCGCATGCCCTGGTCAAATCCAGCGAAGTTTCCATCGGCGTCGATTAAGGAGATACACATGTTGCGTAAGTTATTTTTTGCCGTTGTTCTGTGGCTGGCAGCCTTCGGGGCAGGCTACGCCGGCGAACCCCCGGTCATCGCCGCCGCGGCGGACCTCAAATTCGCCCTGACGGAAATCGCCGCCCGCTTCAAGGGCGAAACCGGCGTGCCGGTGAACCTCACGTTCGGCTCGTCGGGCAATTTCTACCGGCAGATTCAGCAGGGCGCGCCGTTCGAATTGTTCCTCTCCGCCGACGAAAACTACGTGGCGCAACTGGCCAAGGAGGGCAAGACCGACGGCGAAGGCATTTTGTACGGCATCGGCGAAATCGTGCTCTACACGTCGACGAAGTCGCACTTGAAAGTGGACAAGGCGTTGGCCGATCTGCGCCAGGCGCTAACCGAAGGGCGCGTCAAGCATTTCGCCATCGCCAACCCGGAACACGCGCCGTACGGCCGCGCCGCCCGGCAAGCGCTGGAACATCAGGGGCTGTGGGGCAAGGTGGCGCCGGTCGTGGTGCTGGGGGAAAACGTCGCCCAGGCGGCGCAGTTCGTCACCAGCGGCGCGGCGGACGGCGGCATCATCGCCTATTCCCTCGCCCTGTCCCCCGAACTGCGCACCGCCGGGACCTACGTCCTGTTGCCGCCGTCCTGGCACGAGCCGATCCGCCAGCGCATGGTGCTGCTCAAGAACGCCGGACCGGACGCGCGCAAGTTCTACGACTACCTGCAGCAAGCCACCAGCCGCAAGATTCTGGAGCGTTACGGCTTTACCGTACCCTGATCCGGCCTGCCGTGGAGTGGAGCGCCCTCGATCTTTCCGTCCGGCTGGGACTCGCCACGGCCCTGCTGCTGCTGCCGTTCGGCATCCTGGCCGGCCGCTGGCTGGCTTACGGCCGCTTCGCCGGCAAGAGCCTGTGCGAAGCGGCCTTCGCTTTGCCGCTGGTGCTGCCGCCCACGGTGCTGGGCTATTACCTGCTGGTGCATTTCGGCTCGGCCGCGCCCCTGGGCCGCTGGTTTGAAAACTGGTTCGGCCATCCGCTGGCGTTCAGTTTCGAAGGGCTGCTATTGGCCTCCCTCATCGTCAACCTGCCTTTCGCCGTGCAACCCATGCAGCGCGCCTTCGAGGCCATCCCGCGCGAAGTGCGCGAAGCTGCCGCCTGCTGCGGCATGGCACCCGCCAGAGTGCTGGCGCATATCGAACTCCCTTTGGCCTGGCCGGGCATCGTTTCGGGCCTGGTGATGACCTTCGCCCACACCCTGGGCGAATTCGGCGTGGTGTTGATGGTGGGCGGCGCCATTCCGGGCCGCACCAGGACCCTGTCCATCGCCATCTACGACCGGGTGCAGTCTTTCGACGCCGAGGCTGCGGCGGTGATGGCCCAGACGCTGCTGGCGTTTTCCGCAATCGCCATCGGCTTGACCTACTGGCTGGGGAATCGCGTGACACGACGGCATGGCTGAGACGGGACTGACCGCCGAACTGTTCCAGCACGGCCCCATTCCCCTGGACGTGAATCTGGCCTGCCGTCCCGGCGAGTTGCTGGGTCTGGTGGGACCGTCCGGCGCCGGGAAGAGCACCGTGCTGCGCGCCGTGGCCGGCCTGTACCAGCCGCGACGGGGCACGGTGTCCTGCAACGGACAGAGCTGGCTGGACAGCGGGGCGGACCTGGACCTCCCGCCTCACCGCCGCCCGGTGGGACTGGTGTTCCAGAATTACGCCCTCTTTCCCCATCTGAGCGCCCTGGGCAACGTGTCCGCCGCCCTGTCGCACCTGCCGCGCCGGGAGCGCGCCGCCAAGGCCGGCGAGTGGCTGGCGCGGGTGCACCTGGCGGGGCTGGAAGGACGCTACCCCCGCCAGTTGTCCGGCGGCCAGCAACAGCGGGTGGCGGTGGCGCGCGCTCTGGCCCGCGACCCGCAGGTTCTGCTGCTGGACGAGCCCTTCTCCGCCGTGGACCAGGTCACGCGGCGCAAGCTGTACCGGGAATTGGCCGAACTGCGCCACAGCCTGGCCATGCCCATCGTGCTGGTGACCCACGACCTGGACGAAGCCGCGCTGCTGGCCGACCGCCTGGTCGTGCTGTACCGGGGCGCAACCCTGCAAAGCGGCGCCCCGGACGAAGTCGCCCAGCGTCCGGCCACCGCGCTGGTGGCACGTTTGATGGATCAGCCCAACCTGTTCACCGGCCAGGTCGTGGAACACGACCCCGCCCAGCGCATCACCCGCCTGTTGTGGCTGGGCAGAAGTCTGGATGCGCGCTTGCAGGCGCATTTTCGGCCCGGCTCGCGGGTGTCGTGGATGATTCCCGCCCACCAGGTGCTGCTGCACCGCCGCGACCAGCTCTCGCGTGGCGAGCGGGAAAATCCGCTGTCCGGGCGCATCGCGGAACTGCTCACCTTGGGTTCGGAAGCCCTGTTGTCCCTGGAAATCGACCGGCGGCTCAAGCTGCACCTGTCCCTGCGCCTGCCGGTGCACGTGGTGCGGCGCAACAATCTGGCGGTGGGCGACGAGATCGGCGTTTCCCTGCTGGCCCAGGGCATCCACCTCATGCCTTACGAAGAACCGCGCCGGGCGCGGGAGCATTCACTGGAAGGATAAAAACGCATGCAAAACCCGCCCGCCCCTGTCACCTTCCGGCAAGCCTTCCTTTACTGGCTGAAACTGGGCTTCATCGGCTTCGGCGGCCCGGCGGGGCAGATCGCCATCATGCACCAGGACCTGGTGGAGCGAAAACGCTGGATTTCCGAGCGCCGCTACCTGCACGCGCTCAACTACTGCATGCTGCTCCCCGGCCCGGAGGCCCAGCAATTGGCCACCTACATCGGCTGGCTCATGCACCGCACCTGGGGCGGCGTCGTCGCCGGCGCGCTGTTCGTGCTGCCTTCCTTCGCGCTGCTGGCCGTGCTGAGCTGGGCTTACTTGCGTTTCGGCCAACTGCCGCTGGTGGCCGGGGTGTTTTACGGCATCAAGCCGGCGGTGACGGCCATCGTGCTGTTCGCCGCCTGGCGCATCGGCTCGCGGGCCTTGAAGAACGGGCTTTTGTGGGGCATTGCCGCCCTCGCCTTCCTGGCCATTTTCGCCCTGCACGCGCCCTTTCCCTTGATCGTGGCCATCGCCGCCCTGCTGGGTGCGCTGGGCGGAAAATTCGCGCCGAAAAAATTCGCCGTGGGCGGCGGGCACGGCGCCGCCAAGCACAGCTACGGACCGGCCCTGATCGACGACGACACGCCCACCCCCGCCCACGCCCGCTTCGGCTGGGCGCGCTTGGCGCTGGTAGTAGTCGCCGGCGCCTTGCTGTGGGCCGGGCCCATGGCCTGGCTATGGTTGCATGGCGCGAACGGCGTGCTGGCGCAGATGGGCGGCTTCTTCACCAAAGCGGCGCTGCTCACCTTCGGCGGCGCCTACGCGGTGCTGCCTTACGTGTTCCAGGGCGCGGTGGAGCACTACCACTGGCTGAGCGCCGCGCAGATGATGGACGGCCTGGCCCTGGGCGAAACCACCCCCGGACCGCTCATCATGGTCGTGACCTTCGTCGGCTTCCTCGGCGGCTGGAACGCCGCCGCCGAACCCTCGTTCCTCGCCGGCCTGGCAGCGGCGGGGGTCGCGACGTATTTCACCTTCCTGCCCAGCTTCCTGTTCATCCTGGCCGGCGGCCCGCTGGTGGAATCCACCCATGGCAACCTGCGCTTCACGGCGCCTTTGACCGCCATCACCGCCGCCGTGGTGGGCGTGATCCTCAACCTGGCCCTGTTCTTCGCCTGGCACGTGCTGTGGCCGCAGGGATTTTCCGGCGCCTTCGACGCCCTTTCCGCCCTGCTCATCCTGGCGGCGATGCTGGCCCTGTTCCGTTACAGGATCGGAATCATTCCGGTGATCGGGGGATGCGGAGTGGTGGGGATGATCTTGAGTTTGTTGTAGCCCCGCCACGCTTCACGCACACCGCTGGTTACGAACCCGCAAAGTGAAACGACCAATGCGGGCTTCATGATCCCGCGCCGGCAACTTTTACAATAGTGCCGGATTGAAACGATTCCCTCGCAAAGAAACTTCATGGCCGGCCAGCACACGACAAAAAGCCTGGAAAACTGGATCTGGGACGCCGCCTGCTCCATCCGCGGCGCTCAGGACGCCCCCAAGTACAAGGACTTCATCCTGCCGCTGGTGTTTGCCAAGCGGCTGTGCGACGTGTTCGACGACGAGATCGACCGCCTCGCCGAGAGCTACGGCTCCCGCGAGGTGGCCTTCGCTTTCGTGGACAAGGACGCGAAGCTGGTGCGCTTCTACCTGCCGTTCCGGCCCAATAACCTGGAGAAGCCGACGTGGAGCGTGATCCGCGAGCTGTCCAGCAGGATCGGCGAACGGCTCACCACCCTGTTGGGCGACATCGCCCGCTTCAACCCCTTGCTCGACGGCATCATCAACCGCATCGACTTCAACGCCACCACCCACGGCCAGCGCGACCTGGACGACGACCGCCTGTCCAACCTGATCGAAGCCATCAGCAGGAAACGGCTGGGCCTGAACGACGTCGAGCCCGACATCATCGGCCGCAGTTACGAATACCTGATCCGCAAGTTTGCCGAAGGCTCGGGCCAGAGCGCCGGTGAGTTCTACACCCCGGCCGAGGTCGGTCTGGTGATGGCGCGCATCCTGGCGCCCGCGCCCGGCATGGAGGTTTACGACCCCGCCTGCGGTTCCGGCGGCCTGCTGGTGAAATGCGAAATCGAACTGGAACGGCGCATGGCCCTGTCCAGCCGCAGCAAGTACGCCCCGCTCAAACTGCACGGCCAGGAGTTCACCGCCGCCACCTGGGCCATGGCCAACATGAACATGATCATCCACGACATGGAAGGCAAAATCGAAATCGGCGACACCATGAAATCGCCCAGGTTCATCGAGCGCGGCCAGATCAAGCGCTTCGACCGCGTGGTGGCCAATCCCATGTGGAACCAGGACAGCCAAAGCCTGCCTTACCTGGGCGAGAACTTCTTTGCCAACGACCCCTACGAGCGCTTCGCCGATCCCGGCCACAAGGACGAGCGCGGCAACCCGCGCATCCTCACCGTGCCCTCCAGCAGCGCCGACTGGGCCTGGATGCTGCACATCCTGCACTCGCTCAGCGACACCGGCCGCGCCGCCGTGGTGCTGGACACCGGCGCCGCCTCGCGCGGCAGCGGCAACGCCAACCGCAACAAGGAAAAGGAGGTGCGCAAGTGGTTTGTGGACCACGACCTGATCGAAGGCGTGCTCTACCTACCGGAAAACCTGTTCTACAACACCAGCGCGCCGGGCGTGGTGATCTTCCTGCACAAGAACAAGCCGTCAGTGCAGAAAAACAAGCTGTTCCTGCTCAACGCCAGCCGGTCTTTCAAGAAAGGCGATCCGAAGAACTACATCCCGGACGAGGAGATCGTCCGTATCGCCGACACCTTCGCCGCCTGGCGCGAGGAGGATCGCTTCGCCAGGATCGTGGACAAGGCCGAGATCGTCCGCAACGACTACAACATCTCGCCCTCGCGCTACATCCACGTGGCCGACGACGAGGACTACCGGCCCCTGTCGGAGATCGTCGAGGATTTGCGCGAGCTGGAGAAGGAAGCGGCGCTCAATGAGAAAGCGCTGATGGCTGTGCTGGCGAGATTGGGGGTATGAGTCTCACTGCTATCGAAATGCCAGCGGGTTGGCAGCGTTTACGCTTCGACGCCATCTGCTCCAAACGGTCTGAAGGCTATCAACCCGTTCAAGGCGGAACGCAGCCCTATATCGGCCTGGAGCATATCCAACAAAGGCTTCCTACACTCGAATCGGTCGGCACCGAAAGCGACGTGTCCAGCGGCAAGAGCAAGTTCGAACCGAAGGACGTGCTTTTCGGAAAGCTGCGTCCATATTTGCGAAAAGCGGTCATTTCGGGATTCGCCGGCGTCTGCTCAACCGACATTCTGGTTTTCACCGCGCTTGAGAACACCGTTCCGGAATATCTGCTCTACCTTTGCCACAGCGACCAGTTCATCAAACATGCCAAGGCAACAACAACCGGCGTGCAACACCCCCGCACCTCGTGGCCTTCTTTGGCAAAGTTTCGATGGAACGTTCCCGGAAAGAATGAACAACGCCAAATAGCCCGCGTGCTGGCGACGGTGCAGCGGGCCATCGAGCAGCAGCAGGCCATCATCGCCACCACCCGTGAACTCAAGCGCAGCCTGATGCACAAGCTGTTCACCGAGGGCCTGCGCGGCGAGGCGCAGAAGCCCACCGAAATCGGGCTGGTGCCGGAGAGTTGGGAGGTCATGCGCTTAGGCGAAGTGGCCGCACTTAAATCCGGCGGCACGCCGTCGCGCACCAATGAGGCTTACTGGAAAGATGGCACAATCCCTTGGGTGAAAACCGGCGAAGTCGATTACTGCGTCATCAATGACACCGAAGAAAAGATCACACAAGCCGGACTGGACGGCTCGTCAGCCAAAATCTTCCTGGCAGGTACGCTGCTGATGGCAATGTACGGCCAAGGCATCACACGCGGCAAGGTCGGCATTCTTGGCGTGGATGCCGCCACCAATCAGGCCTGCGTGGCATTCTTTCCAAAGCCCGAAGTCCGCACCGGCTTCCTCTATCAGTTGTTCGCGTTCAAGTACGACTACATTCGCAACCTTGGGCACGGTGCCAACCAGAAGAACCTGAGCGCCGACATTCTGAAGACAGTGCAGATCGCGTACCCGAAGGAAACCGGTGAGCAGGATGAAATCGTGTCCAGCCTTTCTGCCTTGGATGACAAGCTGGCCTTGGCCGAATGCAAGCGCGCCCACTACACCGACCTGTTCAAAACCCTGCTGCACCAACTGATGAGCGCGCAGATTCGCGTCAACGATCTGGAGCTGGACGCGCTGGGCGTGCCGGCGCTGGATTGAGTCAGTCTTTCGGCGCCGGTTTGCGTCAGGACAGCCCACAGCCTGGGGCAGCGGAGCGCTTTGCACGCGAGAGGACAGCGCATTTACTTAAGACCTAAATAAGGAACACAATAAAGAACCTTTCCAGGTCTGATACGAGGCATGCCATGGAACAAGTTCTCGCCACCCGCTCCGTCAGCATCACCGAACTGAAACGCAGCCCCAGCGCCGTCCTCGAACAGGCGGGGTCTGAACCTGTGGCTGTGCTCAACCACAACCGGCCTGCGGCCTACCTGCTTTCTCCCGAAGTCTATGGGGCGATGCTCCAACGTCTGAATGCCGATCTGCGCGCGGCAATACAAGAAGGCATCGACAGCGGCCCGGCGATCGCGGCCGACGAACTGTTTGCCGAACTGAGCGCCCGCTATGCCGAGCCGAAGAACCCGGCTTGATGGTCCATCGCAAAGACCCGGAGCCAACGCACGCCCCGATGCCAGCCGTCGCTTTTTCGCCGAAGTCACGGCAGGATCTGCTCGACATCGGCGACTACATCGCCAAGGACAGCCGGGGCAATGCCCGGCGCTTCGTCGCCAAGTTGATCGAGCAGTGCAAGAAGATTGGCCGCGTACCGCTGGGCTATGCCGGCCGCGAGGACTTGGCCCCCGGCTTGCGCATGGCGGCATTGGATCGCTATGTGATTTTCTTTCGCGTGCTTGATGGCGAGGTTCGTATTGAACGGATTCTGCACGGCTCCCGGAATCTACCCGTTGTACTCGGCGACGAATCACAGGATTGACCGGTGATTGAAGGTGGCGCCGGACATGGGGCAAATCATCCTAAAAACGGCGGTTGATACGGATGTAGGGGCGAATTTATTCGCCCTATCAACGGCTTATGGGCGAATAAATTCGCCCCTACAATTTAGCCGCAAGCTCTTGAAAATGCATGGTTTCACCAATCATCTGCCGTTTTTAGGATCATTCTGACCGGCGGCCTGAGCCAGAGGCAATTTCTGCCGGCATCAAGCTGATTTGCATCCCCTCCCCGGAGCCCTGCATGACCATCCCCACCGAGCACAGGACCGTCCAGGCACGCATCCTCGACTATGCGCAGGCGGTGGGCTGGATTTTCGTGCCCCGCGAGGAAGCCGAAGCGCGGCGGGGTTTCGACAAGTCTCGGGCCAAGCCGGCGGATCAGGCCAAAGCGGCCTCGCCGTTCTTCGTTGAAACGCTGTTCGAGCGGGTCAAGGCGCTGAACCCTGGCTTTGCCGAGTCCGCCGGGGAACTGGCGCGCCGGCTGGCGACGTTCCCGGCCAACATCCGGGGCAACCGGGATTTTCTGCGGGCCCTGCGCGGCCAGATGACCTTCTTCGAACCGGTGGAGGTGCGCGAGCGCGACCTGAAGCTGATCGACTTCGATTACTGGGCCGGCAACCGCTTCGAGGTTACCGAGGAGTACGCTTTCCACAACGGCCGCCATGGCAACCGGGCGGATGTGGTGTTCCTGATCAACGGCATTCCGGTGCTGGTGATCGAGTGCAAAAACGCCACCAAGCACG
Organism: Methylococcaceae bacterium; assembly: GCA_035293245.1. Lineage (GTDB taxonomy): Bacteria > Pseudomonadota > Gammaproteobacteria > Methylococcales > Methylococcaceae > DATDOO01. Next base: position 17,935 of record DATDOO010000153.1, read on the forward strand.
AGGCCATCGCGCTGAGCGTGGACCAGATTCGCCGCTACCACCATGAGACGCCCGAGCTGATGGTGCCGCCGCAGTTGTTTACCGCCACGGAGGCCATCGGTTTCGTCTACGGCGTGACCTGGAACGTGGTGCGCCGCAACCTGTTCTACTGGAAGCACGGGGAGCTTGGCCAACTCGAAGCCAAAATCAGGACGTTCTGCGACCGGCAAAACCTGCTGGCGTTCCTGCAGCACTACATCCTGTTCGTCGAGCAGGAATCGGAACTGCAAAAGTTCGTCCTGCGCCAGCACCAGACCGGCGCGGTGGAAAAGGTGGTGGAGCGCGCCCACCATGCGGCCAAACGGCGCGGGCTGGTGTGGCACACGCAGGGCAGCGGCAAGACCTTCACCATGATCAAGGCCGCCGAGATGCTCTTCAAGGCGCCGCGGTCGGAGAAGCCCACCATCCTGCTGCTGATCGACCGCAACGAGCTGGAAGACCAGATGGTGCGCAACCTGGAGGCACTGGGTCTGCACAACGTGCAACCGGCCGCCCGCATCGACACGCTGAATGCACTGCTCAAGGACGACTATCGCGGCATCATCGTCTCCACCATCCAGAAATTCCGCGACATGCCGGCCGACCTGAACACGCGCGGCAACATCTATGTGCTAATCGACGAGGCCCACCGTACCACGCAAGGCGATCTGGGCAATTACCTGATGGCCGGCGTCCCCAACGCCAGCTTCATCGGCTTCACCGGCACGCCGATCGACGCCACCGCGCATGGCAAGGGCACGTTCAAAACCTTCGGTATCGATGACGAGCAGGGCTACCTGCACAAGTACTCGATCCGCGAGAGCATCGAGGATGGCACTACCCTGCCGTTGTTTTACGCCCTGGCCCCGAACGAACTGCTGGTGCCCGCCGAGGTGATGGAGAAGGAGTTTCTGGCGCTGGCGGAAACCGAAGGCATCGCGGACATCGAGGAGCTCAACCGCATCCTGGAACGGGCCGTGAACCTGCGCAACTTCCTGAAAGGTCAGGCGCGCATCGGGAAGGTGGCGTCTTACGTGGCCGAGCACTACCGCGAGAACGTGGAGCCGCTGGGTTACAAGGCTTTTCTGGTCGCGGTGGATCGCGAGGCCTGCGCCCTCTACAAGGCTGCATTGGACAAGGTGCTGCCGCCGGACTGGTCGCAGGTGGTCTACACCGGCAACAACAACGACACGGAGCAGCTCAAGCAATTTCACCTGTCCAGCGAGGAAGAGAAGGCCGTCCGCCGCCAGTTCGCCAAGTACGGCACGCTGCCCAGAATTCTGATCGTCACCGAGAAGCTGCTGACCGGCTACGACGCGCCGCTCTTGTATGCGATGTACCTGGACAAGCCGCTGCGCGACCACACCCTGCTCCAGGCCATCGCCCGCGTGAACCGGCCTTATGAGAACGAGGCCGAGGAGATGGTGAAGCCCCACGGCTTCGTGCTGGATTTCGTGGGCATTTTCGACAAGCTGGAAAAGGCCCTGGCCTTCGACAGCGACGAGGTGTCGGCGGTGGTGAAGGACATCGCCCTGCTGAAATCGCTATTCCAGAGCAAGATGGCCAATGCTACGGCGGCGTATTTGCCATTGGTTCAGCACAACTTCAACGACAAGGACGTGGACGGGCTGATCGAGCATTTCCGCGACAAGGATCGCCGCAAGGCCTTCTTCCGCGAGTACAAGGAGCTGGAAATGCTCTACGAGATCATCAGCCCGGATGCCTTCCTGCGCCCCTTCATCGCCGGCTACAGCAGCCTGTCGGCGATGTACGCGGTGGTCAGCCGTGCTTATGCCAAGCGCGTGTATGTGGACCGTGAGTTCCAGCGCAAAACCAATGCCTTGGTGCAACAGCACGTCGACACCACGGCGCTGGCGCCGCTGGGCGAAATGGTGCAACTGGACGAGCACGCCATCGATCAGATCAAGGCCAGGCACGCCGGCGACGAGACCAAGGTGATCAACTTGGTGAAGAGCATCGAAAAGGCGGCAGAGGACGAATCGGACGATCCTTTCCTGGTCGGCCTTGCCGACCGTGCCGACGCGGTACTGGAGCAATTCGAGGATCGCCAGACCACGACGCAGGGCGCGCTGGCCGATTTGATCAGGCTGCTGGAGGAAAATGAGGAACGCAAGAAGGTTCAGGCCGAAAAGGGTTTTGATGGACTGACTTTTTTCATCTATCGCACCCTGCTGGATGCCGGTCTTGCCGACGCGGAGGCGGTAACCCGCACCATCCGCACAGCCTTTATCACGCTGCCCGCCTGGCGCGAGAGCGAAAAATCGCTGCGCGACCTGCGCAACAAGGTAACCGGCGCCATCTTTCCCGAGGTCGGCGAGGTGGACAAGACCGTGGCAATTGTCGATGAGCTGTTTAATCTGCTGGCCAAAGCCTACCGGATATGAGGGAGGATGAACTCAAGCAAGCCTTCCGGAAGCGGGCTGGTTATTGGGTCAGCCGATTGAACGTCGGCGCGCATTCGGTGAATGTGCGCCCCATGCGCAACAAGTGGGCCTCCTGTTCCACCACAGGCCGGCTAACTTTCAACAGTGAGCTGCTGGAATTCGAAACCGAGCTTTGGGACTACGTCATCGTGCATGAATTGCTGCATTTCTTTGTCCCCAACCACGGGAGGCTGTGGAAGTCGCTGATGACGGCGTATCTGGGCGATTATCCGCAACTGGAGGCTCGTTTGCGCGCGAAAGCGTCACAGGTGATCGTGCCGTGAGCACCCGCGTTTGTGTCGTTGAAGACAAGGACGCTCTGTGCGGCTGTCACATTCCCTACATCCCGGAGTTTATGTAAGCGTTTACAAAACAGCAGCTTGGGCCATACAGGCCATTGGCATGGGGTGTGCTGGAAGGGGTGTAACGCCCATTTTCCGCTGAGGATGCCACCATGGAACTCCCCGTACTCAATGCCCAGCCCACCGCCAAGAAGGGCGGTTGCAGCGCCTCTTCCTGCGGCTCCACCGACGACCAGATGGGCCACCTCCCGGAGCACATCCGCCAGAAGGTGCAGAACCATCCCTGCTACTCCGAAGACGCCCACCACTACTTCGCCCGCATGCACGTGGCGGTGGCCCCGGCGTGCAACATCCAGTGCCATTACTGCAACCGTAAGTACGACTGCGCCAACGAATCGCGGCCCGGCGTGGTGTCGGAGTTGTACACGCCGGAGCAGGCGGTGAAAAAGGTCAAGGCGGTGGCCGCCACCATTCCCCAGATGACGGTGCTGGGCATCGCCGGCCCCGGCGACCCCCTGGCCAATCCGGAACGCACTTTCGCCACCTTCCGCATGCTCAGCGAGCAGGCCCCGGACATCAAGCTGTGCGTGTCCACCAACGGCCTGTCCCTGCCCGCGTCGGTGGACGAGCTGTCCAGGCACAACATCGACCACGTCACCATCACCATCAACACCGTGGACCCCGACATCGGCGCCGAAATTTATCCCTGGGTGTTCTGGAAGAACAAGCGCATCAAGGGCCGGGCCGGCGCGGACATCCTCATCGAACAGCAGCAGAAAGGCCTGGAAATGCTCAGCGCCAAGGGCATCCTCACCAAGATCAACTCGGTGATGATCCCCGGCGTCAACGACAAACACCTTGTCGAAGTCAGCAGTATCGTCAAGGGCAAGGGCGCCTTCCTGCACAACGTCATGCCGCTGATCGCCGAAGCGGAGCACGGCACCTTTTACGGCCTCATGGGCCAGCGCGGCCCCAACGCCGAAGAATTGCAGGAACTGCAGGACGCCTGCGCCGGCGACATGAACATGATGCGCCACTGCCGCCAGTGCCGCGCCGACGCCGTGGGCCTGTTGGGCGAGGACCGCGGCGCGGAATTCACCCTGGACAAGATCGAAGCCATGGACATCGACTACGAAGAGGCCATGAAGAAACGTCAGGCCATCCAGACCGCCATCCTGCAGGAAATGGAAACCAAGCGGGCGGAGAAGCAGGAAACCCTGGTGCAACTGCAAATGCAGGCTCCGGTGCCGGACACCCCGCCGGCCCTGTTCGCCGTGGCCACCCAGGGCCAGGGGCTGATCAACCAGCACTTCGGCCACGCCAGGGAATTCCTGATTTACGAAGCCTCCCCGGCGGGCGTGCGCTTCATCATGCACCGCAAGGTGGAGCAGTATTGCTCCGGCGACGACACCTGCGGCGAAGCGGAATCGGCT
>DATDOO010000154.1:0-11792 GCA_035293245.1 Methylococcaceae bacterium
CCCGCCGGTGCTGGGGTGGTGCGCCGTCACCGGCGAAGTTCACCCCTACGCTCTATTGTTGTTTTTGCTGGTTTTTGTCTGGACGCCGCCGCACTTCTGGGCTTTGGCGGTGGCCAAGGAGGAAGAATACGCCCGCGCGGAAATTCCCATGCTGCCCGTGACGCACGGGGCGGAATTCACCCGCCTGCACATCCTGCTCTACACCATCCTGCTGGGCGTGGTCAGCCTGCTGCCTTACGCCACGGGAATGAGCGGGACGCTTTACCTGGCGGGCGTCGTTCCCCTCGACATCGTTTTCCTTTACTTCGCCCTGCTGCTCAAACGCACCGCCAGCAATGCCGTGGCGATGCGCACCTTCGGCTATTCGATCCTCTACCTGACGCTGGTCTTCGCCCTGCTGCTTGCGGATCACTATCTCCGCGCGTGACCTTCGCCGATTACATCGCCACCGTCAGTTCCGATTTGAGCTTTTCAAGCGCGACTTTCTCCAGCTGGCGGATGCGCTCGGCGGACACGCCATAACGCGCCGCCAGTTCGTGCAGGGTGGATTTTTCCTCGTTCAGCCAGCGGCTGACCAGAATCTCCTTGCTGCGCGCATCCAGTCCGTCCATTGCCTGACGCAGACTGCGGCGTTGATGTTCGTCCCACTGCGCATCCTCCAGACGCTCGGCGGGGTCCGCCCCTTCATGGCTCAAGTAATGGATGGGCGCCGCAGAATCGCCATCCTCCTCGTCGCCGTATGGCTCCAGGGCCAGGTCGTGACCGTCGAGGCGGCTCTCCATCTCGTACACCGTCTCCAGCTTGACGCCCAGATCGCCCGCCAGCGCCTCGGCCTCGGCGCGGCTCAACCAGCCGAGATGGGATTTGGACTTGCGCAGGTTGAAGAACAGCTTGCGCTGCGCCTTGGTGGTAGCGACCTTGACGATGCGCCAGTTCTGAATGATGAACTCGTGAATCTCGGCGCGAATCCAGTGCACGGCGAAGGACACCAGCCGCACGCCGATGTCGGGGTCGTAGCGCTTCACCGCCTTCATCAGGCCGATATTGCCCTCCTGCACCAAGTCGGCGAGCGACAGGCCGTAGCCGTTATAACCACGGGCGATGTGCACCACGAACCGCAGGTTGGACAGCACCAGAGTGCGTGCCGCCTCCACGTCGTGCCACTCGCGGTAACGCCAGGCCAGATCCTGCTCCTCCTCCGCGCTCAGGCGCGGCAACCGGTTCACCGCCGCCACGTAGGCGTCGATGGAACCCAGGGAAAGATTGGCCGGCAAAGCCAGTGCGGTTGTCATGAACGATGCCCTCTTTGAATTTCGCGCCATTTTAGCACTCGGCAAATTAGAGTGCTAACGACAAAAAGAGGTTCCGCTTCATTCGGGGCGCAGGCGCCGCAGTTGCGGCACCAGCACCAGCCACGCGCCGGCGACGCCCAGCAGGGAAGCGAAGCCCATCAGGATCAGCGCATCGCCCAAGCCGAGAAAGCGCAGGTCGAACTGCCGGGCATACAGTTCGGCCAGACGGCGGACGGGAAAATAAACGAACAGCAGCATCAGATTGACGAACAACCAGGCGACGATGCTGCCGAGGAAACCGTACCAGAAGCCGCTGTAAAGAAACGGCCGGCGGATGAACATGGGGGTTGCCCCCACCAACTCGGCGACGACGATTTCCTCGCGGCGGCTCTCCAACTCCAGGCGGATGGTGTTGCCGACCACCAGCAGCACGGCCAGCCCGAGCAGCAGGCCGATCATGGCCACCCCGTGCCGGGCGATGGCCAGGATGGTCTGCAGGCGCTCCACCCATTGCATGTCCACCTGGACAAAGTCGGTTTCCGGCTGGGCACGCAATTCGCCCAGCAGCGCTCCCACGGCCTCCCGGCCGGAGGCGCCTTCGCGAGGGCGGATCTGCACCACCGCCGGCAAGGGGTTACTGCCCAGCGCGTCGAGCACTTCGGCGAACCCGCTGTAAGTGCCGAACTCGCGCAGCGCGCTCTCTTTGGTCACCAAGGTCACGCTTTCCACCGCCGCGTGGCCGCGCAGCCGTTCCGCCACCTGGAGACCTGCGTCGTCATCCAGTTGAGGCTTGAGGAACAGGGAGATTTGTGCGCTGGTCTCCAGGGCGCCGCTGAGTTGCTGGACGTTCTTCAGCATGACGTGGAACGTGGCGGGCAGGGCCAGGGCGATGGCAATCACCATCACCGTCATGGCGGTGGCGAACGGAGTGCGCCACAGGCGTCCCAGGCTGGCGAACAGGGTATGGCCATGCTGGTCCAGATATCCACCCCAAAGCTCCGCCTGTTTCTGTCGCCACCGCTGGAGATACGATCCCGCCGGCGATTTCCCCAACAAGGATGCGATGGTCTGCCTGGCGGAGCGCAACGGAGGACGGGGCTTGCGCACGCTCACTCCGGTTCCTGCAGTTGCCCATGGTCGAGGCGCAGCACCGGATAACCCAGGCGGCCGATCAGGCCCACATCGTGGGTGGCGAGCAATACGGTTACGCCGACGCTGTTGAATTCGGCGAACAGGTTCATGATTTCCAGCGACAGTTCGGGATCGAGATTCCCGGTCGGCTCGTCGGCCAGGATAAGCGAGGGCTTGTGAACCAAGGCGCGGGCGATACCCACCCGCTGCTGCTCGCCCCCGGAAAGCACCTGGGGGTTGCGCTTTTCCTTGTTGAGCAGTCCCACCTTGTCCAGCGCCGCCCGCGTCCTGCGCGCCACTTCCTTGTAGCCGAGGCCGGCAACGATCAGCGGCAAAGCGACATTGTCGAACACCGTCCGGTCGTGCAGCAGGCGGTAATCCTGGAATATCAAGCCGAGCTTGCGGCGCAGGAAGGGAATCTGGCTATCCGGCAGGCGATTGAGATTCTGGCCGTCGAACAGGATCTGCCCGCGCGAGCAGCGCTCGATCACGGCGATCAACTTGAGCAGCGTGCTCTTTCCCGCCCCGGAATGCCCGGTGAGGAAGGTCATCCCGCCTTTTTCCAGGCTGAAGCTGACATCCCGGAGCACGTCGCCCGCTTCGGGATAACGCTTGCAAACCCGGACGAACTGCAACATGGGGCGCCCCTCAGGCGGACTCCGTTTCCAGCAAGGCATCCACGAAACGCTCGGCATCGAAGTCCTGCAAGTCCTCGATACCCTCGCCGACGCCGATGAAACGGATCGGGAGACCGAGGGCGCGTGCCAGCGGGAAAATCATCCCGCCCTTGGCGGTGCCGTCGAGCTTGGTCAGGGCGATGCCGGTCAGTTGCACCGCTTCATGAAACAGGCGCGCTTGCGAGAGGGCGTTCTGGCCGGTTCCGGCGTCCAGGACCAGCAGCACCTCGTGGGGTGCGGCCGAATCGAGCTTGCCGAGTATGCGGCGGATTTTCCGCAGTTCCTCCATGAGGTTGGACTTGGTGTGCAGACGCCCGGCTGTGTCGGCGATCATCACGTCAATGCCGCGCGCCTGAGCGGACTGCATGGCGTCGTAGATGACCGATGCGGAGTCGGCGCCGGTGTGCTGCGCCACCACGGGGATGCCGTTGCGCTCGCCCCAGACCTGCAACTGCTCCACGGCCGCGGCGCGGAAGGTGTCCCCGGCCGCCAGCATGACGCTGTGGCCGTCGCTCTGAAAGCGCCGCGCCAACTTGCCGATGGTGGTGGTCTTGCCGACCCCGTTCACGCCCACCACCAGCAGGACGAACGGCTTGCTCCCGGCTTCGGGGCGCAACGGCGCCTGGCAGGGTCGCAGCATTTCCAGCATCTCTTCCCGCAGCACTTGGCGCACCGTGGCGGCATCCGCAGGCTGCTCCCGGCGGGCTTCCTGCAAGCGGCAGAGGATGAGTTGGGTGGCCTCCACGCCCACATCGGCCATCAGCAGCGTGGTTTCGATTTCTTCGACCAGGGTCTGGTCGATTTTCGCCCTCCCGGACAGGCTCGCCAGGAATCCCGCCAGCCCCCCCCGCGTACGGCTCAGCCCGGACCGCAAACGCTGCGCCAGCGAAAGGGGGATGCCGCGCGGCGCCACACCCTCTTTCCAGGCTTTTTCCTCCGCTTCGGTCAGCGGAATTTCCTCCACCTCCGGAAGCGGAATGAGCTCTTCCTCGACGGGCACGTGAGGATGCGCAACCGGGGGTTGCAAAAGCGCGTGGCGGAATTCCGGAAGGTGCTCCAGCAAGGTCGCGGTGCGCACCAGCAACAGCAGCAAGGCGATTGCTCCTGCGCTGTGCGCCACGCTGACGGCGACGGGCAGTCGCCAGTGAATGGCGGCCACGCCCAGGCTGATCTCGACCAGCAGCAGGAAGCTCAGCCATACCCCTGTGCGACTGACCCGCCCCCCGTAGGCGCCGGAACTCAAGCGCATGCTCAGCCCGCCCAGTACGACGAACGACAAGGCGGCGCCCAGGCGATGAAGCCAGTGCAGCGCGATTCCGACCCGCTGCGCCGCTTCCTGCCCTGCCCCCCCCGGTGCCACCTCGCCAGTCATTTCCGGCGCATCCCTCAGCACCCGCGCATAATCCAGTTCCGGCCACCAACGGCCATAACAGGTGGGGAAATCCGGACAAGCGAGGCCCGAACCCGCCGCGTCCACCCCCACCCCCAAGGCGACCTGCACAAGCGTGAGCAACAAGCCCAGGCTTACCCAGGCACGCACGCCCCAACCGGGGAGCGTCGCCGGTTTTTCCCCGTTCCATCCGAAACGCAGGCACAGCCGATAAAGCAGCACCAACATCAACAACCCGCTGAATTCGTAGCCGCCGCGCAACACGGTCTTCGCACCCGGTTCTCCAGCCAGCAGAATCAGTCCGGACTGAACCCCAACCAGTCCCACGAGCATCCAAGCGACCGACGCCGAGCCTCGAAACTTTCTGTTCCCGAGCGAAACCCCGGCCAGGAGCAGGATCAGCGTATCCAGGCCGATGGTGGAATACAGATTGGTTTTCTCCAGCCACGCCGGCTGGCAATCCACCCAGCCCACGCACGAGGCGCCCACGCCGATTTCCTGCATCGAAACTCCCAGCATCAACGCCAGAAGCGCAAGGAAGAAGGCCGTCCAACCCATGCTTTCAATCAGATTCTTCATTGCCCGCCCAAACTCGCCATCGATAAGACTTTAATAATACTAAGCGGCTCAGCCGATCTGAGAAACCTTGAGTAAATGCGTCAGATCCTTCAGAACGCCATAAGGATCAAAGTCCGCCGGATACTGCATCATGATGTTGCCAAGGGGATCCATGAGCAACAAATGCCCTCCCGCCCCGTCCTGCGCGCTCAACCGCGGCGACAGTCGGCTCCAGAGCGCGCGGTCGATGCGCCCGGTCAGCAGGGTCGGCTCCTCCCGGTGAAGGATCTCCAAGGCGGCGTCGGACATACCGGGCGAGCCGGCCAGAAGCACGCGCCGCACGCGCGCGAGATCTTTGTTGAGCAACAGCCAGATTCGGTGCGTTTTCAAAATCGTGTCACGGCATGACGCAAGACATTCGGCTTCGCTCGTCACATACACCAAACCCCAGCGCCCCTTGAGTTCCTCGATACCGGGTCTGCCGTCCGCTTCGAGCAAGTACAGCTCCCGATAATCGGCCGACGCCGGCGGAAGGATCAACTGTCCGTAATTGCTCTGCCCCCGAATCAATTCCGGATGTCCGGCCATATACCAGGCCAGAACGAGGGGGGTCACGCAAATCAGGATTAGCAGAAAAAAAATAAAGCGCGCACGCGCTTCCGGATTCTGTTCAAACATGTTTTTCGTTCTCTACTTCTGCGGCCGCTTCGGACTTTCGCCGAGCCCCTCCGCGCACAAGCCACAAGATGGCATATCCCGCCGTAAGCGCGGCCAGGGAAAACCATTGGAAGGCATAGGCTTTGTTCTTTTCCGGCCGCAAGTCCAAGGGGCGCCACTCGCGCGCATATCCTTCCGCCACGCCAGCGTCCAAAAGGAATTGCAGGGCGTATACGGACTTACCCAGCCGAGCGCCGATTCTGTCCGCATCCAGCACCTGCACGACGGACGGCCACGTCTCGCCCGCTATCTCCGCGCCCTTGAGAATCAGGCCCACGGCGGGAAAGCGTTCGAGCGCCCCGCTCAATTCCCGCGTGCCGCGTGGCTCGGAGAGTGCGGGAATCTGCGCCCGGCTCGCCCCGAGCGGAATCCAGCCGCGATTGACCAGGATATACGGTCCACCCCCGTCGATCAGGAAGGGCGTGAGCACATGGTAACCCGCCTCCCCCCCTAAAACCTGGTTGTCCAGAAGAAACTGCCGTGAAACGTCGTACTCGCCGCGGATTCGCACGCGCCGGAAACGCGCATCGCTCGCGGCGTCTGCTTGCAAATCCCTCCATGTCACGGGCTCGCGCTCGACTCTGGCCTGATAGAGAGCCATAAGGGCTTGCTTTTCCGCGGCCCGGCGCAACTGCCACATCCCCAACTCGGACAATGCCCACACCAGCACCAGCCAGAGCGCGAGGGCAAGGAAAAAAAGGACGGTATACTTGCGCGTGCGCGTTGCGCTCACGTCGACACCCTGACCATTTGCCACACACACGTCCCGATGCTCAAGCTCCTGGTTTTACTTTGCCTCGCACTCATTGTAATCAGCCTCGGTTCCGCGCTCATTCACCTGCTACACAATCGCTCCCGCAGCCCAAAAACCGTCAAGGCACTGACCTTACGCATCGGCCTTTCCATCGCCTTGTTTTTCGCATTGCTGCTCGCCGCTCGGCTTGGATTCATCAAGCCGCATGGATTACCGGAAGGGCAAAGCCCGGCGCCAGCCACGACCCCGGCACCGGGGGGCTCTCCGCGCCGTTAATTCTCGTTCCGCCGGTTAGACGGCGCATAAGCAACGACGCTCAAAAAAAAGGCGCTACCAAGTAGCGCCTTTTTTCGAAGTTCGGAAAGATTATAGCCAATAAACGAAGACGAACAAGCCAAGCCACACCACGTCCACAAAGTGCCAATACCACGCCGCCGCTTCAAAGGCGAAATGATGATCGGCGCTGAAATGGCCGCTGAGCGAGCGCAGCAATACCACCGTTAGCATTATGGCGCCGATCGTCACATGCAGGCCGTGGAACCCGGTCAGCATGAAAAACGTGGTTCCGTATATTCCCGACCCCAACGTCAGCCCCATCTCCGTATAGGCTTCGTGATATTCGACTCCCTGAAGGATCACGAAGCTGAAGCCTAACGCCACGGTGGCAATCAAACCGATGATCAGTTGGGTGCGATTATTCGCCAGAAGGCCCCAATGCGCCCAAGTAACGGTACCGCCGGAGGAGAGAAGGATCAGGGTGTTCAACGCCGGCACGCCCCATGCCGCCATGGGTTCGAATTTACCCCCCACATCTCCTGGACCGTTCGTCGGCCAGGTTTCGGAAAAGGTGCTCCACAATAGCTTGTGCGTATCCACGCCCACACCTTCCCCAAGAAGCCAGGGGACGGAATAGTTACGCGCGTAGAACAAGGCACCGAAGAATACCGCGAAAAACATCACCTCCGAAGTGATGAACCAAGCCATGCCCCAACGAAAGGACGTATCGACTTTAGGGTTGTACGCGCCGCTCACGCTTTCCCTGATCACCTCCCCAAACCAGCCGAAAAGCATGCCGATCACAATGGCCCCACCCAACATCATCGAATACGGGCCGATGGCCGACCCAGTCAGATAATTGGCAAAGCCACCCAACAATAACGCCAGCCCGATGCAGCCCATAATGGGCCACACGGCTTTATGTGGAAGATAGTATGAAGCAGTCGTGGACATCAGCCCCCCTCGTTGACTCGGTTTGGATTATTTCCCAGTAACATCAAAAAACGTATATGCAAGCGTCATATCTTTTATGTCCGCGGGCAACGTCGGTTCCACTACGAAGCGGACCGGCATCGTTCGGTCCTTCCCCGGAGCAAAATCTTGCTTGCTAAAACAAAAACACTCTGTCTTCTTCAAATACCGTGCCGCATTTCCGGGCGCAACCGTGGGTATCGCGCGGCCCACCAACGCTTGTTTCCCGATGTTCACACCGTAGTAATTCACAGTGTAGTATTGCCCCGGATGAATTTTTATCTTTGGCACTTCAGCACGAAACTGCAAAGGCATGTCCTCATTGACCGAGGTAACCAACTCCAGAGATACCTCCCGACTGTAATCAATGGCATAAGGCAAATTCGGTATGGCCTTCTCCCCGACCTTGCCGCCAAATCCGGTTACGTCGCACAACAGATTATAGAAAGGCACCAGCGCATAACCGAACCCGAACATTCCCACCGCGACCAACAGCATAACCTTGGCTAGCCGTACACTGCCCCACCGGGACGCTTCTCCGCCTCTCATAAAATTCCCAGCATCGTTCCGAAATACACCGGAATGGCGAGCCGAGCCACTAGCACCGGAAGCTCCTTGTTCTCGTATCGTATTGCGCCTCCATCTCTCTCCCCGCGTTTTAACGGAGGAGAGAGGTGGAGGGCCATACAAGTCATTTAATTTCGGGGGCCGTAGCGAACGTATGGTAAGGGGGCGGAGAGGGCAAGCTCCACTCCAATCCGTGTTCGGTCGCCTTTTCCCAAACCTCGCCGCTTGCCTTTTGGCCGCCGCGAACCGTCTTGATGACGACCCAAAGGAACAGCAACTGCGACACCCCAAAGACAAACCCGCCGAGACTGGAAATCAAATTGAATTCTGCGAACTGAAGCGCATAGTCCGGTATGCGTCTGGGCATACCCGCCAGCCCGAGAAAGTGTTGCGGAAAGAACAGCACGTTGACTGAGATTGTCGACAACCAGAAATGCAGCTTGCCGAGTCCCTCATCATACATATTGCCCGTCCACTTGGGTAACCAGTAATACGCTGCCGCAAACAAGGCGAACACCGCGCCAGGCACCAGGGTATAGTGGAAATGAGCGACGATGAAATAGGTTTCCTGATACTGCATGTCGGCCGGGGCCACCGCCATCATCAGCCCCGTAAAGCCGCCGATCGCGAACATGAACACGAATCCCACGGCAAACAACATGGGGGTTTCGAAACTCATCGACCCCTTCCACATCGTGGCCACCCAATTGAATACCTTGACCCCCGTTGGGACGGCAATCAACATGGTTGCATACATGAAATAAAGCTGGCCAGCCATGGGCATTCCAACCGTAAACATGTGGTGCGCCCAAACGATGAACGACAGGAAAGCAATGGAAATCGTGGCATAAACCATCGAGGAATAACCGAACAACGGCTTCCGCGCAAAGGTCGGAATCACCGTGGAGATCACGCCGAAGGACGGCAGGATCATGACATACACCTCAGGATGGCCGAAGAACCAGAATATGTGCTGGTACAAAACCGGGTCGCCGCCGCCCGCCGCATTGAAAAAGCTCGTACCGAAATACTTGTCCGTCAGCAGCATGGTTACCGCTCCGGCGAATACCGGCATGATCGTGATCAACAGGAACGCGGTGATGAACCAGGTCCATACGAACATCGGCATTTTCATCAGCGTCATGCCCGGCGCCCGCATATTGATCACCGTAACGATGATGTTGATCGCCGCCATGATGGAAGAAAGGCCGAGCAGGTGAACTGAGAAAATGGCAAACGGAAGGTGGTTGCCCCCTTGCAGCACAAGCGGCGCATACAGAGTCCAGCCGGCTGCCGGCGCCCCCCCCTCCATGAACAGGGTGCTTGCCAGAAGCGTAACCGCGAACGGCAGCAGCCAGAAGCTCCAATTGTTAAGACGCGGCAGCGCCATGTCGGGCGCGCCGATCATCATGGGAATCATCCAGTTCGCCAAACCGGCAAATGCCGGCATTACCGCGCCGAATACCATTACCAGCGCGTGCATGGTTACCATCGAGTTAAAAAACGTCGGATCGACGAATTGCATTCCCGGCTGATATAGCTCGGCGCGGATCACCATCGCCATCGCGCCACCCACGAAGAACATGATGAGGCCGAAGATAAGATACAAAGTACCGATATCTTTATGATTTGTGGTGAATATCCACCGCGCAATCCCTTTTTCCGGGCCGTGCTCGTGGTGATCGGCGTGTGTAGCTGCTGCCATGTCTATTTCCTCGCGTTCAAATCGCCTAACGGGTTTACTTGATATCTTTGGGCTGTGCCATATCACCCACACTATTACCTAGGGCGTTTCGCTGGTAGGTAACGACGGCAGCAATCTCAGCCGGACTGAGCATCTCCGCGAAGGCCGGCATCAGTCCCTTACCCTTGGCAACAATACCGATGTGGTCGGCAATATTACCCTTAGCAATCGCGCTTCCCTTGATGGCAGGGAAAGTTCCGGGGACTCCCTCGCCATTCATTTGGTGGCAACCCGCGCAACTGGTGTTGTATATCTCCGCCCCCTTGGCAATTAATTCCTCTTTGGTGAACTCCTTGCCTGCTTCCTGTTTTGCCTGGTTCAATTGTTGTTTCTGGCCCTCAACCCACCGGCGATAGTCCGCTTCGGGCTTTACCTCCACCACGATCGGCATGAATGCGTGGTCACGCCCGCACAATTCGGTGCACTGGCCGCGATAAGTACCCGGCTGATCGACCTTGACCCATGCGTCCGTGATAAATCCGGGTATCGCATCCTTTTTCCAGCCAAAATCGGGCACCCACCAAGCGTGAATCACGTCCGCGCCGGTGAACAGGAAGCGCACTTTCTTCCCCGCAGGAATCACCAGTGGATTGTCGACACTCAACAGGTAGTGCTCGCCGCCCTCCGTTGCCGGATCCCTGCCGGAACCAAGCTGCCTGACCTGGTTGCTTTTCGCATCCAGGGAACTGAAAAAATCGATTTTATCGTCGAGATATTCGTATCGCCACTTCCATTGATACCCCGTGACCTTGATGGTCATGTCGGCGTTGGATGTTTCATACATGTCCAGCATGACCTTGGTTGCCGGCCAAGCGATACTCACCAGAATCAAAAAGGGAATTACTGTCCAGACAACTTCCACCGTGGTGTTTTCATGGAAATTCGCCGCCACGGCGCCTCTGGATTTGCGATGGTTCATTATTGAATAAAACATCACGCCGAATACCACAGCCGCGATCGCAACACATACCCACAGCATATACATGTGCAACCCATATACCGTCCTGCTGGTTTCGGTCACGCCCTCCATAAGATTCAGCGCATAATCCGCTTTCGCGTCGGTCACCCCAACGACAGACGCGCCCAAACCCGCAAGCCAATGCATTGTTTTCTTCACTGAGCATTCCCCTCAATCAATTTTTTGCCTCTGAATATCATCGCCTTCAGACACCTTATCGCATCCAGCAAAGGTTCGAGGCAGCTCACGGACCAACCCCTTCCATTCAGTCGCTGGATACTGTGAAATCCATGATTGGGCCGCTGCCCCGGAGTGGCCACGATGCCCCCTCCAGGCCCACGAACCAATATCGCTCCCTTAGTGAGAGAGTCGCCCTATATAGGTAACCGGAAATCTGTAAATTCCGAGCCGCGACAAAACGGCTGAATTGAAACCGCCACCCCGCCCGCAGCAACCCTTATTTTTATAGTAAATTTATCCGATAGCTTGCGGCTTTGCAAGATTTTCGCCCTTAAGTATCCGCCGCCCCTCTGCAGCATCAAAACGGCGTGCGCCCTTCGCCATAGAAAGGGCCGCGCTGCGTTGCTCGACTGACGTGGATCGTTTCGCACGCGCAAAAAAAAAGGCTATGTCTGCGTTAAACGTTGAAATGGATTTTTTGTCCAATGAGATAAACGCATCCAACCCAGGAGGGCGTCCTCATGAAAACCTCCGACTTCAAGATTTGGTTCGACCGGTTGTCGCAGCTTAGCCGTG
>DATDOO010000155.1:0-27245 GCA_035293245.1 Methylococcaceae bacterium
CCGCCGCGTCTGTTTCTTCTTAGCCGCATATTCCAGCTCGGAGAAGGTCATCTGCATCGGAATTCCTCTTCGGGTGATGTTTGCCGTATTCTCTCAGCTCACAATTCAACCCGCGAGCTGGAATAAATCAGCGCTTCCTTAGGCCTTTTCAGGAATAGCCCCATGCGACCCGGCGTGGATTTGCCACGGACTCGTCCGTTTGTCCCTCCCGAAAGCCCATCGCGCCGCAAAAACGCTGTCCGCGGCACGAAACGGGGAGGAAACTTGAAGAAAAACCGCTTACGGCCCGACGCCCCGGCGAACGGCTTCAACCTCTTCCGCAAAGGAGGAGGAATTCGCCGCCCGCCGTGAACGGGTCAGCTTTCGGGGTTCAGGACTTCCAGCTTCACCTGGGTCGTGCCGGCCTCGACGAAGTCGAGTTCCCGCGCCGCCTGTCTGGAGAGATCCAGCAACCGGCCGTTGCGATACCGCGCCCGATCGGTGACGCGCACCACCACCGACTTGTGGTTCACTAGATTGGTGACCCGCACTCGGGTCCCGAAAGGCAGATTGCTGTGTGTCGCCGTCAGTTTGGTTTTGTCGTAGCGCTCGCCGCTGGCCGTCCGACGGCCTTGGTAACGATCGCTGTAATAGGAGGCCAGACCGATTTGCTGATGCGAATTGGCGCTGGATTTATGAGTTTGGCCCTTGGCTGAAACAACCGAGCAGGCCGATAGCAGAGAAACCGACAGAATCGATTTAGCTACTAATTTCATACAATTAGTCATTCATCACCTCTGTGGCTAAAAGATAGCCAAGAGGGAGGCTACCAAGAATCGGCGCCGGGGTAAAGCTTTTTGCCGATCATGGCACGTCATTTGCGTAGTGGACAGGGCGGTGGATTAGCCCACTCCCTCTGCCGTACGCATTTGATTTTACAGCCCTTCATTCCGCCCCGCGCGCCGTCGCAAGCCGGGCCAGCGCTCCCAATCCCGCAAGACGCCCGCTGGCGAAACAGGCGGTAAGCAGATAGCCGCCGGTCGGCGCTTCCCAGTCCAGCATTTCGCCAGCACAGAATACGCCAGGCAGGGCGCGCAGCATCAGTGTTTCGTCCAGCGCCTCGAAGAGCACGCCGCCCGCGCTGCTGATGGCTTCGTCCAGCGGACGGGGCGCAATGAGCCGCAAGGGCAACGATTTGATCGCAGCCGCAAGGCGTTCCGGGGAGTCGAAATCCGGCGCCGGCAACAGTTCGCGCAGCAGCCCCATTTTCACGCCGCGGATGTTCACCCGCCGCTCCAAATGACTGGACAGGGAGCGGGAGCCGCGCGGATGGACCAGGGCGGCGACGATGTTCGGGAGCTCCCTGCCGGGCGCCAGGTCGAGGAAAACGACGGCAAAGCCCTTGGCCTCAATCTCGTCGCGCAAAAGCGCGGACAAGGCGTAAACGGGACCGCCTTCGATGCCGGCGGCCGTCGCCATGAGATCGCCCCGGCTGCGATGCGCATTTCCCGCCGCATCGGTAAAGGCCACGGCGACGGACTTCACCGGCTGCCCGGCGAAGCGGCCGCCGAAGTGCTCGCTCCAGCCCACATCGAAACCGCAGTTGGCGGGCCGCAAAGGCGCGACGGAAAGGCCGCGCTGCGCGAACAAAGGAACCCAGGCGCCGTCGGAACCGAGCTGTGCCCAACTGCCCCCGCCCAGCGCCAACACCACCGTATCGGCAGCCACGGCGCTTTCTCCCTGGGGCGTGGCGAAACGCAACGCGCCGTTTTCGTCCCAACCGCACCAGCGATGGCGCACATGGAAGCGCACCCCCGCCTCGCGCAGGCGGTGCAGCCAGGCGCGCAACAACGGTGCAGCCTTCATGTCCGCCGGGAACACCCGGCCGGAGGTGCCGACGAAGGTTCCGATGCCCAAGCCGTGCACCCACTCGCGCAGTTCCGCCGGCCCGAAAGCCTCCAGCAGCGGCCTGATTTCCGCCCGCCGTGCACCGTAGCGGGCAACAAAAGCGTCCATAGGCTCGGCGTGGGTGATGTTCATCCCGCCCTTCCCGGCCATCAGGAACTTGCGTCCCACCGACGGCATGGCCTCGTAAACATCGACCCGCGCGCGGCCCTGGGCCAAGACCTCCGCGGCCATGAGCCCGGCAGGGCCGCCGCCGATCACGGCAACCGAAGGAGCGCTGCGGCTCTTGCTCACCCCCCAAACCACCCGTTTCCCATCCGCAAGCGTTGCCGGCGAAGGACGGCAGGGCGTAGTCCGGCGTAAAGGAACAAGTCGGGCGAACTCACCGCGCGGCACCGGGTGCAGCGTTTCGCGCCCGCGCCGCGCCCGCTTCGGTCCGCCGACATCCGCCAGCGCCCGGGCCAGAAATTTCTATACTTGACTGCAACAGTGGGGGTTTTTCGCCCCGCAACGTTGCCTAATGGCTGAAGCCCCGAATTTCGAGCTTCGCCCGTTCTGCGAGGAATACGAGTCATGGCTGCCAATCTCCACTACGCTCAGTCGCCGAACACGATTTCTTTCCTGCTCGACGGGGACGAAATGCACGCCTTCGAAGGCGAAACCATCCTGCAGGCCGCGCAGCGCCACGGCAAAGCGATCCCACACCTCTGCTACAAGGACGGGTACCGGCCGGACGGCAATTGCCGCTCCTGCATGGTCGAAATCAAGGGGGAGCGGGTGCTGGCCCCCTCCTGTTGCCGCCGGCCCCAGGAGCGCATGGAGATATACAGCAGCAACGAACGGGCCCGCGCTTCGCAGAAGCTGGTGATCGAGTTGCTGCTCTCCGACATGCCCAAGCAGGGCAAATCGCCCTATTCGCTCAAATCCGAACTGGACCACTGGGCCGACGCGCTCGGCGTAAAGAATCCCCGTTTCCCCGGCCGCGCACAACCCGCGCCCGATTTTTCCCATCCGGCCATGGCCGTGAACCTGGACGCCTGCATCCAGTGCACCCGCTGCGTGCGCGCCTGCCGCGAGGAGCAGGTGAACGACGTCATCGGCTACGCCTACCGCGGCGCCCATGCAGTGCCGGTGTTCGACATGGACGATCCCATGGGGACGAGCACCTGCGTGGCCTGCGGCGAATGCGTGCAGGCCTGCCCGACCGGCGCCCTGATGCCGGCCGGGAATGTGGGCCTGATCGAGCCCGACAAGCGGGTGGACTCCACCTGCCCTTACTGCGGCGTAGGTTGTCTCTTGACCTTCAACGTCAAGGACAACCGCATCCTGTACGTGGAGGGCCGCGACGGCCCGGCCAACCACAGCCGCCTATGCGTCAAGGGGCGCTTCGGCTTCGATTACGTGCACAACCCGTTGCGCCTCACCCAGCCGCTGATCAGGCGTTCCGGCGTCCCCAAGATCACGGAATTGCTGGACCCGAAAGACCTCGACAAGGTCTTCCGCGAGGCGAACTGGGAAGAAGCGCTGGATTTTGCCGCCGGCGGCTTGCGGAAAATCCGCGATGCCCGTGGCCCGCGAGCCTTGGCCGGTTTCGGCTCGGCCAAGGGCAGCAACGAGGAGGCCTATCTGTTCCAGAAACTGGTGCGCACCGGCTTCGGCAGCAACAACGTGGACCACTGCACCCGCCTGTGTCACGCCTCGTCGGTGGCGGCTCTCCTGGAATGCATCGGCTCGGGGGCGGTGTCCAACCCGGTGGCGGACGTGAAGGACGCCGAAGTCATCCTCGTCATCGGCTCCAACCCCACCGTCAACCACCCGGTGGCGGCCACCTTCATGAAGAACGCCGCCAAGGCCGGCAAGACGGTCATCCTCATGGACCCGCGCGCCACCGAAATCGCGCGCCACGCCACCTATGCGCTGCAATTCCGTCCCGACACCGATGTGGCCCTGCTGAACGGCATGATGCATACCATCGTTGGGGAGGGCCTGGTCGACGAGTTCTACATTCGCGAACACACCGAAGGTTACGAAGCGCTGCGCGAGCATGTGAAGGACTACAGCCCCGAAAAGGTGGCGCCCATCTGCGGCATTCCGGCCGAAACCATCAAGGCGGTGGCGCGCCTTTACGCCACCTCCAAAGGGTCGATGATCTTCTGGGGCATGGGCATCTCCCAGCACATCCACGGCACCGACAACGCCCGCTGCCTGATTTCCCTGGCCCTGATGACCGGCCAGATCGGCCGCTCCGGCACCGGCCTGCACCCGCTGCGCGGCCAGAACAACGTGCAGGGTGCGTCCGACGTGGGTTTGATCCCCATGTTCTTTCCCGATTATCAGTCGGTCAAAAACCCGGAGGTGCACGCCAAGTTCGAAAAATTCTGGGGCACGTCCCTGGATTCGGACCCCGGCCTGACCGTGGTCGAGATCATACACGCCATTCACGACGGCAAGATTGCCGGCCTGTACGTGGAAGGCGAAAACCCGGCCATGTCCGACCCCAACCTCAACCACGCCCGCGAATCCCTCGCCATGCTGGAGCACTTGGTGGTGCAGGACATTTTCCTGACCGAAACCGCCGGTTTCGCCGACGTCATCCTGCCCGCCTCGGCCTTCCCGGAAAAAACCGGCACCTTCACCAACACCGACCGGCGCGTGCAACTGGGCCGGCAGGCCATAGCCCCGCCGGGAAATGCCCGCCAGGATTTGTGGATCATCCAGGAGATGGCCCGCCGCTTAGGGTTGGATTGGCGTTATTCGGGCCCCGTCGAGGTGTTCGAGGAAATGCGCCGGGTCATGCCGACCATCTCCGGCATCGCCTGGGAACGCCTGGAAAACGAGCATACCGTGACCTACCCGTGCGAACTGGCGCCGGAGGGCGATCTCATTTGCCTGGTGCCCGGCGGACACCGGCATCCCCTCGACTACCCGCCCAGCCAGCCGGTGTTGTTCGACGACTGCTTCCCGACGGCCAGCGGACGGGGCAAATTCGTGCCGGCCACGTACATCCATGCGGCGGAACTGCCCAGCGACGATTTTCCGTTCGTTTTCATCACCGGCCGCCAACTGGAGCACTGGCATACGGGCAGCATGACCCGCCACGCTTCGAAACTCGATGCCATCGAGCCCGATCCGGTAATCAACGTCCACCCCCTGGATCTGGAAAAATTCGGCATCCGGGCCGGCGAGTCGATGACCCTCGAATCGCGAAGGGGCAAGCTGTCGGCTTACGCGCGCAGCGATTTGGGCATCCAGCGCGGCACCGTGTTCATGGCCTTCTGCTACAACGAAGCCTCGGCCAACCTGCTGACCAACGAAGCCTTGGACCCTTTCGGCAAGATACCCGAGTTCAAGTTCTGCGCCGTGAAAGTAACGCCGGGCGGCGAACCGGCCCGGCGGGTGGCTTGATACCGCTTACGCCTTCCCGACGGAGGATCGAGTCATGAAGCGCATGTTGCTGCTGATCGGGTTCATGGCCGTCGCGGCCGCGTATTTCTATTACGTGCGCGGCGTGGGGATCGCCCCGGAAGCGCGCGTCCCGGCCGTGGTCGAGCGGGACGGCGCCGCCGGAACCTTCGCCTGGGTATCCGGAGCGCCCATGCCCACCGCCCGGTCCGAGGTAAGCGCAGCGGCCCTGAACGGAAAAATCCACGTCATCGGCGGCTTCGACGGCTTCGGCAGAACCCTCGCCACGGTCGAGATTTACGATCCCGCGCGCGATGCCTGGGAAACCGGCCACCCGCTGCCCGAACCACGGCACCACGCCGCGGCCGTTACCGTCGGGGATTCCCTTTATGTCATCGGCGGTTACCAAGGACTGACCTTCAACCCGAAAGCGGACGTCTTCCGGTTCGAAACCGGGTCCGCCTCCTGGCGGCGCGTCGCACCCCTGCCCGCGGCCCGCGGGGCCATGGCGGCGGCCGCATGGGACGGCAGGATTTATGTCGTGGCCGGCGTGGGTGCGGAGGGCTTGGCCGACGATTTGTTCGTCTACGACGCCCGGCAAGACCGCTGGGAACCCAAAACCCATGCGCCGACCCGGCGCGATCATTTGGCGGCGGGTGCGCTCAAGGGACTTTTTTACGTGGCGGGCGGGCGGGAAAAGACGCTGTCCTCCAATCTGCCCAGCCTGGAAATCTACGACCCCGCCAACGACACCTGGCGCTCCGGTCCGTCCATGCCCACGCCGCGGGGAGGCGTGGCCGGGGCCGTTCTCAACGGGCTTTTCGTGGTCGTGGGCGGCGAACAGCCCAGTTCCACCTACAAAGAAACGGAAGCCTTCGACCCCGACCGCCATCGCTGGCTGTCCCTGCCCGGCTTGCCCACCCCGCGCCATGGCCTCGCCGCCGTGACGGTCGGCGACACCCTCTATGCCATCGGCGGCGGCAAAAAGCCCGCGCTCTCGGTATCCGCCGTCAACGAAGGCTTACAGGTTCGTTGAAGATGGCGGTTATTATCAGATGTGGGGTACGCTTGCGTGCCCGGGTCGAGGCGACCCAGGGCGGAAACGGCGGCCAATCGAAAAACCGGGAGGAGATCGACCCATGAGTTGCAAATATCAAGAATGCGCAAAAGACATCCTGCATACGGCGATTCAGGACTGCAGGGAGCACCCGCTACTTTGCAGTCTGTTTCTCATGGATACCCTGCTGCTCATGTTCTACCGCTACTGGATGCCCTTCCTCCTGGCGCTGGCGCTGGTCGGCGGCCTGATTTACCTTTCCATGTTCTTCGGGGCAAAACATGCGTCGTGTTTTTCCCGTGCAGCGTGCGGGAAGCGGGAAGATTCGTCGGCGGGCTGAAAGCTCGCCTCCCCTGCCAATACGGAAATAAGGTGCGCGCTGCGTACCCGCCTGGCGGCAATTACGTGTCGTCCGTTTCTTTCCGGTCCGAATGCCCCAGATTCCGGTCGGGGGCAATACGGTCCCGGACCCGCTGCTTCAGTTCGGTGATCTCCGGAAACCGACCCTGATCCTTGCGCGACCAGACCAGCTCCCCGTTGGCCCAGACCTCGAAGACGCCGCCGGTGCCCGGTTTCAGGGACAGCTCGGCAATCTCCCGGTCGAAGGTCGTCAACAGTTCCTGCGCCATCCAGGCGGCGCGCAGCAGCCAGCGGCACTGGGTGCAGTAGTGGATTTCGATGCGGTGGTTCACGGCGTCCCGATCTTTGAGGTTGGTACTTTTTCGGAAGCGTCGGCCGGGGCGGAGGTAATCCGCCCCGCCCCGCCTCGGTCCATGCGCCTATGACGCTCTCAAGCAAACTTTAACGCGAAATCGCAGCAACCGCAGGCCAACTCCCCGCTATTCGATCTTCGCGGTCAGGAAAGTGAAGCCCGCCACCGGCGAAGAGGTATAACGGTCTTCGAGTTCATGCGGAATTACATGCACGCTGCCCGCCACACCCAGACCCAAGCGGATGTGTCCCATTTTCGGGAAGTTGTACACATAACCCACCTCGAGTTTGTTGACCGTAAAAATCTTTCCGGCCAAGGGATCGTCCCTGCGGAAAAACAGGCCGTCCTCGTCGACCCTTTCGACCCGCGTGAACAGGGTATGCGTCTTGTCGAGCACCAGGGTCGATTCCAGCATGAAGGCGTCCAGAGTATTTCCTGGCGCCGGAATGGGGGACTTCGCCGGGGTGTTCACGTTTCGGCCCCAGCCGAACAGGGTTTCCCACTCGTAGCGGTCGCCTTTCTTGTGGTAGGTGATCGAAGCCGTGGTGCGGTCGGTGTCGCTTTCCGGGAACAGCTGCCGCG
Source organism: Methylococcaceae bacterium (assembly GCA_035293245.1). GTDB lineage: Bacteria > Pseudomonadota > Gammaproteobacteria > Methylococcales > Methylococcaceae > DATDOO01. The sequence goes on from DATDOO010000155.1 coordinate 7,638, forward strand.
GACTGGCCAGGAAACCGTGGCTAACCTGCATCGACCAATTGTCGCTGGGATTGAACGTCAGCCGCACCGATTGGGAAGTCCAGGGACGGGTTTCGATGTTCCAGCGGTGCTCATCGGGCTCCCGGCCATTGAATACCGAACCCTCCAGGGCCCAGTTTTTCCAAGCGACGCCCAAGGTTGCCACCCCGAAGGAAATATGGGTGGAATCCATCCAGTGATGGCTGATCGGCACGTCGGGAATATTGACCCCGGAAAAGCGATGGTCGGGCGCCGCGGGCCCCAAAGCCGGTTCGCCGGGCCAGCCGAAATAAGCCCGTACCGTCGTGTTGTCCGTGACCGGATGGGTGTAGGACGCGGACAGTTCCATGAACAAATCGTGCGGATGCTGCCGATCGACCAGCGGCGTTTTACCGTCGGCCGTTTCGCCGGTCTGGAACAGGAGTGGATAGCCTCTCGGCCCCATCAGCGGGTCCGGTGTGAGCATGGCCGTAAGCTCCAGCGTTCCAGGCCCCAATTGACGGCTCGCGCCCAAACCGAAATCCCCGGAAAGGAAAACCGAAGAATCGCCCCGCGGGCCACCCTGCTCGGTGGCAAGTCCTTTCAGCACCCCGTGGAACATCATGCTCCAGTCCCCCATTGTCCAGGAAAGGCCGGCGTGGCTATGGTGACTGCCTTGGTCGCCCATGGAAAGCAACTCGGTCTGGCGTTGGGCGATTTCCTCGGGCGAAAATCCCGACACGCTGGCCCGGCTCACCATCCCCAGTTCGTAATGCCCCGGTTCATGGCAGGCGAATTCGAGACCGCCGACGATGGGCTTGTCGAATTTCCAGATCACCGTCTTGGTTTCGCCGGACTCCAGGGTGACCGCATTGGGGTCCTTGTGCACCATGCCCGGCATGGCTTTCATCATCTCGGCGTGGGCTTTTTGCGATGTTTGGTCTTCGATCGCAAACTCGTGGCGCAACTGGCCTCTGTTAGTAACGATGAATTTGATGGTCTCATTCCTGTCGATATCGACTTTTCCGGGGATGAAGCGCATTTCATCGTTGGCTTCCACCCGAATAACCCGGCTGACTTCGCGTTCCAGCCCAGGGCTGCCATAAGTGAACCCATGGCCGCCCGGGTGCCCGAACGAGCCGCCGGCGCTGGCCTGCCCGGCGAATAACACGGGAATGAAGTAAAGAAGGCTGGTATCGCGAATGTTCATAGACACCTCAATCCGGCAATCCGGTCCGGTGCGGTTGACGAAAACCCAGGCGACTTACGATCTTGTTGTTAAAGACGGCAGCCATGATTTCTGCCTCGGAATCAGTCTTGCACCCGCGCAACGGGGCGGATTTTCCGCCCCACCTGACTCCCACCCCGGGGTCGCCGAACGTTTGCGCAGGCCCCGTGACACGATGCGGCGGGCGTGAGCTTGATCGAACCCATACCAGCCGCCCGGCAGCGGGCACGCCGTATCGACACCCATAGAGGTGCCTGGAAGAGTAGTTGCGGTCTGTCGAAATAGAACTCGGGTCGAAACCTGAATTTTCCCGGATGAGCGCCGTATTCTGAGAGACGGAGACCATCCGGCCCGCTTCTCCTCGAGGTGCGCAGATCATTGACGTCGTCGGATTCGGCGCTATCGTGGCGGAGTACGCAACAGGGCCAAACTCGCCACGCGACTGCATCCCCGACACACGACCAATGCCGACTTTCCACCCTGCCCCCGCCTTCTGGTTCATCGCTCCCGCACTGGCGCTGATCGTGGCGTTTTTTTTCGTGCCCGTCGGGCTGGGGCTGGCGCTGAGCTTTACCGATTTCGACATCTACGCCCTGGGCGATATGCGCTACCTGCGCTTCGCCGGGCTGGAGAATTACCGCCGGCTGCTGGACGAGCCCCTGTTCTGGATCGCGCTGAAAAATACCCTGTATTTCGTTCTGGTCGGCGGGCCACTGTCGGTGGCCGTTTCCCTGTGCGCGGCGCTGCTGGTGAATCACCCCCTGGCGCGCTTTCGCACCCTGTTCCGCTCCCTGCTGTTCCTGCCGGTGGTGACGACCCTGGTGGCGGTGGCGGTGGTGTGGCGCTATCTCTACCATCCGCGCTACGGCTTCCTGAATTACGCCCTGGGTCTGCTCGGGGTTGAGCCCGTCGACTGGCTGGGCGATCCGGCCTGGGCCATGCCGGCGATCATCCTCATGGCCATCTGGAAGAATTTCGGCTTCAACATGGTGATTTTCGTCGCCGGGCTGCAGAACATCCCCGAACGCCTGTATGAAGCCGCCGCCCTGGACGGCGCTTCGGACGCGCGGCAGTTCTGGCACATCACCCTGCCCATGCTGGCCCCCACTTTCCTGTTCGTGACCGTCATCACCCTGATCGGCTATTTCCAGTTGTTCGCCGAGCCTTACGTCATGACCCAGGGCGGACCGTCCAACGCCACCCTGAGCGTGGTGCTGCTCATGTACCAGGAAGGCTTCAAGTGGTGGAACATGGGGCAGGCGGCGGCCATCGCGCTGGTGCTGTTCCTGTTCATCCTGGCCGGTACGCTGCTCCAGTTGCGCCTGCGCAGGGAGAACCGATGAACCGCCGGCTCGCGTCGCTCCCTTCGACGATGCTCAGGACAGGGCTGGTCAACGGCCTCCTTTTGCTCGGCGCGGGACTGACGCTGTTCCCGCTGGTCTGGATGCTGTCCGTGTCCTTCATGTCCGGCATGGAAGCCACGCAATTCCCGCCGCCCCTGTGGCCGGAAACGGCCACCCTGGAACACTACCGGGCGCTGTTCGAGCGCCTCAACCTGGGGCGTTACCTGCTCAACAGCGCCTTTCTGTCTTTGACGGTGACGGCGATTTCCCTGTTGCTCAATTCCATGGCCGGCTACGCCTTCGCCAAGCTGCGCTTCGCGGGGCGCGACCGGCTGTTCCAGATGCTGCTGGCCTCCATGGTGCTGCCGGCCCAGGTGGCCATGCTGCCTCTGTTTCTGATGCTCAAGGGCCTCGGGCTGGTGAACACTTACGGCGGGGTGATCGTGCCCGGCATGGCCAGCCTGTTCGGCATTTTCCTCATCCGCCAGCACGCCCAGTCCATCCCCGATTCCCTGCTGGACGCGGCGCGCACCGACGGGGCGGGGGAATTCCGCATTTTCTGGTCCATCGTCCTGCCCTTGTGCAAGCCGATTCTGGTCACGCTGGCCCTGTTCACCTTCATGGGCACCTGGAACGACTTCATGTGGCCGCTCATCGTGCTGTCCGACGATACGCTGCAACCCTTGCCGGTGGCTCTGGCCAACCTCATGGGCGAGCACGTGCAGGACACCGAGCTGATGATGGCCAGCTCGGTGCTGACCATCCTGCCGGTGCTGCTGGTATTCCTGGCCTTGCAACGCTATTACATCCAGGGCCTAATGCTGGGCGGGGTGAAGGAGTGAACGAATCCGCCGAGGAGCGCGCCTGGCGCGCCCATCTTTACGCGCTGCTGGCGCGGCTGCTCGCGGCCCCGCCCGATGCGGAGTTGCTGCAACGTCTGGGAAGCCTTGCAACAGCGGGCGATACGGACATGGAACGCACCTTGAACACCCTGGGGCAAGCCGCGCGGGATTCTGACGCCAAAACCGTCGCGGAAGAATTTCAGGCCCTATTCATCGGCGTGACGCAGGGCGAACTCCTGCCCTACGGCTCCTGGTATCTGAGCGGCTTCCTCATGGAAAAGCCCCTGGCCCGGCTGCGCGACGACCTCGCGCGCTTGGGGATAGCCCGGCAACAGGATGTCCGCGAACCGGAAGACCACGCCGCCGCCGTACTGGAAGCCATGTCGCTGCTGACGGCGGAAGGCGATGATCGGCAGAAGGAATTCGTCCAGGCGCACCTTTTTTCCTGGCTGCCCAAGTTCTTCCACGATTTGGCCCATGCGCCGTCCGCTCATTTTTACCGGGCGGTGGCCGGGTTGGGGGAGGCGTTCATGGCCATCGAAGCGGCTTATCTGGAACACTGAACCCATGACCCCTTCAAAAAATCGGACGGCCATATCCGCTTCGCTGATCTGCTGCGACCTGTGCAATATCGAAGCGGAATTGAAAAGGATGGAATCCGCCGGAATCGATTTCCTGCACGTGGACCTGATCGACGCCCACTTCAGTCCCAGCATGCCCATGGGCATCGAGGTCGTTCAACAGGCCCGGAAAAAGACCACCCTGCCCTTCGACGTGCACCTGATGGTGCAGAACAACGAATTCTTCATCCAGGAAATGCTGAAGATCGGTGTCCAGCGCATCAGCTTCCATTACGAATCCGCCTTCCACGTCGACCGGCTGCTGTGCCTGATCCGCGACAGCGGCGCTCAGGCCGGAATCGCGCTGATGCCCACCACCCCGTTTTCGGTTCTGGAATACTGCATCGACCGGCTGGATTTTGTGCTGCTGATGCTCATCAACCCCGGCTTTGCCGGGCAGAAAGGCGAATCCCAGGTGCCCTACGCCCGAAGACGGGTCGCCGATTGCCGGAAATTCTTACACGAGCGGGGCTTGCACATCCCCATCCAGGTGGATGGCCGGGTGTCCTTCGACAACATCCCCGGCCTGGTCGCCGCCGGCGCCACCGATCTCGTGGCCGGCAGCCGCAGCGCGTTCCATCCCGGCGGAACGCTGGCTGAAAACGTGGCGAGGATGAAGCAGGCCATCTCGCCGGGATTCGGCATTGGAAACGGAATTTTATAGGTTGAGATGAGTCCGCGAACCCCAACTATTAACGCCTGATCGTGCGCGGACGTGTTGGGGTTCCTTCCGTCACCCCGACCTGTGCGGGCTATTGATTGGAAAGGGAGTGTACGGCGTTTCCGTCAGAAACCCGGTTTTTGGACGGAAACGGAGAAGGCTCTCAAGGTTGCGCATCCCCGCAGCGAGAATGGATGCGGAGGAAGCTTGGCGGAATGGCGACCTCCAGACTCATTGCCACGCGGAGCGTAGGAGCGATCGATCATCAAGTCGACGCCAACTCGATTTTGAGTTTCTTGCCCAGCACTGCCGCCGCGCTGGCCAGTGTTGTCAGGGTCAGGCTGGTGTCGGTCTCGTCCAGTAAGCGATTGAGCGCCGCCCTGCTGGTGTGCATCTTCTCGGCGAGCGCGGTCTTGGTCAGTTTTTGCGCCCGCATTTCCTGCTCGATCTGCCACGCGATCACCCGCTTGACAGCCACGGCCGTCGCTTCTTCCAGAAGCGCTTCCTCGGCCAGGAACTCATCAAAACCACCGCCGACGTGTTTTTCGTTCATCGCTCGCCCATCAATTGTTTGAGGCGCTACTTCGCCAGATCGAGATCGAACTTCGGGGTCTTGTCCGACTTCTTGACGAAACCGTGCAGCAATACCATGACCCCACCCGAAACCGTAAACAAAACCCGGGCAATTCGTCCTTCCATATGGACACGCGCTTCCCACAGGTCCTTGCCCATTTTCCGCACCAGCGGCATGCCGAGAGGCCAACCGAATTGAACCGTCTTGAGGTCTTCGCCGACCGCTTTACGATCCATTGCGGACAACGATTTCAGCCAATCGCGCACCGGCTCGGCGCCGTTCTCCGTCTTGAAAAATCGAACGTCCAGGAGGGGCTTGTCCATGGCGTCACCGTATCATTATTGGTACGCCCTAGCAAGCCGGAAATGGCGCGAGGATGAAGCAGGCCATCTCGCTGGGATTCGGCATTGGAAACGGAATATTGTAGGTTGGGGTGAGTCCGCGAACCCCAACGATTAACGCCTGATCGTGCGCTGACGTGTTGGGGTTCCTGCCGTCACCCCAACCTACGCGGGCTCAGTCCTTTGGCAGGGTCCGCCGCGTGTAGGGACAGTGACAATGCGGTTATGGCGATACCGGCAAGTAGGGGTTTATTGGACATCATGCATTTCCGACGTTGTTACAGTTGACCGACCCGTAAGGTTGTAATGGTGGTTCTACGCGTATGCGCCGCATGGGAAATTCCGCATGCGGCGCAATACATCTATCCTCAATTGTACCCAGCGTTTACCTAATTTTCCAAACTATATACACAAGCAATGCCGTAAAACATGCAGATGTAAGCACATAAATCATGTAAGTGGTAAACGATATATATCCGCCATCCTGGATTAGGTGTTGAGAAATTATGCTCCACTCCAAAAAGCCTAGAAATACAGTTGCACAAAATATGATGGCAGGCAAAACTCCAACCATTGATCGCAAGACAGCAATAGCTCTGTCTTCGGTTATATGAGCACTTGGATCGAGTATTTCTGGGTGATGCAACACATAGATTTTGCGCAACGATTCAACATGACCAATCTCCGTCTTTAACTGCAAAAACGAGATCGCCGCCATAACTACTGCGATGCCCGGAAAGATAATTGTTGCATTCTGTAATTTGTTTACTATTTCTGGCTGCACGAACGGAATAACTAACAACGTAGCGATTGCTACGCACCAACGATATAATGACTTCCAATAACCATCATGTCGATATTTCCATTCGTCATATACCAATTTTACAAACTCAAACTTCGGTTCATTTGCCATATCAAACCCCTAATAAAAACGCGCGCCGAATACCCCATCATGTATTCAGCCGCATGTTGAGCAACATTCGGCGCGTTCCTATTGCACCGTCCAGCCAGGTAGGGTACGTTTCTGTACCTTTTCAAGATCTCGGTTAACCGGCGGACTCCGGAATGGTATGCGGTGCATACCCTACATGGCTTTGGAAAGGTGTTGGAATCCGATTGCGAATCCGCATTAACGTCGCCCCGGTGAATTAAGCGAAGGCGGTGGGACTCCCGCATGTAGGATGTGCCGACGTTAGGAGGCGCATAGTTCGCGATCGGTGCGCTTCGTACCTCAGCGCGCCCTACGCGGGCTACTCCACAAAACAAGGGCGGGAAGACCAAAGTCTTCCCGCCTTGATCCAACCCGCTGTTACTTCCCGCAGCCCGATTCCGCCGCCGCCGAGACGAAGGCGCCCCTCTGTGCTTCACTGATCAAGCCCTGTTCGAAGAAGCTCTTCGCGGTCTTGGCTGCCATGGCTTGATACTGGCCGTGGTTTTTCCATTTCTCCGTCGTCCCCACGGGGCCAGCGCACGGCACCAACTGGACAATCGTGCAGCCGGTGGCCGGATCGACGGTCTCGCCGGGAGGCGTGGACGGGCAAAGATCGGGAGCGGCGTTGACCACCCCGTCGTCGTCCTGGTCCGCGTCGCACACGTCGCCCGCGCCATCGCCGTCGAAATCGAGCTGGGCGCTGTTGGCGATGGATGGGCAGTTATCGAAGGCGTTCCCTATGCCATCGCCATCCAGATCATCGTCGCAGGCATCGCCCCGCGTATCGGCGTCCCCATCCGTTTGATCATTGTTGGCGACGAGCGGGCAGTTGTCGCCGGCATCGCCGATTCCGTCGTTGTCATCGTCCGCATCGCAAACGTCGCCCTCGCTGTCTCCGTCGGAGTCGTCCTGGCCGGGATTGCTCGCCAGCGGGCAGTTGTCCGCGGGGTTCGCGACACCGTCCCCGTCCACGTCTGCATCGCACGCGTCGCCGATGCCGTCGGCGTCCAGGTCCGCCTGATCCGCGTTGGCCGTGGCGGGGCAGTTGTCCGCCGGATCGGCGCGTCCGTCGTTGTCGTCGTCATCGTCGCAGGCATCGCCCGCGCCGTCGCCGTCCGAATCAAGCTGATCCGCATTGGGATTCAGCGGGCAATTGTCCCCGGTGTTCACAACACCGTCGCCGTCCTTGTCGTCGTCGCAGACGTTGCCCAGCCCGTCCCCGTCGCTGTCGGCCTGATCCGGGTTGGCGCTGAAAGGACAGTTGTCGGCGGCATTCAGCACCGCATCGTTGTCGTCGTCCCCGTCGCAAACATCGCCCTGGGTATCGAGGTCGTTGTTTGCCTGGTCGGGGTTGGCATGGATTGGACAATTGTCGCTGGCATCGAGAATTCCGTCGTTGTCGTCGTCGGCATCGCAGGGATCGCCCGTACCGTCGCCATCCAGGTCGGCCTGATCCGCGTTGCCCTGGAGCGGACAGTTGTCCCCAGGGTCATCGGAACCGTCGTTATCGTCATCGTCATCGCAGGCATCGCCCTGACCATCCCCGTCCGAATCGAGCTGATCCGGATTGGGATTCACAGGGCAATTGTCGGAAACGTTGGAAATGCCATCTCCATCCCAATCGTCGTCGCAGGCATCGCCGTGACCGTCCCCGTCCAAGTCGGCTTGGTCCGGGTTAGCAGTGAGGGGGCAGTTGTCTGGGGGAGCGACAAGGCCGTCGTTATCAGGGTCAGACGAGGTATAGACCTCTCCAAAGAATTCGTTATCGTTAGTACCAACTATCTCCCTTATCTCTACTCGATTGAAGGTTGTGTCAGATGACACACCAACGAAATAGGCAACATCGTTTGGCGCATTAAAAGTAAAGGAGCCAACGACCACCCCACTGCTGAGAAGAGTTACTCTAAACGTGGAGTCAACAAAGGGTGCTCTTACCCCGAGGGAGGTCGGCTCAATGAACCCGAAACCGAAGGCAAATACGGGTGCCGAAAAAACCATATTTATATTTTCAACACCACTCAGCGTCATGTCGTGTCCAGGAAGCAAGGGTGAATCATCTCCAGCGCAAAGTTCCGTAGCTCCAGGCCCTCGCGATAGTGTCACCGAGCCGAGCGTTATAGAGGTCGTTCTGCAGCGAAATATAGGTATTGGTCCAGTCGCACTGGTAGCGCCTGCAGCCGTGAGAAAAGCGCTTTTGTCGTTGAATGTTGATATAGCCGCTTCGGTTGAAGCTGATGATCCTAATATAAGGGATAGAAGTGCTTTGATAAGAGTTGAATTCTTATACGGCTTCGGGCTTCGGGCTTCGGGCTTCGGGCTTCGCAGCGAAAGCTTGCTGGATTTTTTGGAACATGGCTATCGTCCTCCTCGCAATCTGTTTTTGGTCCTGCCGAACCCGGCACTTGCTCAACCGGGTCGTTAAAATGTGATCAAGGCCACATCAAAGCGAAGAAAAGCATAGTAATGGTCAAATACAAGTCAGCCGACGGCTGAAAATTACGTAGGGTTTGGCTGACAAAGCGGACGCAACGCAATAACCTGCGCTTTTCATAGGATGCATGCTATGCGAATCCTCTCGTCGGCGACATCGCCTCGGAACGAGGCGCAACGTAGGGAGGTTCTTGCACGCCGCAAAACTCCCGAAATACACCCCTGCCCAGCCTGTAAAGGCGAACGAAACGTGAGACTTTGGGACGTAGTTAATCAGGGTTTGCCGCAGCCCCAAAACCCACCGTAATCGGCAAAGGCACATCCAGACCCGCGCACAGGGCGCGCAACAGCAGCAGTTCATGACCGGTGGTCTTGCCGTCGTAGGTGATGATGGCGACGGCGGCGTCCAGGACGAGGGGTTTGTCCAGGGGCTGCAATTGCAGGAGCTGTTCCAGGGCCTGGTCCATGCGCTCCAGGGTGAGGGCGGACAGGGGTTCCGGCGCCAGGTTGCGGCAGTTGCCTTGCAGGTGGGGAATGCCGCTTAAGAATGCGTCGGCGGCTTTCTCGCCCGAGGCGTGGGCCAGGGCGGAGAGCAGCAGGGCGACGGCGTCGTTCAGCTTGCGCAGCGGCTTGGCGGACATGTTCCGTACCGCCGTGAAGCGGCAGCCCAGGCGGTATTCCACCACCTTGAGCAGCAGAAATTCCTGCAGGCACAGGAAGTCGTCCGCCAGCGCCAGGCGGCGCATGCGCTTGAGGAACAGGCGTTGCTGGAAATCGTCCAGGCCGGTCAGGGCCGGCAACGCCAGTTCCACCATCTCCATGCGCCGGGCTTCCGGCAGCTTGCCGATGGCGGCGATCAGGGTTTCCAGCGCGGCAAAGCGCAAGGTGGGCAGTTCCTCTTTCAGAAACGCCAACTGGCGTTGGCGCTGGGCCGGCTCCACCAGCATGAGGCAGGCGGCCACCACGTCCTGGGCAGTCTGGGGGTCGTGGATGGCCTGACCCAGGGCCGGTTCCAGGCCGGCGAGGAAACGGTGGGCGGCCTGCACCTGCTCGGGAGCCAGCCAGCCGGCGGCGGCCAGGGGGCTTGCGGCGGGAGCGGAAGGCGCTTGAGGGGTTTGAGCCGCTGCGAAACCCATGGCTTCGGCCGGGGCTGCCGGGGCCGCGCCCTCTTCCGGCGGCGCTGCCAGGATGGCGGGCATGCGCCGGCCGTAAATCCTGGCGATGCGCGCCTCGACGGGCGGATGGGTGGCGAACATTCCGGCAGTGGCCTTGCGCACCGCCGCGCCGAAACACATGTAGGACAAGGTTTCGCCGTTGGGATGGACGAGTTGCGTCTGTGGACGGTAGCCGGCGATGCGCCGCAGCGCGCCGCCGATGCCCTCCGGATTGCGGGTGAACTGCACGGCGGAGGCGTCGGCGAGATATTCCCGCTGCCGGGATACGGCGGCCTGCATGACCTGGCCGTACAGCATGCCGATGAAGCCCAGGGCGCACAGCCCGAGGCCCAGGGCAAACAGGGGAACGGCGGCGCGGAAATCGTCGGCTTCCATGCCGATGCGCAGGGCGAAGCGGCCCAGGATGAACAGGCCCAGAAGGCCGCTGATCCAGCTCAACAGGCGGATGTTCAGGCCCATGTCGCCGTGGAGGATGTGGCTGAACTCGTGGCCGATCACCCCCTGCAACTGGTCGCGGGTCAGTTGCGTGAGGGTCCCGCGGGTGACCGCCACCACGGCCTCGTTGGGGCTGTAGCCGGCGGCGAAGGCGTTGATGCCCTCTTCCCTGTCGAGGATGTAAACGCGGGGCACGGAAATCCCGGAGGCGATGGCCATTTCCTCCACCACGTTGAGCAGGCGCTTTTCCAGAAGGTCGCGGGTGTCGATTTCCACCCGCCTTCCGCCGACCATTTTGGCCACCGCGTCGCCCCCCGATCCCAGTTCCATCCGGCGACGGATGGTGGCCACCAGCACGGTGAGCAGTACCACGGCAAATATCCCCAGGTGCGCCAGGGGCGGCAAGAGGGGTTTATGGATCGTCCAGCCGGTGATGACCGCCACCAGCAGGTCCACCGCCACGAAGATGGTGATTACCCCCAGGGAAAACCACAGCACGCCCCGGCGGGAGGCCCGCCGCGCCCGGTCCTGCTCGGCGAAGAAGTTCACGGCACCCGCCTAGAACTGGATTTTGACCGCCTGGCGCTCTTCGGGGGATTCGGTGGCCTCCATCAGCTCCGCCGGCATGAAGCGGAACAGCCCCGCCACGATGTTGCCGGGAAACTGCTCGGTGGCGACGTTGTATTCGGTGACCGCGTCGTTGAAAGCCTGGCGGGCGAAGGCGATCTTGTTTTCCGTGGAAGTCAGCTCTTCGCTGAGCTGCATCATGTTCTGGTTGGCCTTGAGGTCCGGGTAGGCCTCGCTGAGGGCGAACAGCTTTCCCAGCCCCGCCGACAGGGCGGTCTCCGCCTTGGCCAGTTCGTGCATGGCGGCGGCATCGGCGGGATTGCCGGCCACGGATGCGGCGGCCTTGCTGGCGCTGTTGCGGGCGGCGATGACCGCTTCCAGGGTCTCCCGCTCGTGCTTCATGTACCCCTTGGCGGTTTCCACCAGATTGGGGATCAGGTCGTAGCGGCGCTTCAGTTGCACGTCGATCTGGGCAAAGGCGTTCTTGAAGCGGTTGCGCAGGGTGACCAGGCCGTTGTACAGGGAGATCGCCCAAAACAACATGAGGAGGAATACGGCCAGGAGTCCAAGCAGAACGTACGTCATGTCGAGTCCTTCATCCTAAAAAACAGAAGTTGAAATCGGCGATTACGCCATGCAATGCGCCGCAGGCCCTCATCCCCCGCCCTTCTCCCGCGGGGAGAAGGGAGTCGAACCCCTCTCCATCCGGGCAGTGCCGTTAAGTTAAGCCGTTCGTGGTGAGCTTGTCGAACCATGAATGGCTTAACCGCCCACCCTTCGACAGGCTCAGGGCGAGCGGTTAAGCCTTAACTTAACGGCATTGTCCCTCCGGGAGAGGGGCAGGGGTGAGGGCAAAACCACATCGAACGCCCGTGGCACGAACCATACGCGGATCGTTTCACTGCTTCAATCCGGACAAACCACCGGCAGGCGGATCCGCAGAACGATGCTTTCCAGCGTGACGTCGGCCCGGTAAGCCAGCGCCTCCACGCCGGCGGCCATCACTTCGCGCAGGGTGCGGCCGTATACCGGATCGATGCGGTCCGCCGGCCGCAGCTCCCGGGCGTCGCCGCGCTGCACGCAGAAGAAAATCGCCGCCCGGTGCCCCTGGCGGACCATGGCCGCCAATTCGCGCAGGTGCTTGGCGCCGCGCTGGGTGACCGCATCCGGGAACAGGGCCGCGCGGCCTTCCACCAGGGTGACGTTTTTCACCTCCACGTAACAGCGGCACCCGCCGTCTTCCAACAGCAAATCGATGCGGCTGTTTTCCTCGCCGTAACGCACTTCCTGGCGGATGCTTGCGTAGCCTTGCAACTCGCTGGCCACCCCGGATTCCACCGCCTCCCGCACCAGGGCGTTGGCGCGGCCGGTGTCGATGCCCACCAGCACCTCCGGTTCCGCTTCCACCAGTTCCCAGGACAGGGGATATTTGCGGGCGGCATTGCCCGTATCGCGCAGCCAGACCCGGCTGCCCGGCCGGCAGCAGCCCAGCATGGAGCCGGTGTTGGGGGTGTGGGCGGTGATTTCGCGGCCGTCGTCCAGACGCACGTCGGCGAGAAAACGCTGGTAGCGGCGCAGCAGGATGCCGGCGATGAGCGGATGAGGGAAACGCATGGATCGGCGACTCAAACTACTGGAAGACCTTGCGTTCGATGGCCCACTCGACTTCCGCTTCCGGGCCGACGATGATCGAATCGCCGTTCTGCCGGTAAACCCAGCGATGCTTGCCGACCAGGCTCTTGAGGATTTGCTCCCAGGGCGCATTGTTTACCCGCAGGCTGGCAAATCCGTCCACCGATTGGGTGGCATAGATGTAAAGACCGGAAACATCGCCGAGAATGCCCAGCAAGGTGCGAATCTTGACGGAGGAAAAGCGCAGGCTGACGCGGCCGTCATGTTGGACGGGCGGCATGTCCGGGCAGTTTTCCCCGGCGCAGGCGCCGGTTTCGGCGGCGTCGCTTTCCTCCGCCCGCGGAGCCGTCCAGGCAAGGCTGGAGAGCAATACGGCAATCGGAAAAAACAGGTGGCGTTTCATATTCTTATTCGATGGTTCGATGGCGCGCGCGTCCATGCTACGACGATGAACCGCCGGCTTCAAACCTTGCCGTGCCGATCCGGCATGACGCTGGCGCTGCTCGGCGCGCTTCTCGCCGCTTGCGCGCCGTCCGAACCGGGCGAAACCCTGCACTTTTGGGCCATGGGCCGGGAGGGCGAGTTGGTGCGGCAACTGGTGCCGGAATTCGAACGGCGCAATCCGGACGTCACCGTCCAGGTACAGCAGATTCCCTGGAGCGCCGCGCACGAAAAGCTGCTCACCGCCTACGCCGGCGATGTGCTGCCCGACGTGTTCCAGTTGGGCAACACCTGGCTACCGGAATTCGTCGCCCTCCGCGCCCTGGAGCCCCTGGACGCGCGGCTGGCCAAGAGTGAATCGGCGGACTTCTTCCCCGGCATCCTGGAGACCAACCGTATCGGCGAGCGGCTTTACGGCTTGCCCTGGTACGTGGACACCCGGGTGCTGTTCTACCGCAAGGACTGGCTGAAGGAGGCCGGGCTGGAGCGGCCGCCGCGCCGCTGGGAGGAGTGGCTGGCCGCCATGGAGCGGATGAAAGCGGGCCGAACCGGACGCTTCGCCATCCTGCTGCCGGTCAACGAATGGGAAATGCCGGTGTTGCTGGCCTGGCAGATGGGCGGGGAACTGCTGGACCGGGACGCGCGCCACGGCAACTTCCGCAGCCCCGAGGTCGAAAAAGCCTTTGCGCTTTATCTGGACCTGTTCCGCCAGGGCTACGCGCCGGCCCTGGGGGTGAGCCAGATATCCAATCTCTACCAGGAATTCGCCAGAGGGCTTTTTTCCCTGTACCTGAGCGGTCCGTGGAATGTGGGCGAGTTTCGCAAGCGCCTGCCGCCCAGCCTGCAGGACGAATGGGACACCACCCCCTTGCCGTCTTTCGATGGCGCCGCCGCCGGCGTATCCCTGGCCGGCGGGGCCAGCCTGGTTCTGTCTTCCGGCTCGCAGCACAAGGAAGCGGCGCGGCGCTGGATTGCCTTTCTGACCGACCCGCAAATCCAGGCCCGCTTTTACGCCCTGAGCGGAGACCTGCCGGCACGCGCCAGCGCCTGGGAATCGCCCGAGATCGCGCGCGAGCGGCGCGTCGCGGCCTTCCGCGAACAGTTGGGACAGGTGCGCGCCACGCCGAAAATCCCCGAGTGGGAGCGCATCGCGGGGAAAATCGCCTACCAGGTCGAGCGGGCCATCCGCGGCGAGGCGACGCTCAAGGAGACGCTGGCGGCGCTGGATGCCGACGCCGAGCGGATTCTGGAAAAACGGCGCTGGTTGCTGGACAAGCGGGGCGGCGCGCCGTAAACGCCCGCCGCGCGGAACATCAGTTCCGCTTCTTGGGCGACTCCTTCAACTTGGTCAGTTTGGCGATCATGTCGTCCCAGTCCTTATAAGCGGCGAACTTGCCGTCGCCCTTGGCGATGCGGGCGTTGACTTCCTTCCTTGCCAGATCGATCACTTCCTGGGGCTTCAAGCCCTTGACGCTGGAGAGAAACGCGTCTTCGCCGCCCTCTTCCATCTTGATTTCCTTCACGATGCCGTAAGCGGTGTTGAAGATGACCCGATCATCGGCAGGCAGGTATTTGGTGACGTGCATCGCCGACTTGTCGGCGGTCTTCATGTTGGAACCGTTGATGCTGTCGCCGGATTTGGTCAGGACCGGCAGCACGTACATCACGGCCAGGATCGCCATCAGCCAATAGAGATATTTCATGGGGTTCTCTCCTCGAGAGTCTTATAGTAGTGTCGTGAACGCATTATATGACCTGTTTTCTCAGGAATCATTCTTGTCCGGCATTTCGGCTTTGACCTTGCGCAGAAATAGCACTAAAATGGTCCCCTAAGGAGATACCCCCATGATCCGCATCGGCAAACTCACCGACTACGCATTTATCCTGCTGGGCCAGATGGCGCGCGCGCAAAGCGAAGTGCACGCGGCGGCCGAACTCGCCGCGCGCAGCGGCATCGCACTTCCGACCGTCAGCAAGGTTCTGAAAATGCTCGCCCGCGCCGGCGTTGTCCGTTCGGTGCGCGGTTCGCACGGCGGCTATGTGTTGGCGGACCTGCCCGAGCGTCTTTCGGTGGCACGTATCATCGACGCGCTGGAAGGCCCCATCGCCCTGACCGACTGCGCCATCGCGGAGTCCCATTGCCAGCAGGCCGCCTCCTGCGGCGTGCGCGGCCACTGGAGCGTCATCAATCAGGCCCTGCGCGCCGCGCTGGACGCGGTCACGCTGGCGGATCTGCTCCGCCCCACCCAGGAGCGTCGCGAGGAAATCCTGATCCCGCTCTCCGCGCTGACTTCGCCCCAAACCGGCCGCGCCAAGGACACCGAGTAAGCACCATGTCCGCACAGACCCTCGAAAGAATCATCGCCCAGGACTACAAGCCCGGTTTCGTCACCGAACTGGAGGCGGACACCTTTCCGCCCGGCTTGGACGAGGACACGATCCGCGCCCTCTCCACCGTCAAGGACGAACCGGAATGGCTGCTCGACTGGCGGCTCAAGGCCTATCGCCGCTGGGTAGGCATGGTCGAGCCCCGCTGGGCGCACGTGCGCTACGATCCCATCGACTACCAGGCCATCAGCTACTATTCCGCCCCCAAAAGCCGCAAGGATGGGCCCAAGAGCCTGGACGAGGTGGACCCGAAGCTGCTGGAAACCTACGAGAAGCTCGGCGTGCCCTTGCATGAGCGCTCGCGGCTGGCGGGCGTGGCGGTGGACGCGGTGTTCGACTCGGTGTCGGTGGCGACCACCTTCCGGGAAAAGCTGGCCGAGGCCGGGGTGATCTTCTGCCCCATCTCGGAAGCGGTGCGCGAACACTCGGAACTGGTGCGCCAGTATCTGGGCAGCGTGGTGCCGGTGGCGGACAACTTCTTTGCCGCCCTGAACTCCGCGGTGTTCACCGACGGCTCTTTCGTTTACATTCCCAAGGGCGTGCGCTGCCCCATGGAATTGTCCACCTATTTCCGCATCAACGCCGCCAACACCGGGCAATTCGAGCGCACTCTCATCATCGCCGACGAGGGCAGCCACGTCTCCTACCTGGAAGGCTGCACCGCGCCCATGCGCGACGAGAACCAGTTGCACGCCGCCGTGGTGGAACTGGTGGCGCTGGACGACGCGCGCATCAAGTATTCCACGGTGCAGAACTGGTATCCCGGCGACGCGGAAGGCCGCGGCGGGATTTACAACTTCGTCACCAAGCGCGGCATCTGCAAGGGACGGAATTCGCACATTTCCTGGACCCAGGTGGAAACCGGCTCGGCGATCACCTGGAAATATCCGGGCTGCATCCTCAAGGGCGACAACTCGGTGGGCGAGTTCTACTCGGTGGCGCTCACCAACCACCACCAGCAGGCCGACACCGGCACCAAGATGATCCACATCGGCAAGAACACCAAGAGCACCATCGTCTCCAAGGGCATTTCCGCCGGCCACGCGCAGAACACCTACCGCGGCCGGGTCAAGGTACTCCCTGGCGCCGTCAACGCGCGCAATTACACCCAGTGCGACTCCCTGCTCATCGGCGACCGGTGCGGCGCGCACACCTTCCCTTACATCGAGGTGCAGCAACCCACGGCGCGGGTGGAACACGAAGCCACCACCTCGAAAATCGGCGACGACCAGTTGTTCTTCTGCCAGCAGCGCGGCCTGTCCGCCGAGGACGCCGTGTCCATGATCGTCAACGGCTTCTGCAAGGACGTATTCAGGGAACTGCCCATGGAATTTGCCGTGGAAGCGCAGAATTTGCTGGGGGTGAGTTTGGAAGGCAGTGTGGGCTAAGGCCATCCAAACGCGAACGTGAGGAAATTGTAAGTTGGGTTAGGCGTCCTCGCCGTAACCCAACATGGGATGTTGGGTTACGCGGAAAACCACTAACCCAACCTGCAAACGAATTGACCAACCAGACTCGACCATGCTGAAAATCCAAAATCTCCACGCCCGCGTGGAAGACAAACCCATCCTCAAGGGCATCGACCTGGAAGTGAAGCCGGGCGAGGTGCACGCCATCATGGGGCCGAACGGCTCGGGCAAGAGCACGCTGTCCCACGTGCTGGCGGGACGGGACGGCTACGAAGTGACCGCCGGCAGCGTCGACTTCCTGGGCAGGGATTTGCTCGCCATGCCGCCGGAAGAACGGGCCCGCGAAGGGGTGTTCCTGGCTTTCCAGTATCCGGTGGAAATTCCCGGCGTCAGCAACGTTTCCCTGCTCAAGGCGGCGCTCAACGCCGTGCGCAAGCACAGGGGCCTCTCCGAACTGGACGCGCTGGATTTTCTGCAGGTGGTCAAGCGCAAGATCAAACTGGTGGAGATGGACGAGCAGTTCCTGTACCGCTCGGTGAACGAAGGCTTCTCCGGCGGCGAAAAGAAGCGCAACGAAATCCTGCAGATGGCGGTGCTGGAACCGAAGCTGTGCATCCTGGACGAGACCGATTCCGGACTGGACATCGACGCCCTGAAGATCGTCTCCAACGGGGTCAATGCGCTGCGCTCCCCGGAGCGCTCGTTCATTCTGGTCACCCATTACCAGCGCCTGTTGAGCTACATCAAGCCCGACTACGTGCACGTGCTGGCACAAGGGCGCATCGTCCGCTCCGGCGGCCCGGAACTCGCCCAGGAACTGGAAGCGAAAGGTTACGGCTGGCTCGAATCCCAACCCTCGGCAGCGGCTGGCTGATGGTCATGCGCACCGCTTTCGCCCCGCAAGAACGTCTCCCTGCCCACGCGCCAAGCCGGGAGCCTTCCTGGCTGTACCTGTTGCGCGCCAAGGCCGCGCAATCGTTCGCCGCCGAAGGTTTTCCCTCGCCCCGGGCGGAAGAATGGCAATTCACCCGCATCGCCGACCTGGCGCAGCAGCGCTTCACGCCGGTCGCAACGCCCGCGGCGGTCGCGCCGCCGCTGGACGGCTGGCTGTTGGCGGACGCTTACCGGCTGGTGTTCGTGGACGGGCTGCTGTTTCCCGCCTTGAGCGTGCTGCCGCAAGCCGCCGGGATAATCTGCGACCTGGCTTACGCCCTTCAGGAAAAGCCGGCGCAGGTCGAACGGCATTTCGGCCGGATCATGGAGCGGGAAAATCACGGGTTCATCCACTTCGATACCGCGAACTTCCGCGATGGGGTTTATCTGCGCCTCGCCGCCGGCTCACGGCTGGACAGGCCCTTGCAGATCGTTCATTGGGGCTCGACGGCCGAGTCCCTGGCCGCCACCCGCAACCTGATCCTGCTGGAATCCGGCGCGGAAGCGGAGATCGTGGAGATTTTCCTCGGCGGCGATTCCAGCCGCCTGAGCGTATCGGCCGGCGAAATCCTGCTGGGTGACAACGCCCATCTCACGCTTACCAAGCTCCAATGCGACAGCGAGCGGGCCTGGCACTTCGGCGGCAACTACCTCCGCCAGGGGAAAAGTTCGGTGTTCAAGCACCACAATTTCGCCTTCGGCGGCCTGCTGGCCCGGACGGAAGTGCACACCCGCCTCGACGAAGGCGCGGCGTGCGAATTGAACGGCCTGTTTGTCGCCGACGGCCAGCGGCACCTGGACAATCACGTCCGCGTCGAGCACGGCGAGCCGCGCGCCGTCAGCCGGGAAACGTACAAGGGCATCGCCACCGGCCACGCCCGCGGCATATTCCAGGGCCGGGTGGTGGTGCACGAACAGGCGCAGAAGAGCGACGCCGCCATGAACAGCCGCAACCTGCTACTATCCGCCGAAGCGGAAATCGACGCCAAGCCGCAACTGGAAATCTATGCCGACGACGTGAAATGCTCCCACGGCGTCACGGTGGGGCAACTGGACGAGGAATCGGTCTTCTACTTGCAGTCCCGCGGCCTGTCGGACACCGAAGCGCGCGGTTTGCTGACCTTCGCCTTTGCCAACGAGATGGCGACGAAACTGAGCCACGCCGGGATGCGCGCCCTTGTCGAAGCCCAACTTTCCGCCAAACTGGCCCCTCTAGCCCCTGCTCTCCAGCCCGACTCATGACTTACGACGTATACGCCTTACGGCGCGACTTTCCCGTCCTGCACCAGAATGTGCACGGCAAGCCGCTGGTTTATCTGGACAACGCCGCCACCGCGCAAAAGCCCCGGGCGGTCATCGAAGCCCTGGAGCGCTATTACGCGCACGACAACGCCAACGTGCATCGCGGCGTGCACACCTTGAGCCAGCGCGCCACCGACCATTTCGAAGCGGCCAGAGGCCGCGTGCAGCGCTTCCTCAACGCGGCCAGCGACAAGGAAATCGTCTTCGTGCGCGGCGCCACGGAGGCCATCAACCTGGTGGCGCAAAGCTGGGGCAGGACCCATCTCAAGGCCGGGGACGAAATCCTCATCACGGCGATGGAGCACCACGCCAACATCGTGCCCTGGCAGTTGCTGCGCGACCAAATCGGCGTGGTGCTG